>CADCWF010000013.1 GCA_902806345.1 uncultured Thermomicrobiales bacterium
GGGGGGGGTGTGGACGCGCTCGATCTCCTCGACCGTCGCCCGACGTGTCGGGATCTCGGCGAGCTGGGAGAGGACACCCGTCCGGCCAAGCAGCCGGTAGGCGCGCCCGACGAGATGGGGGCTCGCGGCATGGAGCTGCGGTTCCCAGACGCTGTCGGCGGCGACGGGTGTCGAGACCAATGCCAACCCGGTGTCGTGCTCGAGAAACCGGCCGTCATAAATCAGCCCCGTCTGTCCTGCTGCCATCAACATCCTCCTCCGTGACTGGGACAGGGTCGTCCGCGTGATCTTACTGAATCTGGTCTGTCGCCACGGCTCACGGTCCCTGCCCGAGCGCGCTTGACGAGCCAGGGGACCTCCGATACCGTCACGAGCACGTTTCCACGAACACGTCGCGTTGCCGCGTTTGGCCAGACCAGGAGGTCACGGTCCCGGCGGTATCCGAGCAACGAGGAGGCGACATGTCTAGCAGCAACAGCGGGCGGCTCGATCGACGGCGCCTCGTCCAGGGGGTAGCGGCCGGGGCGGGGTCGCTGACGGCCGGGGCGACGACCTTCGCCCTGGCGCGGGCGGCGGCCCCATCCCTGCAGGAGGGCGGCTGCGACTTCGGCCCGATCAAGATCGGGGCGGCGTTGCCGGTCACCGGCTTCCTCGCCTCAGACGGGCAGGAGATGCAGCGCGGCCTCGAACTCGCGATCGAGGAGGCCACGGCGGCCGGCGTCGTCGGCGGCAACATCGAACTCGCGGTGGTCGACACCGAGGAGATGGGCCCGGAGCGGATCATCACCGCGTTCCGGCGGCTGATCGACGAGGAGCAGGTCGACGCGATCATCATCGGCTACGCGGTCGGCACCGGACCGGAGTACGACATCGTCGCCGAGGCTGGCATCCCCTACATGCACGTTGCCACGTACGAGCAGACCGCCACGCTCGTGCGGGAGAACCGCGAAAAGTACTACATGGTCTTCCAGGGAGACCCGACCGAGGTCTGGTACGGGACGGGTCTGCCGGGGTTCTTCCAGAACCTGATCGACAACGGGCAGTGGACGCCGGAGAACAACAAGGCCGTCGTCATCACCTCGGACAACCCGTACGGCATCCTGATCGCCGACCTCTTCACCGAGGGCATCCAGCAGCTCGGTTGGGAGGTTCCGGTCCGCGAGCAGGTGGTGACGCCGGTTTCCGACTGGGGCGCCGTCCTCTCCAAGATCCGCGACACCCAGCCGGCGATCGTGGTCAACACCGACTACACGCCGAGCGACCTTGCCACCTTCACGAGGGGCCTGGTTGAGGATCCGCCGCCGGCCCTGGTCTACGAGCAGTACGGGCCCTCGATCCCCGAGTACCTGGAGCTGGCCGGCAGCGCCGCCAACGGCGTGATCTGGTCGACCGTGATCGGGGTGCTCCCGGACGAAATCGGCAACGGCTTCCGCCAGCGCTACCAGGACAAGTTCGGCCAGCCGCCGGGGTTCTCCAACGCCGGCAGCGAGTACGACATGGTCAACATCTACCTGAGGGCGGTGGCGATGGCGGGCGGACCGAAGGACCGACGGAAGGTCTGCGACAACATCGCCGGCATGATCCACCGAGGGGTGTGCGGTACCTACCGGTTCATGCCCGACGACCTGACCGTCCCGCCCTACCCGGCCGAATTCAACGACCCGAGCTTGGCCATGCCGCATCTCTACTTCCAGATCCAGGACGAGCAGCACCAGGTGATCGGGCCCCCGCCCTACGTCGGGGCGGAGTTCCAGTTGCCGCCCTGGCTCCAGGGCTAAACGGTCCGCGGTCGGGCTGACGCGCCGCGGAGCCGGATGCTCGCATCCGGCTCCGCGCTGTTGTCGCCGTCGGAGGCACGCGCAGCGCGGTCCGGCCCGGCGCTCCGAACCCCGACAGCGGACCAGCCGAGGCATCCGATGACGGAGACCATCCTCGAGTGCGCCGGCGTGAACCGGTATTTCGGTGCCCTCGCCGCCGTCAACGGGCTCAGCTTCCAGGTCGAGCGCGGGCAACTCTTCGGCATCGCCGGCCCGAACGGCGCCGGCAAGACGACGCTCTTCAACCTCCTCTCGGGCCATGTCCCGGCGTCGTCGGGGACGATCCGCTTCAAGGGCGAGGAGATCCAGGGCCTGCCGCCCCACCGCATCTGCCACCGGGGCCTCGCCCGCACCTTCCAGATCCCGCAGGTGTTCGGGTCGGGGACCATCGAGGAGAACGTGCTGGTGGGGGCCTATTTCGGCCGCCGGGAGCGGTTGCCGGCGTTCGGCTTCGACCGCGAGACGCGCTCCCGCGCCGACCGCGCGCTGGAGATGACCGGGCTTGGCGCCCACCGACGCGCGCCCGCCCACCTCGCCTCGGTCTTCGACAAGAAGCGGCTGATGATGGCCTCGGCGCTCGCCACCGAGCCGGACCTGCTGATGCTCGACGAACCGTTCGGCGGGCTCAACCACGGTGAAATCGACGACCTGATCGCCCTCATCCGCAGGCTCCATGGCGCCGGCTTGACCATCCTCCTGATCGAGCACGTGATGCGCGCCCTGATGGCGCTCTCGGAGCGCGTCCTGATCATGCACCACGGGGAGGAACTCGCCGAGGGAACCCCCGACGAGATCCGCCGCAACAGCCACGTCATCCAGGTCTACCTAGGTCGAACCGCGGGGGTGGCATGAACGGCGCGACCAATCTCGCCCCCATCCTCCAGCTCACTGGCGTCCGTTCCGGGTACGGCGACACCGAGGTACTACACGGCCCCTCGATCCGCGTCGGCGACGGCGAAACCGTCGTCATCCTCGGCCCCAACGGGCATGGCAAGACCACCCTGCTGCGCACCATCTCCGGGCTGCTGCCCCTGCGCGCCGGGGAGATGACCTTCGCTGGAACGCCCTTGACCGGCCGTCCCCCGGACGCAATTGCCGGACTCGGCGTCATCCACATCCCGCAGGGGGACCTCCTGTTCCCCGAGATGACCGTCCTCGAGAACCTGCTGATGGGCTCCTACCGCGCCCCCGCCTGGGCTCGCCGCCAAGCCCGACTGGAGGAGGTCTTCGCCTTCTTCCCGCGCCTGGGGGAGCGTCAGAAGCAACTGGCCCGCACCCTCTCCGGCGGAGAACGACGGATGCTCGCCATCGGCCGCGGCCTCATGGGCGAGGGACGGCTGCTGATGATCGACGAGCCGTCGCTCGGCCTCGCCCCGGTCATCATCGAGGAGCTATACCGCCGCATCGGCGAGATCAAGGCGTCGGGTCGTTCGATCCTGTTGGTGGAGGAGAGCGCGGCGCACGTCGAGGAATTGGCGGACCGCGTCTACCTCCTCGAAAGCGGGCACGTCGTGCGGGAGGGGCAGCCGAACGAGCTGCTGGCGGACGACGCGCTGCTGCGCACCTACCTCGGCGTCGATTGAGGCCGCGGCCGCCGGATCAACGGGAGCGGACGGATGCAGAACCTGGTGCAGGCCACCTACAGCGGGCTCGTGCTCGGCTCGATCTACGCCCTGATGGCGATGGGGTTCACGCTCGTCTACGGGGCCCTCCGCTTCCTGAATCTGGCCCTCGGGGCCCTGTTCACGCTGGGCGGCTACGTCGCCTGGCTCGTCGCCGGGCAGTGGGGGCTCGCCGCGATGCTGGGCATCGTCGCGGCCTTCGTCGTCGTCGCCTTCGTCGGCGCCGGCTCGTACCAGGCCGTGTTCCGCCCCATGATCGGGCGGCCCGGCTGGGACATCACGACCATCATCGCCAGCCTCGGCCTCGGCATCGTGATCGAGAACGTGATCTTGATCGGCTTCGGGCCGCGCAACAAGTCGATCCCCCTGCTGCTCGAGGGGGGCTTCAGGGTCGGCGACTTGCTGCGCGTCCAGTACCAGCAACTGCTGACGCTCGCCGTCTCGCTCGTCATCCTCCTCCTCATGGGTCTCTTCCTGACCCGTTCCCGGCACGGGCTTGCGATCCGCGCAGTCGCCCAGAACCGGGACGCTGCCTACCTGGTCGGGACCCCAGTCCACCGCGTCTTCGCGATCGTGATGGCGATCAGCGCCGGGCTGACCGCGGTCGCCGGGGTGCTGCTCAGCGCCGTCTTCTTCCTGAACCCCGGGGTCGGGTTGGCGATGGGTCTGAGGGGGCTGATCGTCACCATCTTCGGCGGCCTCGGCAGCATCGTGGGCACCCTCTACGCCGCCTTCGTGATCGGGCTCCTCGAGTCCTACGTCTCGATGTACCTGGGTGCCCGCTGGGCGCTGCCGGCCCTCTTCGCCTTCCTGATCGCGGTGCTCATCGTCCGGCCCGGCGGGATCGCCGGCCTGGCGGAGGAGGCGCGGGTATGACCGCCCGACCCGAAGAACTGACCCAGACAACTCCGTCGCCGGCCGCTCCGGTTGCTGGCGCCCCCGTCGCGACGGGGGTCTCCGTCAGGTCCGCGGGGCTCGACCGCACGGTGCTCGCCCTCGCGGTCGGCGCCGCCCTCGTGGCCCCCTGGATCCTCCACACCCCCTACTGGCTGAATCTGCTGGTGCTGATCTGCATCTACGCGACCGTCAACCAGAGCTGGAACCTCATCATGGGGTTCGCCGGGATCTGGTCGTTCGGCCAACTGGCGCTGTTCGGGGTCGGCGCCTACACCTCGGCCCTGCTGACCTACCACTACGGCGTCTCCCCGTTCCTCGGCACCGCCGCCGGCGCGGTCGCTGCCGTCCTCGCCAGCATGGTGCTCGGTCTGCCGTCGCTCCGGCTGCGCGGGGCCTACGTCGTTCTGCTCACCCTGGCCTTCCACGAACTGCTGCGCAACCTGATCACCAACGACACCACCAAATGGAGCGGCGGCGGCTTCGGCCTCTTCGGCTTCGGCCAGTACGGACTGGCCGGCCTGCCCCAGACCGACCGCATGATGGTCTTCTACTACGCCGCCCTCGTCCTGCTGGTGCTGACCAACCTAATCATCTGGCGCATCTTGAAGTCGCCCCTCGGCCTTGCCTTCCGGGCGTTGCGGGACGCCGAGCCCTACGCGGTCGCCCGCGGCATCCCGGAGTACCGCTTCAAGCTGCTGGTCTTTGCCATCTCGGCCTTCTTCACCGGTCTCGCCGGTGCCTTCTACGCGAACTTCCTGGACGCGGTGGGCCCGTCGATCTTCGACTTCGGGCTGATGATGAATCTGCTGGCGATGATCGTCATCGGCGGCTGGGGTACCTTCTGGGGCCCGATCGTCGGCACGATCCTGCTGCTCTACCTCAATGAGGCGCTGCGGGACATCGACGAGTGGCGAGTCCTCATCTTCGGGCTGCTGATGATCCTGTTCGTGATCCTGTTGCCGCAGGGCCTGATCCGGCCGCTCGAGTCCGTGGCCGACCGCCTCGGCGACCGGATCGGTCGCCGAGGAGAGCGTGCCCCGTCGGGGGGCACGACCGGATGAAGGTCGGGATCGACGTCGGCGGCACCTTCACCGACCTCTACGCCTTCGCCTCGGACGGACGCACGGCGACGAGCAAGACACCCTCGACCCCGCCGGATTTCGCAGACGGGGTGATGGCCGCCCTGGAGGCGGCGGAGATCGACCTCCGCGAGGTCGAAACCGTGGTGCATGGGTCGACCGTCGTGACCAACGCCGTGATCGAGCGCAGGTTTCCCAAGGTCGCGTTCCTGACCACCGAGGGGTTCCGCGACCTCGTCCAGATCGGTCGCTACCACCGTCCGAGCCTCTACGACCCCTACGGGCGCAAGCCGCCTCCCCTGATCCCCCGCCGCTTCCTGTTCGAGGTGCCGGAGCGGGTCGGCGCCCGCGGCGAGGTCGTCCGGCCGCTGGACGAGCCGTCGATGCACCGCATCGCGGCTGCCCTTCGGGACGCGGACGTGACGAGCGTCGGCATTGGGTTCATCAACGCCTACGCCAACCCGGGGCATGAGCGAAGCGCGGGGGACCTGCTGGCGGAAGGGCTTCCCACTGTTCCGGTCACGCTCTCCTCCGAGGTGAGCCCGAAGGTCGGTGCGCTCGCCCGGTTCACCACAACCATGCTCTCGACGGTCCTGCGGCCGGTGGTCGGGCCCTACGCCGGCGGGCTGGCCGACCGCCTCCGCGCACGCGGCTTCGACGGAGCCCTCTGGTTCGTCGCTTCCAGCGGAGGCATGATGGCGGCGGCCGAGATCCACCGGCGGCCCGAGCACCTCTTCGTCTCCGGGCCCGCCGGCGGCGTCCAGGGTGCGATCGAGATCGGCGGCGCGATCGGGGCGGACTACCTCATCGCACTCGACATGGGTGGCACCAGCTGCGACGTCACGATCGTGGAGGGCGGCAGGCCGTTCGTCGCGAGCGGCTACGAAATCGACTTCGACCTGCCGCTGGCCATCCCGACGATCGACATCCGAACCATCGGGGCCGGCGGCGGTTCGATCGCGTCGGTGGACGCGGGTGGGGTACTCCAGGTCGGTCCGCGCAGCGCTGGGGCCGTCCCCGGCCCCGCCTGCTACGCCCGCGGCGGGAGCGAGCCAACGGTGACCGACGCCGACCTCCTCCTCGGCTACCTCGATCCGCGGCGCTTCCTCGGCGGGAGGATGGTCCTCGATAGGCCGGCGGCGGAGGCGGCCATCGGCGGCCTGGCCGAACGGCTGGGGCTGGACCCGGTCGAAACCGCACTCGGCGTCGTGCGGGTGGTGAACGAGCACATGGCCGCGGCCGTGCGCGAAGTGTCGGTCGACCGGGGCCGGGACCCGCGCGACTACGCCCTCCTCCCCTTCGGCGGGGCGGGACCGGTCCACGCGCTCGCGATCGCAGAGATCATCGGCATCCCGAAGGTGGTCGTGCCGCCGCTGCCCGACGTCCTCTCCGCGTTCGGGGCCACCGCCCTGGATGTGACCCACGACGCCGAGGGGACGCTGTACGCCGAGTTGGCGACGGCCGAAGCCGCAGCAATCGAGGATCGCTTCCTTGAACTGGAGGCACAGGCGCGGCGGGCGTTGCTCGACCAGGGGGTGGACCCCGCCGACTGTTCGGTCCGCCGAGTGTCCGAATTGCGCTACGTCGGCCAGACCTACGAAGTCCCCGTCGACACCCCGGCCGACCTCGCGGCGGTCGGCGCTGTGGCGGTGTTGCAGGAGCGCTTCCACGGCGAGCACGCGAGCCGGTACGGCGTGGCCGATCCGGAATCGCCGGTGGCGATCGTCAACCTGCGCGTCACGGCGGTCGGCGCCACGCCGAAACCGCCGTCCGCCCGACCGGCCGCGGGAACGGCCCCTGGCGCTCCGGCTCGGCGACCCGTGCTGTTCCCCGGCCGGTCCTGGCGCGACGTCCCGATCCACCAGCGGCGGGACCTCTCGGTCGGGGCATCCATCGACGGCCCGGCGGTGATCGAGCAGCCCGGTTCGACCGTCGTCGTCCCCGACGGCTGGACGGTCCGAGTCGACGGGTTTGCCAACCTGATCGCCGATCGAGCAACCCGCTGAGCGGACCGGGTTCGAGGCCGCCGCGCCACGCCGGGATCCTAGGGAGGAGCGGGCAATGACCGCCGCAGTCCAGACCGTCGATCCGATCACCTTCGCGGTCGTGCGGGCCGGGTTCGACCACATCACGCGCCTGATGTCGACCAACCTCCAGCGCACCAGCTATTCGCCGATCCTCTACGACATGGTCGATTTCTCGAACGCGCTGTTCGACCCGGCCTCGCGCCTGATCGGGCAAACCACCAACGTCCCGGTCCACCTTGCCTCGATGCACTTCAGCGTCCAGGCCGCCCTCGACGCCTTCCCAGAAGGCCTAGCGGAGGGCGACGTCGTCCTCCTCAACGACCCGTACCGCGGGGGGACGCACATCCCGGACGTCACCTTCACCATGCCGGTCGTGGTGGACGGCGAGACCGTCGGCTTCGCCGCCAGCCGCGGCCACTGGCAGGATCTGGGGGGAGCGGCACCGGGCGGGATGGTTGCCGACGCGACGCACATCGTCCAGGAGGGGCTGCGCATTCCGCCGGTCAAGCTCTACGAGCGCGGGGTGCTCGACCCCAAGGTCCACGCGATCTTGAAGGCGAACACCCGCGTCCCCCACTTCATCGACGGCGACCTGCGGGCCCACCTGTCCGCGCTGCGGACCGCCGAGCGGGAACTGCACGCGCTGACGGCCCGCTACGGGGTTGCCACCGTCCGCGCTTGCATGGACGAAGCGCTCGCCTACACCGAGCGGCGGACGCGGCGGGCGATCCTGGAGATCCCCGACGGCGTCTATGCCGCCGAAGACTGGATCGACACCGACGGCGTCTCCCCCGACTCCGTCCCGATCCGCTGTACCCTGACGGTGCGCGACGACGAGATCACGGTTGACCTCCGGGATTCGTCCCCGCTCGTGGCGGGGCCGATCAACTACCCCGCCGCCGGCAGCCACTCCGCCGTCTACTTCGCCCTGAAGTTCTTCCTCGACCCGGATGCGCCGCCCAACGCCGGCATGTACCGCCCGATCGAAGTGCTCCTTCCCGAGTCGGGCGTGGTGAACGCGCGCTGGCCGGCCCCGGTGTTCAACGGGAACCTCTCCACCAGCGAACGGATCGCCGACACGGTTTGGCAGGCGCTGGGGCAGGCGATCCCCGACCGGATGGTCGGCATGACCTACGGCGACTGCAATTCCTACAGCGTCTCCGCGGTCGACCCCGCGACCGGCGTCCCCTACATCGCCGACGACCTGCCCCCCGGTGGTTGGGGCGGCACCCCGTTCGGCGACGGCATGGACGCCACCTACTCCCGCCACGGCAACTGCATGGACCTCACCGTGGAGATGACGGAGTTGATCTACCCGGTCCGCTTCGAGCGCCGCGAACTCATCACCGACTCCGGCGGTCCCGGCGCCCACCGGGGGGGTCTGGGGATGCGCCAGACGTTCGCCCCCACCGACCACGAAGCGGTCTGCGGCATCGAGACCAGCCGCTCCAAGATGGGTGCGCCGGGGGTTCAGGGGGGCGCGTCAGGCCGGCCCGGCCGTTCGCTACGCAACTTCGGCCGCTCCAATGAGGAGGTGCTCGGCGGCTGGACACCGGACGGCGAGTGGCGTATCTGCTCGTTCTCCAACCGCCCGCTGCCACGCGGCGACACCTTCACCAACGAGGCGCCCGGCGGCGGCGGCTGGGGCGACCCGGCCGCCCGCGACCCGGGTCGAGTGCTGGAGGACGTGCTGGACGGCTTCGTCAGCCCCGAAGGCGCCCTCCGCGACTACGGGGTGGCGATCGCGACGCGGGACGGCGTCCCGGAGGTGGACGAGGCGGCGACGGGGCGGGCGCGCGGGGCGCGCAAGGGCAGCGAGCGGTGAGCACCCGGACCGACTGGATCCTGGACCGGCATGAGGCACGGGCCCCCGGCGGCATGGTTGCAACCAAGGACCGGATAGCGGCCGAGCTCGGGGCCGAAGTGCTGCGGCGGGGCGGGAACGCCGTCGACGCCGCCGTCACGGCGGCTTTCGCGCTCGGCGTTGTTGAGCCGTTCATGAGTGGGGTGGGCGGCGGCGGTTTCCTCGTCGCCCACCTCCCCGAGCGGGGCGAAACAGTCGTGGTCGACTACGCCATGGTGGCGCCGCGGGCAGCATCGGCCGGCATGTACCCCTTGGCCGGCGGGTCGGACCAGGACTTGTTCGGCTGGCCGGCGGTCGAGGGCAACGCCAACACCGTCGGCCACCGAGCGGTGGCGGTACCCGGGACCGTCGCCGGACTCGCCCTCGCTCTGGAGCGGTTCGGAACGGTCCCGCTTGCCGAGGCGCTCGCCCCGGCCATCCGGCTGGCCGACGAGGGATTCCCGGTCAGCTGGCACACCGCCCTCTACGTGGCGATCGACCTTGAGAACCTCAACCGCTATCCGGCCACGCGCGCCACGTTCACCGACGACGGGGTGCCGCCCTCCCCCCTGCCCGGGCTGATGCGCCCGCTCCGTCAGCCCGACCTGGCCGCCACCCTGCGGTCGATCGCCGCCGAGGGTCCGCGGGTCTTCTACGAAGGACCGATCGCCGACGCGATCGTCGCCGACATGCGGGCCAACGACGGCCTGATCGACGCCGGCGACTTGGCCTCCTACCGGGCCCGGGTCGTCCCCCCGCTGCGGAGCGGCTACCGGGGGCACGAGGTGGTCGGGGCGCCCGCCGCGTCCGGCGGCCCGACCGTGCTGGAAACGCTGAACCTGATGGAGGGCGCTCCCCTCGCGCGACTGGGACACAACAGCGTGGCGGCGCTGCACGAGATCGCCGAAGCCTGCCGGCAGGCCCTGGTCGACCGCTTCGCCTACCTGGCCGATCCGGACTTCGTCCCGGTCCCCGTCGCCGAACTCGTCTCGAAGGCCTACGCGGCCGAGCAGCGGACCGGGTTCCTGCCCGACCGCGCCCGGGAGACCGTTCTCGCCGGCGACCGCGGGCGACTCGGCGTCGCCCACGACCCGGAAACCTCCGAGCCGGGGTACGGGCGGCTCCCCATGACGACGACGCACGTCTCGGTCGTCGACCGCGCAGGCAACGCGGTGTCGCTCACCCAGACGCTGCTCTCCGGCTGGGGGAGCCGCGTCGTCGTACCGGGAACGGGGGTGCTGCTGAACAACGGGATGATGTGGTTCGACCCCGAGCCCGGTCGCCCGAACTCCATCGAGGGTGGGAAGCGGCCGCTGGCCAACATGGCTCCGATCCTCCTCCTGCGGGACGGTCAGAGCTTCATGTCGCTCGGGGCGATGGGCGGCCGGCGCATTCTAAATGCCGTTCCCCAGATCGTGGCGAACGTGGTCGACTTCGGCATGGGCATCCAGGAAGCCATCACGGCGCCCCGGATCGACTACTCCACGCGGCGACTCGAGGTCAGCGACCGACTCCCCGCAGAGACGATCGCGGGCCTAGAGTCCCTAGGTTACCCGGTGCATCCGGTCGAGGAGCACGTGCTCTCGTTCGAGTTCGGCAGCCCCGTGGGGGTGCTTGCGCTACCCGATGGCCTCGCCGGTGGGGCGAACCCCTTCTACCCGGCGATGGCCGTCGGCGTCGACTGACACCTCAAGACACTCGCCCAATTCCGGGGTTCGGAGGGGGCGGGGGCGGTCGCCGAGGCGAGCATCGCCGCCATCGACCGCCTCTGGGACCCGCAGCACGGCTGGGACCGGGACGGGCTCGAGGGCCGGCTCGGGATCGAGGTCGTCGAGTGGGACGCGCCCTTCATCAGCGGGCTGGCCCGGGCGATCGGCCCGCTCGTCAAGTACCACGGGGCAACCGGGTCCGAGGCGGCGCTCGCCCTCGCCGAAACCCTCGCCGCCAAGGCGACGGCCGAGGGCTTCGGCGCCGACGGCGCCTACGACCTCGGCCGCCTGGGGCACCACACCCACTCGATCACCTGCACGGTGTCGTCGCTCGCGCAGCTGGCCGAGCTCACCGGCGACCGGGAGACGCTGGGGCGGGCGCGCGCCGTCTTCGACAACGGCCTGCGGGACATCTCGGACGAGCTGGGCTGGTCGATCGAGAACGGCGTGCCGGAGGCCAACCCTGACCGCGGGGAGCCAACAACAGATCGCGCCGTCGCCCTCGTGGGGGTACGATGCCGCTCTCCAGAACGGGTCGCCAGCGCCGACCGTGGCGGGCGGCGTCGGCGTTGTTACTCCGGTGGAGGGGGTAGGGGGTATGCGGGTCCTGGTCACGGGCGGCAGCGGGCGATTGGGGGAGGCGGTGGTGCGCGACCTCCTCGCCCACGGCCACGCCCCCGCCAACGCCGACCGCTGCCCGCCGCGGGCCGAGGCCGCCGGGCTGGCGCCCTGGCGGGAGACCGACCTCGGCGACGTCGGCCAGGTCGCCGGCGCCCTCGCCGGCTGCGCGGCCGTCGTCCACCTCGGGGCCATCCCGGCCCCGTACGGCCACGCCGACGAGGTCGTCTTCGCCAACAACACCCGCGCCACCTTTGCCGTGCTCCAGGCGGCGTCGCTCCTCGGCGTCCGCAAGGCCGTCATCGCCTCCAGCCTCTCCGCCCTCGGCACGGCCTGGGCCCCGCAGCCCTTCGCCCCGGCCTACGCCCCGGTCGACGAGGACCACCCCCTGCTGGTCCGCGACGCCTACGGCCTCTCGAAGGAGGTCGACGAGCGGACCGCCGAGATGGTTCATCGGCGGACCGGGATGGCCGTCGCCGCCCTCCGCTTCCACTGGGTCGCCCGCGAGGAGGAGGCGCGGGCGAAGGCGGCCGAGCTGAGTGTCGACCCGGAGGCCGACGACTGGTGGCGGCTGCTGTGGGGCTACGTCGACGTCCGGGATGCGGCGGCGGCGTGTCGGCTCGGGATCGAGGCGGAGGGGCTGGGGTTCGCGGCGTTCAACGTGACCGCGGCCGACACGCTCAGCGACGTGCCGACCGAAGAGCTGATCCGTCGCTTCGCACCATCGACGGAGCTGCGCCGGGTGATCCCGGGGACCGACACGGCCTTCTCCCTCGACAAGGCCCGTCGCCTCCTCGGCTACGAGCCCAAGCACTCCTGGCGCGGCGCCCCCTGAGGAACGGCGGCGTTCGCGCCCCGCCCAGGATCGGCGAGGAGTCCCGCGAGCGGGCTTCCCCGGCAGGGAGGTCTCGCGGCGGTGCCCGGTCCCCGGTTGGGGCGACGGCGAGGGATCAAGGTCCGGCGACGCTCCCAGGCGACAGGGACCGAGGGCAGGCGCGCTCGCCCTCCGACGCCATCAGGCTCAAGCGGTGCGCGCTGAAGCCCGGCGGGCCGCAGGCGACGCAGGCGGTCAGGCGCTTCCAGCGGGAGGCGGGGCTCGGGCGGTTGCCCGACGTGCCGGGGGTGGGCGAGCTGCCCCAGGCGGTGTACTTGCCGGGAGGTGCAACCAGCGACAAGTAGACACCGGATGCCACCGAGGCCGGAGCATGGCGTTCCGACCTCGGCGCTCC
>CADCWF010000014.1 GCA_902806345.1 uncultured Thermomicrobiales bacterium
GCTCGAGGCGGGACCACTGGCCGTCGGAGAGGAGGAAGCGGGCCATGCCCCAAGCCTACCACCCCTTTGCAAACACGCCCTAGTCGACCGGGCCGGACCGAGGACCACGGCCACGGTCGGCGCCGCCGTGCTGGCCGCGGGCTCGACGCTGGCGGCGACGGCCGGGGGCGAGGCGCTGCTCTTGCCAGCTCGGGCGCTCCAAGGCTCCGGGGTGGCGCTGCTGGCGACCGCCGGGTTGCTGTCGGTGCTGCGGGCGCTCCCGGCCGGCGGTGCGGCGATGACCGCGTTCAACGTCTCGGCCGGCGTCGGCGGCAGCTTCGGGCTCTACGCGAGCGGGGTGCTGACGAGCCGCTCCGGCTGGCAGGGTATTTTCTGGTTCAGTTCCTTCCTTGGTTTGGTGATGCTGGGGGCGGCGCTCTTGGCGCGTCCGGGCCGGGCGCGCAACCGTCCGGCGGATGCCTCGGTCGACGAGCCAACGCCCGTGGCGGCGGGATCGACTCCGGCCCTGTTCGGTGCGTTGGCCGCGAATCTCCTGGTGTACGGCAACTACGCGATCTGGATCGTCGCCCTGCCGCTCTTCGCCGCGGCCCGGTTCGGGGCGGGGCCGGCCGACATCGGGCTCGTCCTGCTGATCGTCAACGCAATCCACCTGTTGGGCGCCTTTCCGGTCGGCCGGGTGATCCGTCTTCGCGGCGCCGCGGTCTCCCTGGCGGTCGGCCTGGCAACCGCGGCGCTCGGCATGGCAACCATGACGATCGTTCCTGACCAACGCTGGCTCGTGCTGCCGCTGGCGCTCTACGCGTTCGGTCAGGTCGCGGGTAATAGCTCGGCCGGCGAGTTGCTGCTCCGACTCGGGGGTGGCGGCGGCCGAGCGGTCGGGCTGGTCCGGTTGACGAGCGACCTCGGGCTCGTGGTCGGTCCGGCGGCGGCGGGGATGTTGACGGACGGGTTCGGCGTCGGCGCGCCGTTCGTGGTACTGGCGTTGTGCGCCGCGGTCGGGGCGGCCGTCGCCTTCATTGCCGTGTCGCGGTGGGGGAGGCGGGCCACGGCGATCGGGTAGCGAAGCACAGCCGCCATGGTCGGCCGGAATCTCCTCTCGGGTACGCTTCCGGTTCTGGCTGGCCGTGCAGGTGGACAGCGGCCGGCAGCGGCACGGCGAGGGCAGACGGACGATGCAACGGTTCACCCGGCCGGCGATTCTGACGGTGGCTTCCATCCCGACGGTCGAGCGGTTCTTCCGGCAGAACGCGACGACGCGCGGCCTCGTCGAGCGCTTCGTTGCCGGCGAAACGCTCGACACGGCGCTGGAGCGCGTCCGCCCGATCGCCGCCGAGGGGATGACCGTCACCCTCGATCTGCTGGGGGAGAACGTCGCCACCGAGGCCGAGGCGCAGGCGGCGGTCGCCGCCTACGTCGAGACCATCCGCCGGATGGCCGCCGCCGGCCTCGAGCCCAACATCTCCGTCAAGCTGACCATGCTCGGGTTCGACCTCGGCGAGGCCGTGGCGGAGACGGCGATGGGCGAGATCCTCGGCGCCGCACGTGACGTGGGGGGCTTCGTCCGGGTCGACATGGAAGGGTCGACGTACACCGCACGGACGCTTGACCTCGTCGAGAAGATGCACGGCGACTTCCCGGACGAGGTCGGCACCGTGATCCAGAGCTACCTCTACCGGTCGGCGCAGGACGTCGAGCGGCTGATCGGCCGTCGGATGCGGCTGCGCTTGGTCAAGGGTGCCTACGCCGAGCCGGCCTCGGTCGCCTACCAGAAGCCGGCCGAGGTCGACGCCTCCTACGTGCGGCTGATGGAGCGGCTCCTCGACGCCGGGCGCTACCCGGCTCTGGCAACCCACGACCCGGCGCTGATTCGGGCGGCCGAGGGCTACGCGACGCGGATGGGCATCGGGAGCGAGCGGTTCGAGTTCCAGATGCTCTATGGCGTTCGCCGTGAAGCCCAGCGGGAGCTCGTCCGGCGCGATCGGCGGGTCCGTGTCTACGTTCCCTACGGGACGGAGTGGTATCCCTATTTCACCCGCCGCATCGCCGAGCGCCCGGCCAACGCCCTGTTCGTGCTGCGCCAGTTGGCGGGTTGATCGCGGCTCCGGATGTCGGGGAATGCGGGCGATCCGGGTCCACCGATGGGAAGGCGCCCGACCGGAGATTACAAAGCGTTTGCTATACTACTCAGGCTGCTCCCGCCGGCACGCTGGCGGGGTCAGGCCGCAGGACCGCGAGACCGGTCCGCTCGACCCGGTTGCTCGGTGCCGCCTCGATGGGCGGTACGGTGCGGCGGGAACGGGGATCCCGAAAGGGGAACGACGACATGAGCCGCGAGCGACGCCGGCTCTTCCAGGAGGAAGAGTCGCCGGCGGAGCCGGGGCGCTTTGGGTGCCCGATGCTCGTCCGCACGCACGCGGCGGGCGCGGGCAGGACGTTCCCGCCCATGCGATGCTGCTTGGGTTGGGCGTTGCACGATGATCTGGACGCGGCCCGCTGCCGCGCCACGGATGTGGTGACCGACTGCTGGCAAGAGCACCCAGAGCGAACCCCGATGGTGGCCCTTCCTGGGGCCGACCCAGGGGTGACGGCCGAACCGCAGCCCGCCTCCGCGAAGGTGGCCGGCGACTAGGCTCCACCCGCACCGACGGCACGAACCGCGACGGCGCCGCCCCGACATCTCGGGGCGGCGCTGCTCGTTTGTCCCCACTCGTGGCTATTCGCGGGGAGCGCGTTGCCGGATGAATTGCTCGACGGCGGCCGGCTCGTGCTCGCGCAGGTCTAGCGCCGCCACGTTCAGCGCCGGCGGGATGTAGAGGTAGAAGGTGAATTGGACCGGCTCGAGCCGCTCCTGCTCCGCCCACCAGTCGTAGAGCGTGGGCAGCCAGGAGAACCCCCGGGCCTTGATCCGCCAGAGGGCGACACCGGCGCCCCGCTCATAGGTCAGCGCCTCGCCGAAATAGACGGCGGCGTCACCGCCGCGCTCGACGATCTCGACGACGTCGTCGTAGTGGCGCGGCGAGCCCTTGAGTGAGAAGCGCCAGCCCCATTCGTCCGAGACATCGGCCGCCGCGGTCGTATCCGTGGGGTGCCGCTGTTTCCCCCCGAAGATGGGGCTCATGCCGCCCGTTCCTCCCCGTTCCTCGTTTCGCGCCGGGTCTCGGCCGGGCGACGATTCATCGCCGCCGATTGTACCCCTTGCCGTGGAGGATTCTCCGCATCCGACGGTGCCGGGCGTCCGGGACGGGGCGGCATTCACGGCGACGCCTCGACGGTCCCAGCCCGAGCGGGAGCGGCGAGGGCTCGGTGGCTGCGCATCGCCGCCAGGGCACCGGAGCGCCAGAGCAGGAGCGGTCCCCCAAACCCGACCAGGAGACCCGCCGCGGCGAGGGTCAGGGGCGGTCCCCAGGCGGTCGTCAACCAGCCGACGGCGAGGAACGCGGTAGCCGCGCCGGAGGTGACGGCGGCGTTCCAACCGGCGTAGACGCGACCGCGCAGCGCGTCGGGGACCGACTCGGCGAGGTAGGCTTGCATCGCGATCACCGCCCAGGCGTCTGTGAAGCCGAGCGCGAAAAAACAGGCGAAGAGGATCGGCAACGGCGGTAGCGCGACCGCCGGGACGAGCAAAAGCGGCGCCAGGTAGCCGATCGCCATCAGCCGCGTCCGGCCAATCCGGGCCTCGACCCGACCGGCGGCGAGAGCGCCGACTGCGGCTCCACCGCTGAAGACTGCCATCACGAGGGCGTAGACGCGGCCGCCCGCTGCACCGAACCCGAGCGAGCGCTCGACGTAGACGACGAGGGCGATCGCGAGGACGGCGGTCACCGTCTGCCAGAGGGCCTCGACCACGGCGGTGCCCCGGACGACCGGGTTGCGGAGGACCGTCTGCAGGCCCTCCCACATCTCCTGGCGGACCGCCCGCTGGCGGCTGGTCCCGGTGTCGACCGGGGGCAGACGGAGCGGCCACAGGGCGACCGCCGCGAGCACGAAGCAGACGGCTTGCAGACCGAACGCCGGCCCCGCCCCGGCGAAGCCGATGATCGCGGCGCCGATCGCCGGCCCCGCGACCCGGATCGCGCTGGTTCCGACCTGGGTCGCGGAGAGGGCACGGACGAGCTGAGCCGGGGACACCACCATCGGCACCGACGCCAGGGCGGCTGGTCGGTAGACGGCGTCGTTGATCGCCACGAGCGTCGCCAGGAGGGCTAACTGCCACCCCTCGCGGGCGAAGGGGATCAGCGCGACCAGCCCCGCCCGGACGATATCCGTGGTTAGCATCAGCCGACGGCGGTCAACCCGATCGACCAGGACGCCGCTGAGGGGTGCCAGCACGATTAGCGGCAGCAAGCGGGCGACGAACACCTGGCTGGCGAGCTGGGCGGAACCGGTGATCGCGTAGGCGAGCAGGGGCAATGCCACGCTCGACAGGGACTCCCCGAGGGAGGCCAGCATCTGGGCGGCCCAGAGCGCCCGGAACGCGGGCAACGCCAGAACGCCGCGGTCGGGTTCGCCTGATCTCTCTCGGCCATCCAGCGGGTCGATTCGGTCGGGTCCGTCGTCGCCGTCCACGGTTGAGTGCCCCAGCACGGTACGCTTCCGCTCGTGGGACGGGACCGGCACCCGACGCCACCGGAAAGGGTAGACGATGGCCGTGGGCAGCCGACGGCATGGCGAGGGGAGGCGGATGGGGATGAAGGTCGGAGTCGTCGTGCCGATGGGCGAGACGGACGCGGGCGAGGCGCCCCGCTATGCCGAGGTGCGCTCCTTCGCGCTCCAGGCGGAGGCGCAGGGGTTCGACTCCGTCTGGGTCTTCGACCACCTGCTCTTCCGGTTCCCCGACAAACCGACCGCGGGCATCTGGGAGGCCTGGACCACGTTGACGGCACTGGCGGAGGCGACCGAGCGGGTCGAGATCGGGTCGGTCGTGTTTTGCACGACCTTCCGCAACCCCGCGGTGCTGGCGAAGATGGCGGACACGCTCGACGAGGTGTCCGGCGGCCGGCTGATCCTCGGCCTCGGCGCCGGTTGGCACGACCCCGAGTTCGTCGCTTTCGGGCTGCCCAACGACAAGCTCGCTTCTCGCTTCGAGGAGGCGCTTTCGATCATCAGCCCCTTGCTGCGCGCCGGCGAAGTCGACTTCGCCGGAGAGTTCTACGAGGCCCGGGATTGCGTCCTCCTGCCCCGCGGGCCACGGCCCGCGGGTCCGCCGATCCTGGTTGCCTCCTTCGGACCGCGGATGCTGCGGTTGACGGCGCGCTTCGCCGACGCTTGGAACACCGCCTGGCTGGGCGACCCAGGACCGTTGGCCGAGCGCCGCGCCGGACTCGATGAGGCGTGTCGGGCCGAGGGGCGCGACCCAGCGGCGATCGAGGTCACCGTCGGCGTCAACGTGGCCTTGCCGGACCTTCTGCCCGGGCCGCCAACCGACGACGAGGTCGGCAAGACGCTCTCGGGTGACACGGCGGCGATCGCAGCCGGGCTGCGGGCGTTCGCGGACGCGGGTGTCGGGCACGCGATCTGCGCCCTGGAGCCGAACACGCCAGAAGCGCTCGGTCGGTTCGCCGAGGCGCTTGAGCGATTCCGCGCCGGATGACCGGCAGTCGAGTGGACGGGGGCGGGTGATGGCTTGGTTGCCGACGATCGAACGAGGGGGGGAGGTCGGCTTCGTCGCCGGGGAGGCGCGGGTGAACGGCATCCGTCTCGCCTACCGCCTCTGGCCGGGACCGGACATGCCGAGCCACCCGCCGGTGGTCCTCCTCCACGGTCTGCTGCAGACGGGTGAGGGGATGGCCCACCTGGCCGCCCACCTGGCCCGCCGGGGACCCGTGCTCGTGCCCGACCTACGGGGTCGCGGCCGATCGGACCAACCGGCCGACGGTTACGACCCCGGGACGATGGCCGACGATGTGGCCGCGCTGCTGGATGTTCTCGCTATCGAGCGGCCGGTCGCCATCGGCCGCCTCCACGGGGGCCTCGTTGCCTACCACCTGGCTGCCCGCCATCCCCGCCAGGTCCGCGGGCTGGTCCTGGGCGACACCGCGCCGGAGGTCTCGGCCGGTCGGGCGGAGCGGGAGCGGGCCGTCGTTCGCCGCCTGCCCGCCCGCTTCGCCTCGCTCGCGGACGCTCAGGAGTTCTACGAGCGCGTCCTCGGGCTTAGCCCGGCGCGCGCCCGGCACGACATCCCATCCGACCTCGTCGAGGTCGAGGAGGGCGGCTTCGGCTGGCGGCACAACATCGACCTGATCGCTCGCATCGAGGACGCCGCCGCGCCGCGCTCCGACTGGGCGACGCTGGCGCTGGTCTCATGTCCGACGCTCCTGCTGCGCGGCCAACGCGGCGAGGTGCCGGCGGAGATGGCGGGCCGGTTCTGCCAGACGATCGACGGCTGCCAGGTGCAGACGGTGCTCGGCGCCCGCCACGATGTGTTCCTCGGGCCGGGGGCCGAGCAGGCGTTCGGCGCGATCGAGCTCTTCTTGATGCGCCTGGTGGACGAGGCGACCATGCCGCCACCGCTGCCGCTGCCGATCGTCGATGGCCAGCCCGAGGCACTCCTGGACCCGGTCGAGCGGATGGTCGCCGCGATCAACGGCCGAGATGACGCGGCGGTCGCTTCGCTTTTCGCCGAGTCCGGCCGGATCCGCCAGTACCTGGCGACCGGCGCAATGCGGGAGGGCGGCCCGGACCTGGCCCAGGAGGCGTTCTGGCAACTCCTCGATGCCTACCCCGACGCCGTGGTCGAGGCCCGAGACACGGTCATCACCCAGGACCGGGCTGCAGCCTTGCTGACGGTGCGGATCGTCGGCCAGGCAGATGACGCGCTGTTGCTGCCGATCTTCATCGATATCGCCGGCAACCGGATCGTATCGCTGACGGTGATCGGGTTTCGCCCGGGCAGCGGATAGGCGTGGCGCGGACGAGGCGAGATCGTGTTTCTAACCGAGGCGAACCTCGGCAAACCCCCACTCTTGGTCCCTCTCCCTCGTAAGGGAGCGGAGGGCCGCCGCGGCCCGCCGTGGCACTGGTTCGTCCGACGTCCGATCTACTCCGCCGCGCGGATGCCGGTCGGCTGCGCCGCGGCGACCTCGGACGCGTCGCCCTCGGTCGGGTCCGGGCGGGCCGGCTCGAGGACCTCGTCGACGAGGCCGTACTCCTTCGCTTCCTGCGCGCTCAGGTAGTAGTCGCGGTCGCTGTCGCGCTTGACCTTGTCGTAGGGCTGCCCGGAGTGGGCCGCCAGGAGGGAGATGCACTTGGCGGAGAGCGTCAGCACCTCCCGCGCCGCGACCTCGATGTCGGGGACGGCGCCGCTGAAGCCGCCGGAGCCCTGGTGGATCAGGATGCGGGCGTTCGGCAGGGCGAAGCGCTTGCCTGGAGCACCGCCCGCCAGGAGCACCGCGCCCATGCTCGCGCCCATCCCGAGGCAGAAGGTGGCGACGTCCGGCTTGATCATCTGCATCGTGTCGTAGATCGCCAGCCCGGCGTAGATGACGCCACCCGGGGAGTTGATGTAGAGGCGGATATCCTGCTCGGGATCCTCGTGGGCGAGGAAGAGCATCTGGGCGATGATCAGGTTGGCGATCTGGTCGTCGACCGGGGTGCCGAGGAAGATGATCCGATCCTTCAGCAGTCGGGAGTAGATGTCGAACGCGCGCTCGCCGCGGTTGGTCGTCTCGACGACCATCGGGACGAGGTTCTCGATCTTCGGGATCTCCATCGTGCAGGGGTCCTTTGCCGTAGCGTGGCGCGGGTGGTCCGGAGCCGGCCCGGGCCTGCGGGCCGCGCGCCACGGAGCGCTTCCGATAGGAACGCAATGATAGCGGTAACGTCGGCGGCGCCGGTAGCGGAGCCGGCGGGCACTTCGTCCCGAATGGCCCAACCGCCGCCCCCCCCCATCCGTCCGGTCGCACCGGGCCTCCGAACTAGGAACCCGACGCCGTCGTCCCGGCGGCTTCGTCGGCGGTCAAGGTTCCGCCTTCGGTGGTTGCCTCGCCCGGGGACACGGCCTGGGCGGCGTTCGCCGCCTCCCTAACCGCGGTGTCGACGGGCTCGCCGGTCGAGAGAGCGTCGCCCGATTCGGCGGCCTCGGCGAGCTCTCCAGGTGCGTTCACGCGACCGCGATCCGGTGCCGACGCGTCTTCGCCCGGAACCGCGTTGTCGCCCTCGGACTCGCCGGCATCCGGGGTCGTAGCGTCCGGGATCGGTGGAGTCCAGGCATTCAGCACCGCCCCCCGGCCCTCGGTCGCCAACTCGATCAGGCGGTCCTGCAGCTTGCGGTCGAACAGCTCGCCGCGCAGGGAATCGCGCACGTAGTCGGACCGGAAGAAGGCAGCGGCCTGACCGGGATCCCGCGCCGTCGTGGCCGAGGCCGCCATCCGCTCGACCGAGGCGTCGATGTCCGCCTCGTCGACGGCGATCCCCTCCCGCCTGGCGATCTCGCGCAGCAGCAACGACTGGCGCAGCTTGCGGGCCGCCTCCGGCCGCAGCTCCTCCCGCAGGTCGTCCTCACTCTGCCCGGTCAGACGCAGGTAGGCCTCCATCGAGAGCCCCCGCTGGGACAGGCGCTGCCGCATCCCGGCGATGTCGTCGGTGAGCGCCTCGTCGACCATCGCCGCCGGCGGCTCGATCGTCGCGGCGTCGGCCATGTTGGAGATGATGGTACTGAGCACCTCGGCCCGGGCACTGGCCGTCTTGTCGCGGTGCAGATTCTGGCGAACCCGGTCGCGCAGTTCGGTCAGGCTCTCGACATCGGTCGCGGCGCGGGCGAAGTCGTCGTCGAGCGGCACCAGATCCCGCTCTTTCAGCCCCTTCAGGGTGACCGTGTAGTGCATCGTCTTGCCGCGCAGGCCCGGATCGACCACGGAGTCGTCCTCGGCGAACGCGACGTCAAATGCCGTGCTCTCGCCGACACGCAAGCCCTTGATCTCCTGCTCCAACCGATCGAGCAAGCCGCTTTCGCCGAGGACGAACTCGGCGTCCTCCTCCTTCTCGGCGTCCGCCTCGTCGCCCTCGAAGACGGCGTAGTCGATCGTCACCTGGTCGCCGTCGCGGGGAGTCCGCACCTTCGGGCGCAGGACGCGGTCGGGGCCCAGCTCCATCCCCTCCTCGGCGGGATCGACCCACGGGCTGTTCGCCTTGCGGAGGGTCTCGACCTCGGCATCGACCTCCTCCTCGCCGACCGCCGCATCGACGGGCTCGACGCGGACCGTGGCGTAGTCGCCGGGGTCGATTTCAGGGTAGACCGGGAGGGTGACCTTGAACGCCAGCGGCTCGATCTCGGTGACCTCGACCTCGGGGTCGCCGACCGGGTTGACCTCGGCCTCCTTCAGCGCCTGCCGGTAGAGGTCGTCCATCAGCAGGCGGTGCGCTTCTTCGAGAAAGACCTGGCGGCCGTAGGTGCGCTCGATCATCCCCCGCGGCGCCTTGCCCCGGCGGAAGCCAGGGATCGTCACCTGGTTGCCCACCTTGCGGGCGGCGCGGTCCATCGCCTTCGCGAACTCGGCCTCGTCGGCCGCGATGTCCAGCACCACGCGGCTCTCCGGCAGCCGCTCCACGGTCAACTTCACGCCCGAACGTCCCTTCTCCCGCCGGATCGGCGGCCACGCCGTGTTCTCCGACGGCAAAATACGCATGCGAGAACCGACCGTTCGCCCCACCCCGATCACGGGGCCACTGCGCCGGCCGGTGACTGGCCGGCGAGTATAGCAGAGGGGTTTCCGTGCATTCCGCGGTGGTCAGCCGGCGTCAGGCGCCGCCCCGGGACCGCCGCGGCCCGCGGCGATCACCTCGGTCAACTCTTCGCCGATCGTGACAATGTGTCATCGTTTGTGCTTCCCCAAATCCGACGATTGTGACAATGAGTCCCTCTTTGCGAGGTGGCTAGGACGATTGTCCCCCGTTCGCAAATCTGGCACCGCGTTTCGGTTGCGAAGGTGAACGGACAATGCTAGGGTGAAGTCGGTCACCCTAGGCAGGATTCCTCCGCGGCCGACAGCCAGGGTTGCCTCCCGCGCGTCCCGCTCCCACCCCCCCCCGCAGCCCGTGGGTTGGCCCGTGCCGACCCGTGGCTCCGGCCCCTCGTGCCGGCAGCCATCCGCGATCGCCGGCGCCCGTGCCCGGATCGCTCTCCGGTCCCCCCGCGACCGGTCTCGAGACGGAAACGCCCGCGCCGCTCCGTCGGTGCGGCGCGGCGGCAGGTTTGCCGGGACCGTCAGAAGGTCACGGCCGGCGGCCCCAGGATGAGGGAGGGACGGGGATGTGGGGACGATCGCGCCGGCGGGGCGTTCGCAAGAAGGTGCTCGGGTTGCTCGCCGCCGCCGTTTTGGTCCTGGGCGCGGCACCGGGTGGCTGGGCACCCCCGGCAACGGCGGCGACCGAGGCGCGGATCACCCATAGCGCCGACGGCGTCGCGCTCCGGGCCGACCCGACGTACGGAGCCGAGGTCGCCGCGCTGCTGGCCGACGGCGCCACGGTCGACCTCCGGCTCGATCGGTTCGACACGGTCTACGATCCGGACGGCCAGACGCGGT
This sequence comes from uncultured Thermomicrobiales bacterium, assembly GCA_902806345.1. Classification (GTDB taxonomy): domain Bacteria; phylum Chloroflexota; class Chloroflexia; order Thermomicrobiales; family UBA6265; genus CADCWF01. The sequence goes on from CADCWF010000014.1 coordinate 10,521, forward strand.
GGTGGCCGGTCGCGACCGACCGGGGCGAGGGGTGGGTCGCCGGCTTCTTCCTCGACGTGCCGGGCTGGGAATCTCGCTCAGGAGAACAGCCGGCAGATTCCTCGACCGCGCCCCGGGGGGACCATGTGCCGGCTGGGGTCGGCGGCCAGGATGACGGACTGGGCTGGGGCTTTGCCCAGGTCAGCGAGCCGGACGGGGTCAACCTCAGGGCCGACCCGTCGACCTCCGGCGAGGTCCTCACGAACCTCCGTTTGGGCGACATCGTCGCGCTGCGGATCGATGTCCTCGACACCGTCTACGCCGACGGGACCCGCTGGTGGCCGGTCGGCGCCGACGGCGTCGAGGGCTGGGTCAGCGGCGACTACCTGGCCCCGGCCGACGCCGATCCCGCCGACGCCGATCCCGCGTCGGAGGAGCCGGCGGCGGACCCGGTCGAGGCGCCGGAGGTGGTTTCGGATGCGCCGGCAACCAGCGCCGAGGAGGTGGCGGCCTTCGTCGCCAATGCCTACGTCCAGGTGCTCACCGACGACGGCGCAGGGCTCAACATTCGGGCCGACGCGGCGCCGGACGCCGAGCGGATCGGCTCGATCCCCGAGAGCGACATCGTCCAGGTGATGGACGGACCGGGACTCGACCCGCTGGGGAACCCTTGGTACCTGATCACCGACGGCGAGACGACCGGCTGGGTGATCGGCGACTACTTGATCGGAGCCGACCAACCGCCGGCCCCCGACGGCGAGGAGGCGCCGGCGGCGCCGGAACCCGACCCGGAGCCGGTCGAGCGCGCAGGCGTCGCCACCGGGTCGATGATGTACCCGGTCGAGCGGTTCACCTTCACCCAGGGTTTCGGGTGCAGCCCCTACTGGTTCGAGCCGTGGTCGTCCAGCATCGGCTGCAACTTCCACAACGGGATTGACCTCGCTCAGGACGCCTACACGCCGATCCTGGCCGCGGACGGCGGCGTTGTGGATCAGGTCGGCTGGTGCGACTGCGGCCTCGGCTACTACGTCCGGGTCGACCACGGCAACGGCTTCCGCACCCTCTACGGCCACATGGCCGAGTACCCCTGGGCCAGCGTCGGCCAGGACGTCGCTAAGGGCGACGTGATCGGCCCGGTCGGCTCGACCGGCAACTCGACCGGCCCCCACCTCCACTTCATCGTCAACTACGAGGGCGTCGATCAGGACCCGCTCTGGTACCTCCCGTAGTCGGAGAGGGCCGAGGCGCTACCCGCTTGTGGTCCGCTCGAGACGGATTGCGCGCGGAGCGCCCCCGACTCGGCCCGACCCGGCTACTGATGTCGCCGTCCCGCAATGCTCGCCAAAGGTGTTTCTTCCCTGCGAAACTGCAGCTCGTTGTGCAATTGACCTAAGAGGCTCGTCGCGTTGCTCTCCTTGGACTGTTGGTTCCGCAACCGCGATCGGAGGGGTGGCACGCTGTGTGCCGTAGAGACACCGACGGCCAAGGTGGCCGGCACCGGAACAGCACGGGAGGATCAACCCAACCATGGCCACGATGTCGATGAAGACCCCGCAGGATCTCTTCATCCACGAACTGAGCGACATCCACAGCGGGGAGCAGATCGTCGTCCAGATGCTCGAGCAAGCCCAGGGCATGGTCCAGCATCCGCAGCTGCAAGAAGGGCTGCGGATGCACGCCGAGCAGAGCCGCCAGCAAGCGCGACGGGTCGAGCAGGTGATCCAGATGATGGGCGCCCAACCCCACCCGGTCGAGTGCCATGCCGCCAAGGGTCTGATGCAGAGCCTGATGGAGGTGGTCGCGTCCGACCCGTCGCCGCAGGTGCTCGAAGGCGCCGTCGTTGCCGGGGCGATGAAGACCGAGCACCTCGAGATCGCCGGCTACACCGGTCTGGTCGAGAAGGCGCGGGCGATGGGCCAGACCGAGGCGGCACAGCTCCTTCAGGAGAACCTGCAGGAGGAGATGCAGATGCTGCAGCAGGTCGAGCAGATCGCGACGCAGTTGACCCAGCAGATGGCGGCGATGCCGGGCGCCAACGCCGCGGCCCAGGCGAGCGCTTCCAGCTAGCCCTCACGCAAAGTCGCTAGCACAAACGTTTGGCCGCGGCCACCGGGAACCCTCCCGATGGCCGCGGCCTTTGCTCGCCCTTGGGCGGCCAGCGGTCTCGTCCGCGCGCAGTCCCGTGGCCGAGGTCCGAGAAGGCGGCTGCAAGGCGGTCGCCCCCCGTCGCAGAAACGCTCGTTTCTGAGACTCGAGGCTCCCTCGTTCGAGGTCTATCGCGGTCTTGACACCGCTCGCCGCCCACAGCAACGGAGAGTCTCCCCGGCCACGACGA
>CADCWF010000015.1 GCA_902806345.1 uncultured Thermomicrobiales bacterium
CGATCAACGACCGCGTTTCGGACGGGCAGCGAGAACCGCCGACCATCTCCGATTTTGCTTCGAATCCAGGGGTTCGGTGCCCTGGCAAGTCACTCCGCAGGACGTGGCACATCGACCGAGTGGCGAGGCGATGCGCTGGATCGAACGGCACGGGCCAAAGCCGCTGTTCTCTTGGCGGCGTTGAGCGCGTACTGACACCGTTGTCCGGACATCGATCGGTTGAGGATCGCGATCTGTTGGCTCCTACTATCGTTGCGCTACCTGCTCGTGGGAGCCAGCAGGTCGGTGATCACGGCGGCGTAGACGCGGGCCTGGGTGACGAGGTCATCGATGATCACCGCCTCGTTGGCACCGTGGGCGTTCTCGCCGCCAGGGCCGTAGCCGACGGTGTCGATGCCGGCCTGGCGATAGAAGCGGCCGTCGGTGGCGCCGGCCCAGGCGACGAAGGGCTCCGGCTCGCGGCCGGTGACGGCGCGAGCACTGTCCCGGACAGCGCGGACCACGGGCGAGTCGTCCGGCGTGATGTTGGCCGGGATGGCGTCGCCCTGCGGGTTGGTGACCATCTCGTAGCGGAAGTCGGGGTCGGTGCTGGCGACCACCGCCAGCACCTCCTCGATCTCGGCGCGGGCGCTCTCGACCGTCTCGCCGGGGATCAGGCGGCGGTCGACCGAGAACGTGCATTCGCCCGGGACGACGTTGTGGGCGACGCCGGCCGAGATAAGGTTGACGCTGATGACCGGCTTGCCGACCGCCGGGTGGAACTTGTCGAGGTCCTGCTCCAACGCCAGCACCGCCTTGGCCGCCTTGGCGATGGCGTTGATGCCGGTAGCGCGGGCGGCGGCGGTGTGGGAAGCGCGGCCGAGGCAAGTGATCTCGAAGGCGACCAGGCCGCGCTCGGCGTTGCGGATTTTTAGGTCGCTCTTCTCGCCGATCAGGCAGTAGTTCGGGCGAGGCAGGTTGCCCGCCGCGACTTCGTCCAGGACGTGGATGGTGCCGTCCCTGGCGCTGGTCTCCTCGTCGGAGACGATGTGGGCCTGGAGGGCGCCTTTGAACCGGGCCTCGGCGAAGAGTCCCATGAGGTAGAGCATCACCCCGGTCGAGCTCTTCATGTCGGAGGCGCCGCGGCCGACGAGCTTGCGGCCGTCGGCGCTGACCGTCGGCTCGAACGGGCCGGTCTTCCAGTCAGCGAGGTCGGAGACGGGAACGGTGTCGAGGTGGCCGTTCATCGCCAGCGTCGGACCGGTAGCCGGGTCGCCGACGGTGATCACGACGTTCGGTCTGGCGGGATTCTTGGCGACGATTTTGGAGTCGAGGTTCCGGGCCTGGCACCACGCGACGACCCACTCCATGACCGCCCGCTCCTCCCCGCTGGGGGAAGGGATGGCGATGAGCCGGCTGGCGATCTCGACGATCTCGTCGCGGGAAACCTTGTCGACCCACGGCCCGAGCGACACGCGATCCCTCCTGCTGAACACGCGGGCCTGGTTGGCCCGGTGCGGCGAACGGGGGCGCCCCTAGAGGCGCTCGAAGCGGGTGACGTCGATGACGAAGACGACGGCGCCGCCGACCTCGACCTCGAAGTTCTCCGGCATGTAGAGCAACCCCGGTTCCAACGCCGGCGAGTAGGGCACGGCGACCTGGGTGCGCCGGCGGCAGGTGCGGCGGAGGATCGCCATCACCGTCGGCACCGTCGCGTCCTCGACGCCAATCAGGAGACTGGTGTTGCCGGTCCGCAGGAACGATCCGGTGGTGCTGACCTTGGTGAAGCGGTGACCCGCCGCCACCAGTGCCTCGGTCAGGGCCGGCGTGTCCTCGTCCTGGACGATGGCGATGATCAGTTTCATGGGCGTCTCCCACGGGGTGCGGCCACCCCCTCCACCGTACCGTCTCGTCGCCCCGAGTCGGCGGGATCATACAAGGTGCGCCCCGGTTCGCCCGGCTAGGCCAGGAACCCGCGCTCGAACGGCTCGATCAGGCCGAGCATGGCCTCGTGGAGGTGGCCGTTGCTGGCGAGGACGACCCGGTCGTCGGAGCGGAACGGGCCGCCTGCAAAGTCCGTCAGGGTGCCGCCAGCTTCGCGCAGGACGACGGCGCCGGCGGAGACGTCCCACGGGGCGATGCCGCGCTCCCAGTAGCCGTCGAGGCGGCCGGCGGCGACGTAGCAGAGGTTGAGCGCGGCGGAGCCGGTTTGGCGGACGGCCTGGACGCGGAGGAGGAACTGGCGCCAGACGTCGGCTTGGAGCTCGCGTCGCGCGAAGTCGTAGGAGAAGCCGGTGACGAGGAGCGAGCGGAGCAGGTCGTCGGTGGCCGAGACCCGGAGGCGGGCGCCGTTGAGGGTCGCTCCCCCGCCGCGGATGCCGAGGAAGAGCTCGTCGCGGAGGGGATCGTAAACGGCGCCGACGACCGGTTCACCTTGCCGTTCGAGGCCGATCGAGACCGCGAAGTGGGGCAGGTTGTGGGCGAAGTTGGTGGTGCCGTCGAGCGGGTCGACGACCCATCGGAAGGGCGACGGCGCTTCGGCGCCGCGGGCGCCCTCTTCGCCGAGCAGGTGGTGGCCGGGGTAGCGTTCCCGGATGAGCTCTGCGATCAGTGCTTCCGCGGCGCGATCCGCCTCCGTCACCAGGTCGACGGTGCCCTTGAAGCGGACGTCGTGGGGGCGACCGAAGCGCTCGCGGAGGATCGCTCCGGCAGCGCGGACCGCCTCCGAGGCGAATTCCGCGTACTCCGCCAGCTCGTCACCCCCCCGCTCCCGATCCACGAGCCCCTCCGCTACTCCCGTCATCGCCGAAACCGGTGAGGTGGCCACACCTGGACCCGAACGAAGCGAGAGCCGGCGATTGGCCGTCGTCGGCGGCTCCCGGTTGGCACCTGGCCCGGCGCTAGGCCAACCCGACCTCCGCCATGATCTCCTGGACGCGCCGCGTCTGCGGCGCATCGTAGCGCGTCAGCGGACGGCCGACCACGTTCGTGGCGATGACGCCGCGGAGCATGAGGGCGGTCTTGAAGGCGCCGAAGGCGGAGGCCGCCAGGGTCATGCCGTCCGCCATCCCGACCTGGACGATGGCGAAGAGGTGGCAGAGCCGTTCCTGCTCGCGCCGAGCAGTGTCGAGGTCCCCGGCCACGACGGCGTCGTAGAGGTGGACAAAGCCGGCCGGGTCGACGTTGCCGAGACCCGGCACGGAGCCGCTGGCACCTGCCCGGACCGCGGCGTCGACGAGCAGCTCGGCGCCGGTGAAGAGGGCGAAGCCGGCTCGCTCTCGCGTTTCGGCCGCGAGGAGGCGGAAGTTGGTCTCGTCGCCGCTGCTGTCCTTGAGGCCCACGATCAGCCCCTCGTCAGCCATCGCCAGGACCGTTCGTCGCTCGATCTTGGTCGAGACGAAGACCGGGATGTCGTAGGCGAGGATCGGCACGTCGACCGCCGCCCGCACGGCGCGGAAGTGCGCCACGATCTCGGCCTGGTTCGGCTTGAGGTAGAAGGGGGCGGTGAGGACGAGACCGTCGGCACCGAGGCGGGCGGCGACGCGAGCGTGCTCGATGACGGAGGCGGTCCCGGGGTCGCTGACCCCGGCAATGACTGGCACCAGGCCGCCGGCCGCAGCGACGCCGACGGCGAGCACCTGCTCCCGCTGGTGGGCGGTGAGGAGGGCCGTCTCGCTGGTCGAGCCGAGGAAGAAGAGCCCGTGGACCCCGGCGTCGAGGAGGAAGGCGACGAGTCGCTCGAGGGACGGGACGTCGACCTCGTGCTCCTCGGTCATCGGGGTCGCCACCGGCGGGATGATGCCTGCCAGTTGACCGAGAGGCGTTGCCACGGTTTGCGTCTCCTTTGCGCGATCAGCCTTTCATGCCGCCCGTCGTCATCCCGGCGACGATCTGGCGCTGCACGAGCACGGTCAAGAGCAGCACCGGGAGGGTGACGACGAGGGCGGCGGCGGCCAGTTTGCCCCAGGCGAGCTGCTCGAAAGTAAGGACGTTGAAGACGGCGACCGGGAGGGTGCGGGTGTCCGGTCCGGCGAGGACGACGGCGAAGACGAAGTTGTTCCAAGAGAAGATGAAGGCGAGGATCGCGGCGACGACCATCCCCGGTCGGGCCAGGGGCAGGGCGACATCGCGAAAGGCGGCCCAGATGCCACCGCCGTCGACCAGCGCGGCCTCCTCAAGCTCCGGGTGCAGATCCTCGAAGAAGCCCATCATCACCCAGATCGTGATCGGGAGGCCGATGACGAGGTGGGTGATGATCAAGGCCCAGAGGGTGTTGTGGAGGCCGAGGGCGCGGAATAGCATGAACCACGGGATTAGGTAGCTGAGGCCGGGTGTCATCCGGGAGACGAGGACGACGAAGGCGAGGCCGTGGGCCTTCGCCTTGGCGATGCCGTACCCGGCCGGGACGCCGACGAGGAGCGAGAGCAGGGTGGCGGCCGTGGCGACGACGAAGCTGTTGCGGCCGTAGAGGGCGAAGGGGCTGGTGGCGAAGACCTCGCGGAAGTTGTCCAGGGTGGGGCTGGTCGGGATGAACACGGGCGGGAAGGCGGTGTTTTCGACGTCGGGCTTGAGGGAGAGGGAGAGCATCCAGAGGAAGACGAAGAGGGCGGGCGAGAGGAGGACGGCCAGACCGCACAGGAAGCCGAGGCGGCGGCCGAGGCGCCGCCAACGGAGGGCGAGCGGGACCGTCTGCCCCCGCGGCAGGGCGGTAGATGCTACGCCCATTTCGTGCGCTGCCGGACGAGGAGCAAACCGACCGCCAGGGCGACGATGAGGAGGAAGAAGACGACGACGACGGCCGAGGCATGGCCGATCCGGAAAAAGGAGAAGGCTTGCAGGTAGAGGTAGATGTTGATGGTTTCGGATGCGGTGCCCGGCCCGCCTTGGGTGATCGCGAAGATGGTGTCGAACGCCTTGAGGGCGTCGATCGCGCGGAGGACGACGGCGACCATGATGAAGGGGAGGGTGAGCGGTAGGGTGATGTCCCGCAGAACGCGCCAGGGACTGGCGCCGTCGACGACCGCCGACTCCAGCGGCTCGGTAGGCATCGCCGCGAGGCCGCCGAGGACGATCAGCATCACCAACGGCGTCCACTGCCACGTCTCGACGAGGACAAGGGCGGGGATGACCGTGTCAGGCGCGTAGACCCAGAGGGAGGGGGGCAGCCCGACCAGCGAGAGCAGGTAGTTCAGGACGCCGAGCTGGGGATGGAACATCATCGTCCAGACGAGGGCAATGGCGACCGGGGTGGCCATCATCGGCAGCACGAAGATCCCGCGGAAGAAGCCGCGCCACGGAAAATCCCGGTGGAAGAAGACGGCCGCGACCGTGCCGAGGACGACCGGCAGGGTGACGGCAAGCACGGTGTAGACGAGGGTCCGGCCGACGGCGGCGTGAAAGCGGGCGTCGCGCAGCAGGTTCGCGTAGTTGTCGAGGCCGACGAAGACGCGGTCGGACCCGACCTGCCACTCCTGGACGCTCATGTACAGGGTGTAGAGCCAGGGGAAGACGATGACGGCGGCGACGACGAGCAGTGCCGGCAGGGCGAACCGGATGTACTTGTCGCGCCGGCGGTAGGAAGCGACCGCTCTCCGCGCCGGTCGACCGGGATGCCGCGCCGCGCTCGTCAGGGTCATGCCCACGTCAACCGCTCCTTGGGGGGCCGGAGGCACGGCGGCGAACGCTACCGGAGCGCTCGCCGCCGGTTGGACGGGGTCAGGACGCGAGGCTCTGGTCGAGGATCGGGCGGAACTCCTCGGTCGCCCGAGCAAGCTCTTGCTCCGGGTCGGCGCCGGTGATCATGTTCGTGAGGGCGATGCCGAAGATGTCGCGGAACTCGGTGACGGGCACGATCTGGGGCAGGCTCGGCAGGCCGATCTCGCCGGAGGCGATCAGCGCGTCGACCCACCCCTGGGGCACCGTCAGGTTGGCCAGCGCCTCGGGGTCGGTGTAGGCCGAGGTGCGGGCGGGGGCGCCGGCGCCGGAGGCCAGGACACGGGCCTGGTTCTGCTTGTTCGTGGCCCACTGGCTGTAGAAGTAGGCCGGGCCGTGCTTGTCGCTCCCGGCCGAGACGCCGAGGCCGTCGCCGAACGTGCCCGAGTGGCGGGCCTCCGGACCAGCCGGCTGGAGCCCGTAGCCGACCTTGCCCACGACGCGCGACTGGGCGGGGTCCTCGAGCGGCGTCGCGAAGCCGATGCCGTCGAACCACATCGCGGCGGTTCCCTGGCCGAAGGTCGTTTGGCATTCGTTCCAGTTGAAGCCGCTGACGCCCGGCGGCGCGTAGGACGCCAGGAGCTCCTGGTAGACGGTGGCGGCGGCGACGGCGGCCTCGGTGGTCGTTTGGAGTTGCCCCTGGTCGTCGATCGGCACCGCCTCCCAGCCCTGCATGAAGGAGGTCCAGACGGGGACGTTGGCGTTCTTCAGGCCGCGGGCGACGAAGCCGTAGACGCCGTTGGCCGGGTCGTGCAGCGCCTCGGCGGCGGCAACGGTTTCCTCCAGGGTCTCGGGAAAGGCGACCCCCTTCTGATCGAAGATCTCCTGGTTCCAGTACAGGATCCAGTAGTCGATGTTGTAGGGGAGGGTGTCCATTCGGCCGTCGGCCTGGGTGGCGAAGGCCATGGCCGCCGGCGAGAAGTCGGCGAGGTCGTAGTCGGGCGCGGTCATCGCCGGGTCATCGAGGAACTCGCGGAGGTCGAGCAGGAAGCCGCCGCGCCCGAACAGGCCCTTCTGGACGTGCCAGGAGACGGCGGTCACGTCGAAGCTTGGGTTGCCCGAGGTGAACTCGATGATCTGCTTCTGACGCTGCTGCTGTTCGGGGACGACGTCGGACGTGACGGTGATCCCGGTCAGCTCCTCGAACTCGGGCTGGTACTCGACGAGGAGGTCGCTGCGGGGGCTGAGCGCGAGGAGGACGTTGATCGACTCGCCCTCGTAGCGTCGCCAGTCGAAGTCCGCCTGGGCGCGGTGGGCCGCTGCTGGGGTGGCCCGTACCAGGCCGCCGCCGAGACCCATCGCGGCGGCGCCGGTGCCGGCCTTGATCATCTGTCGCCGGGAATGACGTCGCTCGCGGGTGCCGATCATCGCCGTCCTCCTCTTCGAGAACCGCACGTTGCCGTTTCGGACCAGGCGCCGACCGACAGCGTTGCCGTCTGGGAAGCGCGTCTCTGCGCGGAGCACGCTTGCTAAAACGTTTTACCATTGATGGTAGCCTATCGGTGGCCGGCGAGCCTGTCAAGCTCTCGGCGGCTGTGGCCACGAACGGCCTCGGCGTGGCGGGCAGGAATCGGGATGCCGACCCTCAAACAGATCGCGCGGCATGCCCAGACATCGGTGACGACCGTGTCGCTGGTGCTTAATGGCCGCGACGGCGAGCACCGCATCAGCGCGGCGACGACGCGCCAGGTCCTGGAGTCGGCCCGGCTGCTCGGCTACACCCCGAACCTGGTCGCCCGCCGGCTGCGGTCCGCGAACGGGCCGCCGCCATTGACGATCGGGATGCTGCTGCCGGACGACGAGCGGTTGACGATCACGGTCCGGGCCGTCGGCCCGATCCGGGAAACGCTCGACGCTTGGGCGGCCGAGCGGAGCGTCGGAGCACCGGATCTCTTGATCGAGACCTACCAGGGCGGCCGGCTGGCGGAGGTCCGCTCCCTGCGCAGCAACGCGCGCTACAACGGGGCGATCGTCTTCAGCACCCTCCCCGAGGACGACCGCTACCTGCGGCAGAGCGGACCGCTGACGGTACCGCTCGTGCTGGTGCAGCGGAGCGTCGAGGGACACGGGTGGGTGAACGTCGACAACCACCTCGTCGGTGCCCGCGTCGCCGACCACCTCCTCGACCTCGGGCACGAGCGGTTCGGCGTCGTCGCCGCCGACATCCCTGGCGCCGCGCTGGATGACCGGCGGGACGGATTCCTGGGGAGGTTGCGGCAGCGGGCGGGGATCGTGGTGTCCGCCCCCTGCATCGCGCACGGGGCGTTCTCCGAGTCCGGTGGGGCAGAGGCGACGGAGCGCCTGGTGATCGACGTCACCTTGGGCACGTCGGCGTTTCCGTCGGCCCTCTACGTCACCGCCGACCTGATGGCGGTCGGCGTCCTCCACGCGCTGAAGCGGAACGGGTTGCGGGTGCCGGCCGATGTGTCGGTAGTCGGGACGGACAACGATCCCTACGCGCCGTTCACGGACCCGCCGTTGACGACCGTCGACATCGCCCGCACCGAGAGCGCCCAGCTCGCGACGAGGGCGCTCTTGGACCGGGCGATCGGTCTGGTTGGCGAGGCCCAGACTTTCCGACTCGAAAGCGACCTGATCGTCCGGGCCTCCTCGGCGGGCAGACCGGGAGGTTCTTGGCCAGAACCTGGATCGGAGGCCGCTCGGCGGTGACGAACTCCGGCCACCGCCCTCACTCGCTCGACGGAGAGGGGAGTCGTAGGCGCCGCCAGACCGACCGCGATCCGGTCAGCCGGGTGTCACCACGAGCGGCCAGCGCGGATGCACATCCGCTTCCCAGCCGATCTGCGTGCCGCGCCGGAGCGCCCAGTAAGCGGTACCGGCGATCATCGCCGCGTTGTCGGTGCAGTACGCGAACGGGGGCGACCGGAACGCGACGCCTTCGCCGAGCTCCTCTTGGAGGCGGGCGGCGAGGGTATCCCGGAGGGCGCGGTTGGCGGCGACGCCGCCGGCGAGTAGCACCGCGCGGGCGCCGAACGCACCGGCCGCGCGGACGGTCTTGACGACGAGCGGCTCGACGATCGCGGTCTGAAAACCAGCCGCGAGGTCACCGACCGGCGTCTCGGCTGCCAGCCGCGGCGGAGTGTGCTCGCGGAAGGGACCGGCCGGACCGTTCGCGGTCGCCGGGTCGGGGGACGCGTCCGAGAGGCGATAGGGAGCGACCGCTCGCAGCAGGGCCGTCTTCAACCCGGAGAAGCTGAAATCGTAGGTATCGCCGAGCCAGGCGCGGGGCAGCTCGAAGCGGCCTGGATCGCCTCCGGCGGCGGCGGCCTCGACTGCAGGACCGCCGGGGTAGCCGAGGCCCAGCAAGCGGGCACCCTTGTCGAAGGCTTCGCCGGCCGCGTCGTCGAGCGTCCGTCCGAGGTGGCGGTAGTGACCGTGACCGGTCATCAGGATCAGTTCGCTGTGACCGCCGGAGACGAGCAGGCAAACCAGCGGGAACGGCGGCGGCGGGGGGGGCGGTTCGTTGGGCTGGCTCAGCCAGTTGGCGTAGATGTGGGCTTCGAGGTGGTTGACGCCGACGAGCGGTTTGTCCAACCCGTAGGCGATCGCCTTGGCGGCGTTCACCCCGACGAGGAGCGACCCGGCGAGCCCTGGACCCGTGGTCACCGCGACCGCGTCGATCTCGCGGCGGCCGATGCCGGCTTCGTCGAGGGCTGCCTGGACGACCGGCAAGATCGCTGTGATGTGGCTCCGGGCGGCAAGTTCCGGGACGACCCCACCGTAAGCCTGGTGACGGGCGATCTGGGAGGCGACGACGTTCGACCGGACGCGTTGGCCGGCGACGACGACGGCGGCGGCCGTCTCGTCGCACGAGGTCTCGATCCCCAGGATCAGCACCGGCTCATGCCCTTCCCCCCGATTCCCACGGCGGGGGCGGCGCCGGAACAGCCGGGCGCTCGCCCATCCTGGGCGAGAACCCCTCCACGGCGCGGTCAAGGCGGGCGGCCAATCGGGCGCGGACTACCGCCAGCTCGGCCCGGTAGCCGGGATCGGAGAGGGCACCCGACCACATGATATGGGCGTCCTCGTTGTTGTCGCTGTAGTACCGACGGCGGGTGCCCTGGACCGCGAAGCCCCACTTGCGATAGAGCGCCTGGGCCGATTCGTTGGAGACCCGGACCTCGAGGGTCATCCAGGTCGCGCCCCGACGGTCGGCTTCGTCGAAGAGGCAGGCCAGGAGGACCTCGCCCAACCCCCGTCCGCGATACGGTTCGTCGATCGCGATGGTGGTGATGTGGGCCTCGTCAAAGGCCGTCCACATCCCGGCGAAACCGACGACCGGTGAGGCCTTCCCCCGCTGGTCGGCCTCGGGCCGGCGGCCGAGACCGAGCGGCAGGAGCGTTCGTCTGGCGATCGAGCGCGGGCCGAAGCCGTTCGCCGCGAGTGGCTCCGGTGGGTGGTCTTCGGGGGGAGCGGCGCGGATCACGAGGTAGTGGTTCTGCTCCGGGTGTTGCAGCTCCCGGCGGTAGGCCGAGAGGGGCCAGGCGTTGGTGAAGCAGCGGCGCTCGACCTGGCCGATCTCGGGCACATCGTCGGGGCGCATCGGGGCGAGCCGGTACCGGGGGAGCGGCTCCGGTGGATCGGACGGGCTAGGCGGGGGGAGATCGGCGGTCGCGGTCACGAGGCGATGGTCGCATTCGGAACCGGCGGCGGGCAAGCCATCACCCGTCCCGGCCGAGGTAGATCGGTTCCAGTGGGCCCGGAGCGTTGGCCAAATCGGTGCCGAACATTGGCAACGCCAGCGCCAGGATCGCCTCCGGCCGACGCAGCCCCAGCAGCGCCGGGATGACCTCGGCGTCGGGGAGGATGGAGGTCGATCGATCGATATCTGCCGGTAATTCGCCGACGATCAGGCATCGCCTCTCCAGGCGCGCCAACGCGTCGAGCATCTCGGGTAGCGTCGCATTCCGAGGGGGAGCTACCGGCCGCGGCAAGCCGTCGGGCCCGCGTTCGTAAGATGCCCAGGCGAGCCGCCCACGGCCGGCGGCGACCGTGGCGACGACCAGTCGGTCTGCCGCCAGGAACGGGAGCGCCGTAGCCTCAAGCGTCGAGACTCCGACGAGGGGCAGGTCGAGCGCGAACGAGAGCCCCTTGGCCAGGCTGAGACCGACCCTGAGGCCGGTGAAGGCGCCGGGTCCGAGGGCGACGGCGATTCCCCCGAGCGCCGAGACCGGTTTCTCGTGGAGATCCAAGAGTCGGTGGACCTGGGGCAATAGGGAGACGGTATGGGAGCGACCCGCGTTCCAGGCGAGCGAGGCTACCCGTCCCCCGGACAGGAGCGCAACCCCGGCTTGGGCGGAGGATGAGTCGATGGCGAGAAACCCCTCCGCCGGCTCAGGTGCAGCCAATGAGTGCTCCCAGCAGGCTTGAATGCCGGCGGCTTGACCGACGCCTGGACAAGTCTAGAGCAGGACGAGCCTCCACCGTCACCGGTATCCTGGCGCAGATTCACCGCTTGTCCGCCGAAGCCGGTCACCAATGTTCCGACGACGCAAACGAGCGGCGACCGAGACTTGCTCGGTGCTCGAGACGTTTTGGCGCGGCATCGATTGTCCTCGTGAACTCGTTCGATGCGCTCCGCCATCTCGAGTGCGGCGACACCGATCGCCGTGGAGTCCGCGAGCAGCCTGCCTCGGCCGAGCCCGGTCACGACGACTCGGCGGGCACGCTTCTCCGTCATCCCTGGCAAGCCGCGGATCGTGGGCAAGGACCTGGCGAACGTTCGCGAGGGCTGTTTCCTCGGTGGCCGGATCGTGGAGCAAGGGTCACCTCCTCCGACCACTCGGTCGGTGGGCCGGTGCTGACGAAACTTCCCGGCATACGGAGCGTCGATGCAGGAACGATGCCGACACTGCCGCCCGAGGCACCCCGGTCACCCTCGGGCAAACGTTGACCGCAAGTTCACCAGTGCGGTGCCGTTTAGGCCCATGATCCGGTCCCCTACCGGTGGAAGGCGTGGCACAGTGGCTGCGTAGGGGGACGGAAGCTCGCATCCGGCCCGAGGGGCGCGTCCGGGGTGGTTCCTCGGGCATAGGCAGCTCGGGCGTCGCCACCGCGCCGATGGCGATTGCCGACTTTTCCATCCGCTTCCCGCGACGGCCTGCCGAAGAACGGGAGTTGCGACGAGGCGAGAAGCAAGCTGAGGCGGGGGAAGGCGATCGATTCGCCTTCCCCCGCCTCAGTCCATCAACCTTTGCAATCAGACGTGAGCGCCCGGTTCCACCGGGAGGCCGCCTCGTCGTCACCGACCGGGTCGAAGATCAGGCGGTGGCGGATACCGGCCCCCGCGACGAGCGTCACCAGCAGATACGTCTCCGGCAGCATCGATCCGGCTCGCTCCGGCCACTCCACGACCGTGATCCCGTCGCTCGGCTCCAGGTACTCCTCGTAGCCGAGACCGGCGATGTCGTCCGCGCCCGAGAGCCGATAGAGATCGAGGTGGTAGAGGCGAACCGGCCCGTCGTACTCGTTGACGAGGGTGAAGGTCGGGCTTTGGACGGGGCCGACGATGCCGAGGCCGGCGGCGATCCCCTGGGCGAACGTGGTCTTGCCGGCGCCGAGGTCGCCGTGGAGGAACAGAACATCGCCGACGCGGAGCGCCGGCGCCAGCTGCCGCCCGATCGCCCGCGTCTCGTCCGCGCTCCGGCTCAGGAATTCGACTCTCACGGGAACCGGGCTCAGTCCGGCCGCCGACCGGCGAGGTTGAGCCGCCAATAGTCGAAGAGGAACGGAACCGGGTCGGCGGCCGCCAGCGCGGTCAGGCGGTCGAGGAGGGCGTCACGGTCGGCGGCCGCCGGGACACGCTCGAGATGGGACCGGAGGATGACCGTCTCCAGGAAGGCGCGGTAGGTGGCCGAGTCGGGCATGGCGGTCGGTGCCTCTTCGAGGTCGGTCTTGACGTCGACGAAGCCGACCCGAGCCAGGCGGTCGGCTGTCTCGGTGTCGTCGGCGAAGTGCCATGGGCCGGCCCAGCCGGCGAACACATCCCGATACGGGGGATCGCCGGTCAACGCGGCGAACCGGTCCATTAACGCGGCGAGATTCGATCCGCCGCCGCACTGGGCGACGAGCCTGCCGCCGGGTTGGAGGAGATCGTAGAGTCGGCCAAAGAGGGCGAGGTGGTCGCCGATCCAGTGGAAGGTGGCGGTGCTGAAGACGGCGTCGACCGGTTCCGGCAGGCGAAGCTCCAGGAGGTCGGACTGGACGAACGCAACGCGGTCGGCGAACCGTGGCCGGAGGGTCGCTTCCGCTTCGGCCAGCATGTTCCGGGACTGGTCAACGGCGATCACCCGGCCGTGCGGGAGCCGCTCCAGGAGATCGGCGGTGAGGCGGCCCGTGCCGCAGCCGGCATCGATGGCGGTCTCGTCGCCCCGCAAGGGCAACCGATCGAGGACGCGCCGGCCCCAGGAGACGTGCGGGTTCGAGAGGCGATGGTAGTCGGGGGCGTTCCACTCGGGAGAGGGTGGTGGGGTGGCGGTCGGCGCGGTATCGGTCATCGAACGGGATCCAATCCGGTGCCGCCCAGCGAGCGTTCGTCGGGCGGCTCCGAGCCGGCGACCGGCGCCCACTGGGGTGGTCCAAAATAGGGCGCTTCCGAATCGTACTCGACCGGCGCGGCGGAGACCGTCGCGCCGCCTTCGTGGTCGAACGCGACCAGGGTGGACGATTGCCGACCGCTGAGCGACGCGGCGAGGAGCGCCGATCCATCGGGGGACCAGGTGACCTCGCCGGCCAAGGGCTGTTCCGCGTCATAGCTGGTGGAGCCACCGGTTCCGAGGTCGATGACGCGGATGGCGGTCTCGTCGACGGTGTAGGCAAACTTTCGCCCGTCAGGGGACCAGACTGGGGGACCGACCTGCTCGCTGGGGTTGCTGACGGGGACGGGACGGGCGCCGGGCGACAGGACCCGGATGGCGGTGACCGGCGGTTCGTACCAGCTTTGCCCGTAGAGGCTGAAGACGAGCGTGGGACCGCCGCCGGGGTGGATGTGGACGCTCCAGGCGTCCCGGATGGCACCTCGAGTCAGGTTGCGGAATCCGGCAGTGCCGAGGGTGGTTTGGTAAATATCGCCCGGGGCGTTCTGCGGCCGCTCATCAAGGCCGCGTTCACGGGCGACGAAGGTGAGCCGGAGGCCATCCGGCGACCAAGCGGGATTGAAGGCAAGGTCGAACTCCGACCCGGTGACGTCCGTCTCTCGCCCGGACGCGACATCCACCGTGTGGACCGCGATCGGGCCCTCGTCCTGGAACGGATCGAAGTCAGCAAAACTGGTGAATGCCAGGGCACGTCCGTCCGGACTCCAGGCGGGGGCGGTGTGGGCGGACACGCCATCGGCCAGCCGTTTCGGGGTGCCACCCGCAGCATCGACGATCATCAGCGAGACGAGGCCGGCGGCGCTCTGGGCATCGATGGCCAGGTAGGCAATCCGCGACCGGTCGGGACTCCAGGCGGGCCAGAGCGCGTCAACGTTCTCCGCCACCAGGAGGGCCTCGGCGCCGTCGGGACTCGTGAGCCAGAGCGAGCGGTCACGCGTTACCAGGAGCGGTCCGTGCTCGCGACGGAGGGAGGCGAGTCGGGGACCGACCTCGGGGTCGGCCGGGTTGAGGGCGGCGATCTCGCGTAGGTGGGCTTCGGCCGTCGTCCAGTCCCGGCGGGCATCGGCCGTCTCGACGAGGCGCCAGAGGCGCTCCCCTTCGAGTCGGCGGGCATCTGCCAGCCGGCTCGTCGTGTCTTGGAGTGCGGGGAGCATCCGGGCGACCGGGAGGAGCGCGTCGATGGCCCCGGCGTAGTCGCCCGCTTCGAGCGCCGCGATCCCGTCCAGGTAGGCCGCCCGCAATGGTGCCAGGCTGGCGTTCGCCTCATCGTGTCGGGCGCGGGCGTCCGCGTACGAACCGGCGGCGGCGAAGGAGGCGACCGCGACGAGGTGGTCGCCGGCGGCGGCGGCCCGATCCCCTTGCTGGTAGGCGGCGGCCATCGCCTGCTGCGCCTGCCATGCCTGCCCGCCGACCAGACCGCCGAGCGCGAGAAGCCCCGCGAACGGAGCGGCGTAGAGGGCGTGGAGGAGGAACCTCCGGCCACCCGTGCGGCGAGCGGAGGTGCTGGGCCTCAAGGTCGAGGCGGCACCCCGCATCCCCGCTCCGCAGGTGGTGCAGGAGGCCGACTTGGGGGCATTGGTCGACGCGCAGGCCGTGCAGAACATGGCGCACCAGGAGCGGCAAAAGCGCCCGCGAACCGTCCTCGTATGCTACACCGCACTCTTGACGGCAGCGAGTGCGAACGCATCGGGCGTTGGGGAGGAAGGGAGCCAAGCGCGTGACCGAGATGCGCCAGCGGCGGCTACGGGTCGCGCTTGTGGTGGCGATGGTGGCGTCACCGTACCTCGGATTGCTCTACGGCGTCGCGGCCGGGCTGGTTGCCCTCGAAGCCGGGCTGCTGGCGACGGCGTTCCTCGCGTTCGACGCCGCGCGGCAGCCGATGCTGGAATCCTCGGTGCGGCGACGGCTGGTGGCTGCGGGCACGGCCAACCTCGGGCTGGCGCTTGCGGCGGGGCTGCTGCTGCTCTTCCGTCTGCGCTGACCTTGGATTCCGTCCGGCTGGGCGGTCCCCTCCTCCGGTGCGGGGAGGGGAGATCCGCAAACTCTCGTGAACGGCTCCGGTATGCGGGCGCCGGACCTCCACGGCCCCTCTCCCGTACGAGGGAGGGGGCAGGCCTGTTCGCCACGATACCGGCAGGGTTCAACCGGATTCCGAATCGGTCTGACTGTTCGTTCGGCGGCGTGGTTTGGGCGAGGGGTCAGCGCCCGTGCCGGCGGACGCGACGGTTCCGGTCGGCGTCGCCGGAGCTGCCGGCTGGGCGCGGCGCGGTTTTCTCGTGCTCGGTTTGGCGGAAGCGTTGTCGACCGCGGTGTCCGTCGTGCGGATGACGATCGCCCCCGGTTCCCCGGTCGACGAGCTCTTCCGGGGACGGCTCGTCCGCTTCGACTTCGCCTCCGGGGCCGAAGGGTCGGGATGGGCGTGCGCCGGAAGCCGATGTGCTCCGTCCGCCGCGACCGGTGCCTCCTCGGGAGGTGGAGCTGCTTTGGCCCGGCGGTTCTGTGCGCGGACGGGACTCGGTGCCGGGGCGGGTGCCGCCTCGGGCTCCGGAAGGACGAGGTCCGGCAGCTCAATCGGGGCGAAACCGAGCGTCAGCGACTGCTCGACGATGTCGCGCTTGAGCAGCCGCTCCGCCTCGGCCAGGCGAGACCGCAACGGCCGATCCGGGGCGACATCCGCCAGCATCTCTCGGACTTGGCGCATCAAGTCGATCGTCTTATTGAAGGTCAGCACTAGGTCGCCCTCGGAGAGCTCGAGCCGCTCCCCGATCTCCGCCATCGTGGCGCCGAGAGCCCAGGCGCGGGCGGCACCGTAGAAGTTGGGGTTGTGGCCTTCGGAGATGACCAGCCCTTCGGCGTGCTCCTCGCCAAGCACCGCCCGCTCGACGTCCTCGATCCGGCGGCGGGCGAGGACGAGCGGGTCCGGCAGGCGGAACTCGTTGCGGTAGCGGAACTCGCGGTCGAAGGAGTACCAGGAGAAAACCTCGGCCAGGTTCTCCGGCGCCAGGCCGTCAAGGACGCCACGGTCGACGAGTTCACAGAGGATCAGGCCGTCGGTGTCAAAAACCTCGGCCAGCATGTCGGCCTTCTCGGTCGGGTAGCCGCGGTGGAGGTAACCGAAGCGGTGGAGCACGTTGCGGATGCCGCGGATGACGCCCCGGATCCGCTCCTGCTCGGAGTCGAGCTCACGACCGAGGCGGGCTTCGAGGTCGCGCCGCTCACGGTCGAGCTTGTCGACCTTCTCCAGGTAGTCGCGGTGCTCCTTGCGCCGCTCACAGAGGTGGCACGGGTGCACCTGACGACCGGCGAGGAGACTATTCAGCTCGGCGTGGGCGTCCGCGATCTCGGCCTGGAGGTCCGCCTGTTCGACCGCCAGCCGTTCGACTTCGCGGGCGCGGTGGGCGGCAAGCTCGCCGTCGAGGTCGGGCAGGCCGAGACCGGGCAGTGCCTCCCAGATCGCGGCGAGCTCGTCGCTCGTCACCAGCCGTCGGGGGTCGGCGATTTCGTCCGGTGGCTCGACCAGGACGGCGGGGAGGGGGAGGAACCGGTCGGTCAGGTGGTCGACCTGACGGTACTCGGTCAGGAGCCGGATGCCGTCCTCGAACAGGAAGCGGCCGACGCCGCCCTGGCCGCCGCGACCCAGGTAGACGCCCCATCCGTGGCCGCGGGCGTGGGTGACGAGCCCGGGGAGGGCGCCACGGAAGGCACGACGCAGCGCCTGCCGCCCCGGTTCCGGCCACGGCGTCGAGGTTTCGGCGGCGACCACCGACGAGCGGGCGGATTCCGCGAGGCGCTTCTCCCGGCCCTGGGCGGCGGTGATCGACCGGACGAGTCGCCGGTAGTCCTCCAGCAGCTCGTCGCCGGCGTCGAGCCCGATCAGGCAGCCCTGGGGAATCTCGGCGATCTCGCGACCGACCTCGAGGATCTCCTCCTCGGTGTCGCGGATGCGCCCGTTCGACTGGAACTGGTCGAGGCTCTGCTGGAGCAGCGAGCGCACGCGCTCACCGTGCGGCGGATCCCAGAGGTTGAGGACGGTGTTGTAGCGGACGGCGAAGGCGGAGCGGACCGGGTGCAGCTCGCCCGTCGCGATCTCGAGCGTTTCGCGGAAGGTGAACCACGGCGAGTAGGGGACGACGACGGTGCCGAGCTTGTCCATCCCGCGGCGGCCGGCCCGCCCCGACATCTGCTGAAACTCGTTCGGGATGAGCGCCCGCCGGCGACGGCCGTCCCACTTGCTCATCCGGCCGATGACGACGGTGCGAGCCGGCATGTTGACGCCCAGGGCGAGCGTGTCGGTGGCGAAGACGACCTCCATCAACCCGCGGGTGAAGAGCACCTCGACCAACTGCTTGAGGATCGGCAGGAGGCCGGCATGGTGGAAGCCGATCCCCTTGCGGACCAGGTCGGTAATCACCCGGACCTGCACCAGCTCGCGGTCCTCGGGCCGGAGGCCAGCGAGGATCGCCGTTACCGTCTGCTCGATCAGCGCCGCCTGCCGCTCCCCGATCAGGTGCGGCCTCATGACGGCGAGGCGTTCGGCGAACGACTGGCAATCGTTGCGGCTGAAGAGGAAGTAGATCGCCGGCAGGAGGTCGTTGGCGGCGAGCGCGTCGACGATCTCGCGCGGCTGGGGTTCGTCCATGTCCGGCATCGCCCGCTCGTTGGGGCGGCGGCTCGGCCCGCCGCGGGCCGCCTGCCGACGCAGTTCGCCGCCGGTTTGGGGAAAGTCCTTGACCTGGCGGCCGGCGGCGTCGAGGACGAGGTGCATCTTGCCGTGGTGGAAGTAGTGGAGGGCCAGCGGCACCGCCCGCTCGTAGTGGGTGATCAGGCGGACCGGGCGGTGGGTGCGGCCGATCCAGGCGGCGATCTCATCGGCGTTGTTGACGGTGGCCGAGAGGCAGATGAGGCGGGCGTGGTCCGGGCAGAGGATGATCGACTCTTCCCAGGTGGTGCCGCGCTCGGGGTCGGCCAGGTAGTGGATCTCGTCGAAGATGACGCAGTCGACCTCGTCCAGGTCCCAGGGGGACTGGAGGAGCATGTTCCGGAGGATCTCGGTGGTCATGACGATGACGCGGGCGTCCCGGTTCTCGGAGACGTCGCCGGTGAGGAGGCCGACTTCGTCGCCGTAGACGCCGCGGAGGTCACGGAACTTCTGGTTCGAGAGGGCCTTGATCGGGGTGGTGTAGAAGACCTTGCCGGTGCTTCTCAGGGTCGCCCAGACGCCGAATTCGGCGACGATGGTTTTCCCGGTTCCGGTGGGGGCGGCGACCATCACCGAGTCGCCGCCGATGAGGGTGCGGATTGCCTCCCGCTGGAACTCGTCGAGCGGGAAGGGGTACATCGTCGCGAACTGATCGATCTCGGCTTCGGTGACGGGGTCTTGGGGCAGGGGAGGCGTGACCACCGGGCGCAAGACCGGACGCTTCGGCGGTGCCTGAGGCGTCGACATCCTTGCCTTCGTGTTGTTGCCGGTGCGGCGCTGGGCCACGCGTCCCCGTTCCTCCCCGACCCGCGAGGCGCGAGCTTGTCGGAGCATAGCGCAGGCCGGGGAACCGACGCCGGGGCAACGGGGCAACGGCGTTCGTCGGGATCGCGCCGCCACCTCACGAGCGAGCGGCTACCAGCCCTGGGTCCCGGGATCGCCCTTGAATGGCCCGACGATCTCGGAGGTGATCCAGCCGCCGTAGAAGTCACCCGGTTGCGAGGTCACCCGCTCGCCATCGACGAAGCAGGCGTCCATCCGGCTGGGGTAGAAGGCGACGTAGCGGGCGAGGGGGGCGAAGGCCGGCTCCGGGTCGGGGTAACACCAGGCGGCGTCATGGGCGGAGCGCTCCCTAACGGTCACCGTGTAGTAGATGGCGATGCCCTTCCACTCGCAAACGGTTTGACGCACGGAGCGACGTAAGAACTCGACCCGGATGTCTTCCGGCGGGATGTAGTAGACGGGGGGATGGCTCGTCTCCAGCACCCGGAGCGCGGCGCGGCTCTCGGCGATCGTCTCTCCGGCGAGCTCGACCCGGACGAGGCGGCTGCTGGGTTCGAGCCGAGGTGGTCGGGGGTAATCCCAGACGGACTCCTGGCCCGGTCCGGGCGCGATCCGGGGAGGCATCGTGCGTCCTGCCATCTTCATCGTTCCTTTCGTCGAACATTGCGGGATTCGCAATCGATCTTTGCGTTCCAAGGAGTGGCGTGTCCAGGGAGGGGTGTTGGAAAAGGACCGGCAGCCGCTCTGCCACGACCGGCCCTCGCTGGACCGGCTCGGGCAGCGAAGGATGCGGGAGCCTCGAGTTCGGGCACCGGACCCCCCAGAGGATGCCGTGGAGCCCCGCGAGGTGGATCTCCGGGAGCTCCCGGACGGATCGCTTCTCCGCCACCTCCCGGGGGTCGGAGAAGTCGGCGGAGGAGCATCCGTGGATCTCGTGGCAGGAAACAGTAGACACCCATTTTGCAGGCGTTGGCGACCGGCGGGCTACGGGAGCAGTCGCTCCCCGGCCACGGTAGCATCGCCGCCCGGTACGGGCCGGGATGGAGGCAGGGATGGGGCAGGGGCCGAGGACGGTGCGGGAGGCAGGCGAGTTCGGGCTGATCGCCGAGCTCGCGGTGGCGCTGCCGGAGGCGGCGCGGGCGGGACCGGAGTTGGGGATCGGGATCGGGGACGACGCCGCGGTCTGGACCCCGAGCCCGGGCGAAGCGGTCGTGGTCACAACCGACAGCCTCGTCGAGGGTATCCACTTCCGCCTCGACTGGACGGACTGGCTCTCGCTCGGGCACAAGGCGCTCGCCGTCAATCTATCGGATCTGGCGGCGATGGGTGCCGTGCCAAGGATCGCCACCGTCTCGCTCGGGCTCCGCGGGGACGAACCGGTGGAGGATCTGCGGAACCTCTACCGCGGTCTCGGGGCACTGGCGGCGCGGACTGGGACGCGGATCGCGGGCGGTGACATCGTCCGCTCGCCGCACGGACGCGCGCTCCACGTGACGGCCCTCGGCGAGACGCGGGGGGGACGGGTGCTCCGCCGCGATGGCGCCAGATCGGGGGATGTGGTGGCCGTCTCCGGCACGCTCGGCGCCTCGGCGGCCGGGATGGCCCTGCTGGCCGGGGAGGGCGACCGCCGGGCCGCCACGGCCGACGTGCTCGTCGCCGCCCACCTGCGGCCGGAGCCGCGCCTCGCCCTGGGCCGGAGCCTGGTCGAGGTGGGCGCCTCCGCAGCGATGGACCTCAGCGACGGACTCTACGGCGACCTGCCGAAGATCCTCGCGGCGAGCCGGGTCTCGGCCCGGATCGATCTCGGGCGGTTGCCGGTTGCCGCCGCGGTGCGGGCGCTGTTCCCCGAGCGGTGGCTGGACTTGGCAACCCGCGGCGGCGAAGACTACGAGCTGCTCTTCACGGTGCCGTCGACACGATGGGATGAGGTGGACAAGGCAACACGGGACGTCGGATCGACGGTGACGGCGATCGGCGAGGTCGTGCCCGCCACGGCGGCGGGGCCGCGGATGGTGGTCTTCGGGCTCGGCGGTGGCGAGCGAGAGATTGCGCCGGGCGCATTCGACCACTTTGAGGGAGATGGGTAGCGGCGAGGCGTACTTACGGAGGGGCGACTCCCGGTTCGCTCCCGGTTTTCGATCCCGGCGCAGGCACCGCGGCGGCTGGCGGGACGCCCCGCCGTCATCCTTGGTTGCCCGACGAGCTGTGCATCTGCGACCCGACTGTGACCCGACTGTGGGCTTCTGAGGAGCACCGGACAGGACTCGGCGGTTGCCGCTCGCTCGCACCCTTGGGGGAGAGCGCGGCGGGCGAACGACTCAAGAGCGGTTGAGACCGTTGTGCTCAACCGCGCGCGCGCGCCGCTGCCGTTTCCATGGCTCGCGCTTCCACCAGGCCGAGCGATTCGGCGACGACCTCGAACAACCGCGTGTTCTCGTAGAAACCAGCTAGCGCCTCGGCACCAGGCCCGGTGGCGGTGAGCGGTACGGTGGCGGCAGTGTGGCCGGTGGTAGCCCAGCCGACGACGAAGCCGAATGGCTCGTCGGCGACCGGGAAGGGGCCGTCTTCGCCGGCGAGTAGTGTGTCGAGGAGACCGCCGCCGGGCTCGTAGGGGTAGGGGGCGTCGGCCGACCCGGCGACTGCCATACCACCGGTCTCGTGGTCGGCGGTGACGATCACGAGCGTCTCCGGGTCCTGCTCAGCATAAGCGAGGGCGACCTGGACCGCGCGGTCGAGTTCGAGGACGCCCTTCAGCGTCAGTGGGGCGTTGTTGCGGTGGGCCATCCGGTCGATCGCCGACTCCTCGACCATCAGGAAGAAGCCCTCAGGGTTGCGGGAAAGGATCTCGACAGCGGCGCCCGTCATCTCGGCCAGGGTGACCGCGGGGACGTAGCTGCCGCCCTCCCCCTCGGCGGCTTGTTCGAACATCTCCTGGGCGGCGAACAGCCCCAACAACCTGGCGACGCCCCGGTCGTTCGCGGCCCCAACGAGGTCGCCGGCGTTGGAGACCTGCCGGTAGCCGAGGTGGGCGGCATCAGCAACGAGGTCTCCCGCCGTCCCCCGCCCCTGGAGCCGGGGGTCGTCGCTGCCGAAGGGGTCCGGGGCGCCTTCTGGCAGCCACCAGGCGGCGCCCCCCCCCAGGATGACGTCGACGCCGCTCTCGTGCAGGTACTGGCGGGCGACTTCACTCTGGTCGGATCGGTGGATGACGTGGGCGCCAAAGGCGGCCGGGGTCGCGTCGGTCACCTGACAGGTCGTGACGAGACCGACTGACTTGCCGGCTCGCTTGGCGAGCTCCAGCAGCGTCGTCCGAGGGCGACCGGAGGGGTCGATCGAGACCGCGCCGTTTGTTGTCTTGATGCCGGTCGCGATCGCGGTGGCGGCGGCCGCCGAGTCCGTCACGAACGAAGCTGGGTCGGCCGAGAGGGTGGCCATCTCACCGACGACGGGAAGGCGGTCCATGATCAGGCGGCCGCGGCGACCGGCGAGCAGGAGTTGGCCGGCGAAGCGGTGGGCGGCGCCCATGCCATCGCCGATCAGGATGATGGCGCTGCGGGCTTCGGCACGGTGTCCGTTTGCCGAACGGATCGGGTTGGTCGCCTGGTGGAGCGCCTGGTTCACGTTCCCTCCCTCGGGGCGGTACGGTCGGGGCGCGACGACCTGAGCCAGGCGGGGACGGCGGCGCGCTCCGAGCGAGCATGCCACGCAGCGCAGGAACCATGCAGCCCCCGCTCCCATTTGGGAACGGGGGCTGCACGCGGGAGCGGGGATGAGGTGCGGCAGTCGCGGGTCACCGACCCGGTCGGATGGTTATCCGCGGCCGTTGCCGACGCGGGCGGTGCCGTCGCGGGCCTGGATCAGGACCACCGACGGACGGGGCGGCGCGGAGCCGCCGTCCGGCCAGCGGGTCATCGGCTCCTTGTAGGTGCCCCCCTCGCCAGGATGCTGGATCGAGACGAAGAGGGCCGAGTTGTCCGGGTTGAAGACCGGACCGGACACCTCGCCGCCGGGGACGCTGCTGAAGAACTGCTGGACGTGGCCGCGCGCCTCGCCCTCGGTCGGGGCGACGAAGAGGCCGTCGTTGCCGGGCAGGTTGTTCGGCATCCCGTCGGTCGAGATCCAGAGGTTGCCGTCGACATCGAAGGTGATGTTGTCGGGCGAGGAGATTGGGCTGACTTCGTCGCGCGAGAACCCGCCGAAGTAGGTCGAGCCCTGGGCCGGGTCGCCGGCGAGCAAGAACATCTCCCAGGTGAAGGTCGTTCCAGCGTGGTCGTCGTTCTCCTCGGTGATCTCGATGATGTGGCCGTGGAGATTGTTGATTCGCGGGTTCGCCTCGTCGACCTGGTCGATCTCGCGCTGGTTGTTGTTGGTCAGGACCAGGTAGACCTTGCCGGTGACCGGGTTCGCCTCGAAGTCCTCCGGGCGGTCCATCTTGGTGGCGCCAACGGCGTCGCCGGCGAAGCGGGCGTCGATGACGACATCGGCCTGGGAGGCGAAGCCGTTCGCCTCCGTCAGCTCGCCCTGGCCGTGGACGAGCGGCAGCCATTCGCCGGTGCCGTCGTCGTTGAAGCGGGCGACGTAGAGCGTGCCCTCGTCGAGCAGGTCCAGGTTGGCGGCGCGGTCGTCCGGGTTGAAGCGGTCGGCGGTAACGAACTTGTAGGCGTACTCGAACCGCTCGTCGTCGCCGGAGTAGATGACGACCTGACCCTCGGGTGCGACGAAGGAGGTGTGGCCTTCGTGCTTGTTGCGGCCAAGGGCGGTCCGCTTCTTCGGCGTGCTCTCCGGGTCGTAGGGGTCGAACTCGATGCCCCAGCCGTAGCGGAATGGCTCGTTCGGCTCCTGGGCAACGTCGAACCGCTCGTAGAACTCCTCCCAGCGCCGCTCACTGGAGCCCTCGGTGATGCCGAACCGCTCGTGGCTGGCGTAAGCGGGAGCGTCGGCGCCGAGCGCTTCGAGATTGGCGAAGTACTGCTGGAAGTTCTCCTCGCCGGAGATCACGGTCCCCCAGGGGGTCTTGCCGCCGGCGCAGTTGTTCAGGGTGCCGGTCACCTCCCGGCCGGTCGTGTCGGCTGCGGTCTGCATCCGGGCGTTGCCGGCGGCGGGGCCGGAGACGCTCATCGGGGTGGTGGCGGTCAGGCGGCGGTTGTAGGGCGAATCGAGCACGACCCGCCAGGCGCCGGCCTCGTCGCGCCGGACCTCGACGACCGAAAGCCCGTGGGCGGCGAGCTCGGTGTCGACGATCTCCTTGGTCGGGTTGGTCAGGAACTCGGGCACGGGCGGGGCGTCGTCGGCGACGGGAGCCTCGGTGTACTCCGGGTTGGCCGTCAGATAGCCGGGGAACATGAGTTCCGGGTTGGTGTACTCGTGGTTGACGACGAGAAGGCCGTGGTCGTTGCTGTCTGAGCCCTGGGGCAGCGGCATGAACTCGATCCAGTCGCAGTTGTAGCCGAACTGCATCTCCTGAGCGGCGGCCGACTGGGCGGCGGGGTCGAAGCCCGGGGCGCCGGACATGATCGGGTCGCCCCAGCGGAGGAACGCCGTCATCGTGTGGCCGGGTGCGACGACCGGGCTGTCGCCGGCGTCGAGGGCGATCGGCTCGAAGCCGAGGGCGCCGACGCGGCCGACAGGATTGCCGGCCACCGGAGTCGCGGTCTGGGCGGCGACGGTGAGGCGGGGTCCGGTGACCGAGACGGCGGCGGCAGCGGTCGAACCGGCGGCAACCTTGACCAGCCCGCGGCGGCTGAGGCGGCGGCCGAGGACGTCCTGGAACGTGTCGCCCCGGCCGTTGCCGGAGAGCACGCGGTGCTTGTCGCCCTCGTAGTCGATGAATGGCACGGGATCGTTCCTCCCTGTTCGTCGTGGCGCGGATGCCCACGCCAGCGGTGGTCCATCCTCGGAGGCGCGGTCGAACCACCGGCCGACCGGATGAACCCTGACGCCATGGTAGGCAGCCGGGTCCGCGGACGTGCTAAGCGGCTCCTAAAGTGCCGGCACCCGCACCGCAAGTCCGACCGCCACTCTTGACAGCGTAGCAAAGACGATCCTACCCTCGGGTCAATTCCGACGAATGAGATCGGAATTAGGAGCGATGGGGCGGCAGCCCGCCCGGGAGGAGCGACGACGTGGGTCCGGTGATCGAGCACGGGATCGGAAACGAGCCGAGTGGAACGCGACTGCGCCGGCGTCGGGTATTGGGCTGGGCGGCCGGGGCGCTGGCCGTTCCCGTGCTCGGGCGGGGAGGAACCAGGGCGCAGGAGGCGAGTCCGGCGGCCGGGCAAACTCCGGAGCCCTCGCCGGAGACCAGCGCTTCGCCCGAGGGGAGCGCCACCCCGGCGAGCCGGGAGCCGATCTTCTCGGGCACCCCGGCGGCACGAAGAGGCGCGGTCACGGTCTATTCGGGGCGGAGCGAGAACCTCGTCGGGCCGCTGTTCTCCGCGCTCAACGCCGCCTCCGGAATCGACATCGAGGTCCGGTACGCCGGCACCGGCGAACTCGCCGCGACCCTCCTCGAAGAAGGCGCCAACTCGCCGGCCAGTGCCTTCTTCGCCCAGGACGCCGGAGCCCTCGGGCTCCTGGCGCTAGAGGGTCTCTTCGCCCCGTTGCCTCAGGCGATCCTGGACCGGGTGCCCGAGACCTATCGCTCGCCCGAGGGGCTTTGGGTCGGCGTGACCGCCCGTGCCCGGGTGCTGGCCTACAACACCGGATCGGTCGACGAGGCGGAGTTGCCGGCTTCGGTGAACGACCTGACCGGGGAGCGGTGGACCGGGACGGTCGGCTGGGCGCCGGAGAATGCGTCGTTCCAGGCCTTCATCACGGCGTTCCGGTTGATCGAGGGGGACGATGTCGCCCGTCAGTGGCTCGAGGCGATGATCGCCAACGGGGTCCAAAACTTCGGCGACAGCAACGCCGCGATCGTGCGGGCGATCGGCGCCGGCGAGATCGAGGCCGGCCTCGTCAACCACTACTACCTGTATGCGGTCGGTCGGGAGGAAGGGGCCGACTTTCCCGTCGCCAACCACTTCTTCGCCCCTGGCGATCCCGGCTCGCTGGTCAACGTCGCCGGCTACGGTGTTCTCGCTGATGCTCCGGAGCCGGAGCTGGCCCTGGAGGTGCTGGAGGCCCTGCTGGGCGACGAGAGCCAGCGATACTTCACCGAGGAGACCAGCGAGTACGCGCTCGTCGAGGGCGTCGAGCCGTTAGCCAGCTTGCCACCGCTGGCCGAGATCGGAGCTCCCGATCTCGACCTGAGCGACCTTGCCGATTTGCAGGGAACCCTCGACCTGCTTGCCGAGGTCGGTCTGATCTAGGAGACCGCGGCGCTCCTCGGGCGACCGCGGCGAAGAGATCCCGATGGTACCCGCCCCGGCTGAGACTGGGGCGGGTTCGCCCCTGCCAACGCGGCGGTTCGGGGACGGGGCGGTTTGCTAGACTCGGGGCATGATGCGGCGCTGGTGGAGGAGGAGACGGGGCGACGTGACCGACCTAGCCGGCGAGGTCGTCGAAGCTGCTCAGGGCCGATTGGTCCGTCGCGGCGACCTGGTCGAGCTGCGGAGCCACGTCCCGGCGAATCGGGAGGCATTCCAACGTTGGTACGCGGACCCAGAGATCGCTGCGCTCCTCCGGCACGACCAGGAGCCCCTGACCGCGTTCCAATCGAAAGGCTACTTCGACACGTTCATCCTGCCGCTCTCGGCTCGCGGGTGGTGCTATGCCATCCACGAGCGCGCCGAGGGCCGGCTGGTCGGGACCACGGCGCTCACCGACGTGACGAACCGCGACGCCGGTCGCTCGGCGCTCTTCCGGATTGTGATCGGGGAGAAGGACGCCTGGGGACGCGGCCTCGGGACGGAGGCAACGCGGCTGGCCGTTGAGGAAGCGTTCGAGACGCACGACCTCGACGAGGTGCGGCTCGAGGTGTTCAGCCACAACCCGAGGGCGATCGCCGCCTATACCCGGGTTGGCTTCGTCCGCACTGGGGAGCACGTCGAATGGGTGGCGCGCCGCCGCCTGGAGCTGCGGGTCGTCGAGATGGCGCTCGCCCGCGGCGATGATGGGGAGACGCCGGAGGCAGTGTTCCAGGCGGACGGCGACCGCGACGGCTGGGTCGAAGGCGTCGAAGTGGGGCAGGAAACCGAAGGCGCGGATCGTGCGTCTCGTTCACCGGCGATCGAAACGAAGCGGCGCGCCGACGATTCATCGACGGTCGAGTGAAAGCCGGCCCGCACGCGCGTTCTGTTTGACACTGGCACGGCCGGCTCCTAGACTGCCGATTGGGGGCGATGTTCGGGAGCCCAAGATCAACGCTCGCGCGGGATTGGGGATCACGCGCGGCGGGGCGAACGGAGATCGGCGAACGACAAGGGAGGGGATTCAGCGTGAGCGAGAATGAACGCCGCGCCGATGATACGCTGCGGGCCTCGGATTTGCTGGCGCGCGGCGCCACCGTGGTGCTGTTGATCGTGACGGCGCTGCTCGCCATCATGGCCATCCAGCCGTTGTAGCCGGAGCGGTGGTCCGGAACCCGAGCACCACCGCCACCACACGCAGGCCGCCGGCCCGGGGATTCTTCCCCGGGCCGTTTCGTTGCCTCGCAACCTCCACGGAGCCGGATCGGCGGTGATCTGACAAACTGGGCGTCGCGTGGCGCAGGAGCGGAGGGAGGAGACGATGCGGGGGCTGCGACGATCGGCGTGGGTGCGCGTAGCGGCGACGATCGGCGCGCTCGCCGTGCTGATCGGGACGCTACCGGCCATCACGTGGGCGCAGGACGGGCGGGCCTCGGTTCGGGTGATCCACGGCGTCTCTGACGCCGGCCCGATCGACCTCTACATCGACGGGGCAATCGCGGTCGTCGGCGCCTCCTTCCCGAGCGTCACCGACCCGCTCGACATCGAGGGGGGCGAACACCGGATCGTGGTCGCCCCCTCCGGCTCGGGGCCTGATGCGGCGCTCGTTGATTCGACGCTGACGATCGACGCCGGGACCACCGCCGAGATCGCCGTGGTCGGGGGACTGACGGGGTTGAACGCGGTGCTGTTCGCGGTGGACCGGTCGCCGCTGGCCGACGACGAGGCGCGGATCCGCATCGTCCACGCCAGCCCGGACGCCGGCTCGATCGACCCGGTTATCGTCGATGCCGACGCGCTCTTTCCGTCCATCGACTACCTGCTGGCGACGGAGTACGTCGAGGTCGCGGCTGGTGGGTATTCGCTGGAGCTGCGGTTGGCCGATGACGAGACCGAGCCCCTGACGGTTCCCGATCTCGAGATCGAGGCGGACACCGTGACCGATGTCTACGTCGTGGGACAGGTCGGCGACGGCACGTTGCAGCCGCTGCTGGTCGGGGCGCGGGCGCAGGAGGGCGAGCCGGTGGTAGTGGAGGAGCCCGCGGACGAGGCTCCCCCGCTTGACGCCGATCCAGCGATCGATGCCGATGCGGACGCGGGTGCGGGTGCAGCGTCCGCCGTGGCGGAGTCTCTCCCCGGGCCGGCGTCGCTCCGGGCGGGCACCTGCGCCGAGCTGGGGAACGAAGTCGCGCCCATCGCGGAGGTCGCCGCCGCCTCGGGTGCCGAGGTGGGGCCGCAGGGCGGGCCGGCGATCGGCAACGGGTTCGCGACCATCCCGGTCGCCTTCGAGGCGATCGTCGCGGCGGAGCACGCGATCGTCGTCGGCGGCGACGACGCCCCGACGGCGTGCGGCGAGGTCGGCGGGCGGCTGACCGAGGACGGCGCCCTGGCGGTGCCGCTGCTCGCCGGGAACGGTGCCCCCCGCGGCGTTGCCGTGCTCTACCCGAACGTGCTCGACCCGACGACGACGGACGTTTCGGTCTTCTTCGTGCCCCGTCTCGTCGCCGAGGGTGGTACCACGGACGACGAGACCGACGAGACGGCGGCACCCGACTCGGCGGCGGAGTCACCAGTGTCGGTCACGATCGAGGCGGTCGGGACCCCCACCGGGACGGCCGATCCGGCCGTCGAGCAGGCCGGAGCCTAGCCTGGAACGGGCTGGAGCCGGGCGAGGCTACGCCCCCTCGGCTCGGTCCAGGAATTCCCGGGCGATGCGCTCTGCCGACTCCGCATCGTCCTGGCGGAGGTCGCCGTCGATCACCATCTCGCGCAGGTGGTCCTTGACGCGCTTGATCCAGATGCCGGGGGGGTGCCCGAAGATCCGCATCAGGTCGTCCCCGTCGAGCGGGCTACGGAGGCGGGCGAGGTCGGCATCGGCCTGCAGCCGGGCAACGTGCTGCTGGAGCTGCGTCACGCGGTCGGCCGCCTGACGCCGCTTGGCCTCCCGACCGGAGGTGACGTCGGCGGCGGCGAGGTCGAGCAGATCGTCCCAGACCTCGCCCGCGTCCAGCACCAGCCGACGAACGGCGCTGTCGGTCCAGTCGGGTTCGTAGACCGTGGGTCGGCCGTGGAGCTCGACGAGGCGGACGACCGATGCCTGGGTTGCCTTGTCCGCCTTGAGCCGCTGCAGCACGCGGGAGGCGAGGTCAGCCCCGACCCGCTCGTGGCCGAAGAAGTGGACCTCTCCCGTCTCGTCGATCCCCCGCGTCAGCGGTTTCGCGGCATCGTGAAGGAGGGCGGCCCAGCGGACCGGCGGGCGCGGCGGCGCCTGTTGTACCACTTGCAGGGTATGGTCCCAGAGGTCTTTTTCCCGATACCCTCGGCGTTGCGCTGCTTCAGACTCCGCCGCGAGCGGGATCAGTTCGGGCAGAACGACGGCGATCAGACCGGTGCGCCGGAGCAGGTCGAGCCCGTGGTCGGCGAAGGGACCGGTCAGCAGCCTGGTCAGCTCGGCCAGGACGCGTTCCTTGCTGATTCGCCCGAGCGAGGGAGCCTGGCGTTGCATCGCGTCTTCGGTCGCTCGGTCCACGCGGAAACCGAGTTGGGCGACGAAACGGGCCGCCCGGAGGAGCCGCAGGGGGTCTTCGCCGAACCGCTCGTCGGCATCGCCGACGGCGCGGAGGACGCCCTGGGCAATGTCGGCCTGGCCGCCGAACGGGTCGACGATCCGGCCCGAGCGGGGGTCGGCTGCGATGGCGTTGGCGGTGAAGTCCCGGCGGGCGAGGTCGTCGCCGAGGCTGACCCCGAAGCGGACCGCCGGGAAGCGGGTATCGTCGGGGTAGTGCTCGGCCCGGTAGGTGGTGATCTCGGCGACGACCCGCTCTCGATCGGCGGCAAACACGGCGCCGACGGTGCCGTACTCCTGGCCGATGCGGAAGATGGAGCTGGCACCGGCGTCGGTGGCCAGGGATTCGGTCCGTTCCGGCAGCGCAGAGGTGGTCAAGTCGAGATCGGCCGGCAGTGGTCGACGGAGCAGCGCGTCGCGGACGATGCCACCGACGAGGTACAGCTCTTCCCCGGCCCCCGTCCATTGGGTGCCAAGCGCGTCGGCGACGAGCCGCTGACCCGGGGCGAGCGCCGCGAGGATGCCGGCGGGTGCGTGGGGATGACCGGGGCCGGCTGTCATGGTCGGACTGGCCTCGCGGCGAGCGGATGAGAGGCGCCGGGCGCGCGGCGGGTTCGGCTGAGTGTAGCGCGGCCTCCCCAGGGAGGTTCGTGGACGCGAGCGGACTGTCGGGCAGCGCCCGCCGCGGGGCGGCGGGGGACCCCCCGGTTCGGGTGAGGGGTTGATTCCCAGTCGTCGGTCGTCACTCGTCACGGCGACCGCGGGCTGCCAATCTGCGCTATGCTTTTTCGTTGTGCCGCACCGGTTCCGTCCCCATGAGGGACCCGGGCCGAGCGGTTTTGAGGTCGGAAAGGATCGCTCCTATTAGTACCCCGTTGGCCCTGCTGGCGGTCGTCGTTCTCGTGGTTCTGAACGGCTTCTTCGTGGCGACCGAGTTCGCCCTGGTCTCGGTGCGGCGGACGCGGATGCAGCAACTCGCCGCCGACGGCAACCGGCGGGCGGCGGCGGTGCTCGACCGGCTCGACAACCTCGACACCTATATCGCCGCAACCCAGCTCGGGATCACGATGGCCAGCCTCGGTCTCGGCTGGCTGGGGGAGCCGGCGATCGCCCGCCTGATCGAACCGCTCTTCGCCTCCCTCGCATTCATCCCCGAGGCGACGCGGAACGCGGCCGAGCACACGGTGGCCTTTGCCGTCGCCTTCTCCATCATCACGACCCTCCACATCGTCATCGGCGAGCTCGCCCCGAAGAGCCTTGCCCTCCAGCGGCCAGACCAGACCTCCCTCGCGACGGCTGGCCCAATCCACCTCTTCCTGCTGCTGTTCAAGCCCGTCATCCATGCCCTGAACGCCGTCGGCAACGCCGTAGTGCGTCTCGTCGGCGTCGAGCCGGCGGCGGGCCACTCCCTCGTCCAGTCCGCCGACGAACTCCGCCTGGCGGTCGACGCCAGCCGCGCCGCGGGGCTGGTCGAGGAGGCCGCCCAGGATCTGGTCGACCGCGCGTTCCTGTTCACCGATCTCACCGCTCGGCAGGTGATGGTGCCACGGACGACGATGACCGCGGTCCCGCTCGACGCCGGGTTGGACGGCATCCTCGAAACGGCCACCGAGTCCGGTCACTCGCGGTTGCCGGTGTACGCCGGGGACATCGACCACATCGTCGGCGTCGTCAACGTCAACCGGCTGCTGCCGCGCTTGCGGGCGGAGCGGCTCGCGCTGGCGCGGGGCGAGACGCTGCCGCTGTTCGACATCAGGGAGGTGATGGGCGAGGTGCTGGCGGTGCCCGAGCTAGCGCCCGCGGTCAACCTGCTGGAGCGGCTCCGTGACACCCATACCCCGCTCGCGATCGTGATCGACGAGTTCGGCGGGACGGCCGGGTTGGTGACCCTCGTCGACCTGGTCGAGAGCCTCGTCGGCGAGATCGACGACGAGCAGGACCCGATTGCGCCGGCCACGCCGGCCGCGATTGACGGCAGCTTCGGTCTCGACGGGATGACCACCTTGGTTGAAGCGCGCGAGTTCCACGATCTCAACTTGGAGGACGATGAGTACGACGTCGAGACGGTGGGCGGCTACGTGTTCAGCCGCCTGGGGCGGCCGGCCGCGATCGGCGACGAGGTGGAGACGCCGGACGGCCAGACGCTGCGGGTCGAGGAGTTGAACGGCCTGCGGATCGCCCGCCTCCGGGTCCTGCCGCGGCGGCAGCCAGAGGCGGATGTCACGGCAACCGTCGAGGCAATGGGGGCCGCGTGAAGTCGGTGACCGGCGGCGGCCCGAAGGCGCCCCGTTCGTCGTCGTGGGACACGATCGGCGAAAGCGTCGAAGCTGCGGTCCGGACGGTCGACGCCGACAGCCGGGCGCGGACCCACCTGGCGAACGAACGGACGTTTCTTGCATGGTTGCGGACGGGGTTGAGTCTCGTCGCGCTCGGCATCGCCGTTGCCCACTTTCTGGAGCCCCGGGAGGGCCAAGGGCTGGGCTTCGCCGTCATCCTCGGGGTGATCCTGGTGGCGAGCGGGATGCTCGTCACCGCGGAAGGGGGGCGCCGGTTCATCCGGGCGCGTGACCAGATCGAGGCAGAAACCTACCGGCCCGATGCCCCGGCTGTGATCCTGTCCGTCTTCCTGGTGGCCGTGGCGGGGGTGGCCTCACTTGCCTACATCGTCTGGTTTGGCTGAGGAAGCAGCGATGGCGGTGGGAACGCGACGAGGCGGCGGTCGGGCGGGGATGCCGGCCGAACACGCCCTGCTCGGGCTTCTGGCGATGGGGGAGGAGCGGTATCCGAGTTCCGGTTACGGCTATGACCTGGCCCGCCATTTCGCCGATGGCCAACCCCTGGCCGCCGTGCTACGGCTTGAACCGGGGATGCTCTACCACCACCTGAAAAAGCTGGCGAGCGCCGGGTTGGTGGAGGCCACCGAGGAAGCCCTTCCAGGTCGTCCGACCCGGCGGCTCTATGCGCTGACCGCATCCGGCCGGACCGAATTGGAGCGCTGGTTGCGGGAGCCTGTCGCCCACACCCGGGAGATCCGGCTCGAGTTCCTGGTCAAACTCTTCTTCGTCCGCCTGCTGGCGCCGAACCAGACGCGACCGCTGGTCGCCGGGCAGCAGGCGGTGCTGGAGCAGCTCGCCGGGTCGTTGCGGGGCCAACTTGGCCGACTGGAGCGGGAGGATCGACCCGACGCCGGCTACCACCGGCTGGTCCTGGAGCTGCGCCTCGCTCAGACCGAAGCGGCGGTCGCGTGGCTGGAACGGGTCGGCGAGGGGGAGCCGGCGGGCACCGGTGGTTAAAACACCGACCCGGTCTGGCGCGTTGGCGCCGATGACCGGGTCGGTGGGGGTTTGGGGAGGGATGATTCCGGAGCGTGTGCGGCGCTCCGTGGTCTGGGAGGGCGGGGAGCGTTGGGGACCACTCCTCCGCTTGCCCCTATCTACGCCGGCCGGGCCGCGTCGGATTCATGGGTCGGGTAATTGGCAACCGAAACCTGTTGCGGCCGCCGCAACTCGCGGCGGGCCGCGCGGCGCTTGTGGGGCACACTCCGTCCCACGGCAGGCGGCGGGGTTTTCGCAGGAGTAGAGCGACGATGCGAGGCGGCGGGGTCGGCGGGGGCGGCGGGGGCGGCAGGGCCAGCCGAATGATGGGTGGCGGCCGGCCCTTGCCCGAGGGCGCCGACCGCCCAGTCGACCGCAAGACGGTGCGTCGGGTCGTCGCGTTCTTCGCGCCGTACCGGCGCCAGGTGGCGCTGACCGTCGTCGCGATCCTGATTGTTGCCGTGCTTGGTCTAGCCAACCCGCTGCTCCTCAAACTCGTCATCGACGAGGCGATCCCCGAGCGCGACCTGGACCGCCTCTACGTGTACGTCGGCCTGATGATCGGCCTGCCCATCGCGACCGGCATGATCGGCATCGGCCAGAGCTACCTCAACACCGCGATTGGCCAAAACGTGATGCGCGACCTCCGCAACGCGCTCTATGCCCATCTCCAGCGGATGCCCCTCCGGTTTTTCACCTCGACCCGGACCGGCGAGATCCAGGCCCGGCTGTCGAGCGACGTCGCCGGTGTCCAGCAGGTCGTCACCGACACCGCGACGAGCGTCGTCAGCAACCTGGCGACCGCGATCTCGACGGTCGTCGCGATGTGGATCATCTCCTGGCAGTTGGCGCTGATCTCGCTCTGCCTGCTGCCCGTGTTCCTGGCCCTGACCTATAAGGTGGGCCAGGTTCGCCGGGAGGTGACGACCGCAACCCAGAAGACCGTGGCCGACCTGACCGTGCTGGTCGAGGAGACGCTCTCGGTCAGCGGCATGCTGCTGTCGAAGGCGTTCGGCCGGCAGGCGCGGGAGGTGGAGCGGTTCCGCGAGGAGAACGCCCGTCTCTCCGCCCTCCAGGTCCGCCAGCAGATGGTCGGCCGCTGGTTCTTCATGATCATCTCGACCTTCTTCTCGATCACCCCAGCGTTCGTCTACTGGTACGCGGGGACCCGGATCATCGGCGACGACGCGTCGCTGACCATCGGCGACATCGTCGCCTTCACGACGCTGCAGAGCCGGCTCTTCTTCCCGCTCGGCCAGCTCCTGAACGTCCAGGTCGAGATCCAGGGGGCGTTCGCGCTGTTCGACCGGATCTTCGAGTACCTGGACATGCCGGCCGAGATCGCCGACCGGGCGGGGGCGCTTGGTCTGGAGCCGGAGACGACCCGCGGCCACGTCCGGTTCCGCCATGTCTCGTTCGCCTACGACGACTCGCCGCTAGGCGAGGCTCCGGCATCAGACTCGTCTGCGTCGTCGTTGCGGCCACTGTTGCCGGTGGGCGGCAACGGTCCTGGGGTGCTCGAATTGGAGGAGGCACCGCGGGCGCCATTCGCCCTGCGCGACATCGACTTCGAGGTGGCGCCCGGCCAGCTGGCCGCCTTGGTCGGCCCGAGTGGCTCGGGCAAGACGACGATCGCGCTGCTGGTGCCACGCCTCTACGACGCGGATGCCGGGGCGGTCGAGATCGACGGCCACGACGTGCGCGACGTCACGTTGGCCAGCCTCGGCCGGGTGGTCGGGATGGTGACCCAGGAGACGTACCTGTTCCACGCCACGATCCGCGAGAACATCGCCTACGGCAAGCCGGGGGCGACCCTGGCCGAGATCGAGGCGGCGGCACGGGCGGCGGCCATCCACGACCGTATCTCCGAGCTGCCGGAGGGGTACGACACCGTCGTCGGCGAACGCGGCTACAAGCTCTCGGGCGGCGAGAAACAGCGGGTCGCCATCGCCCGGGTGGTTCTCAAGGACCCCCGGATCCTGATTCTCGACGAGGCGACGAGCGCGCTCGATACCCGGTCGGAGCGGCTGATCCAGGCTGCGCTCGAGCCGCTGATGCGAGACCGGACGACGCTGGCGATTGCCCACCGACTGAGCACCATCCTGGCCGCGGACGTGATCCTGGTGGTCGAGCGGGGGCGCGTCGTCGAGCGGGGGACGCACGCCGAGCTACTGGCGCAGGGGGGACTGTATGCCCGGTTGTACCGCCAGCAGTTCGCCGCCGAGGCGGAGCTGCTGACGGACGCGGACGTATCCGCCACCCCTGTTTGACGGCCCATGCGGCGACCCACGGCTTCGGGTAGACCGAAGGCGGCGAACCGTGATCGAACGCCGATCTCGCTAGAGGGAATCCGGCTGGACAGTCCCGGTCTCCAGCGCCAAGCCCTCACCCTGCTCAAGGACCCAACCACCACCCGCTCAGGGAGTACCCGGCCCGATGCGCAGGTCCCGAGGAGAGAGGCGGTCCAAGCGGCTATCCGACCAGAATGGACCAACCGGATTCTGTACTACCTCTCGATCGCGGCGAACTCTTCGGTCACCAGCGGGAACGCGATCGTCGCGACGGTCCCGGGGTGTTCGGCGCGGATCTCGAAGGAGCCACCGAGGTCGCTCGAGACGAGGCGTTGGATGATCCGCATCCCGAGGCCCGCTGACTGGCCTGGGTCAAAGCCCGCCGGCGGGCCCCAACCGTCGTTCGCGACCTCCACCAGCGCCTGGCCGTCGACGCAGCGGGCACCGATGCGGACGCGGCCCCGCTCCCGCCCGGAGAAACCGTGGCGAACGGCGTTTGCGACCAGCTCGTTGATAAGCAGAGCGAGCACGGTGGCCTGCCGGGAGGGGACCATCACGTCGCTCGGGGGGATCTCGAACGTCACCCGCATCCCCGGCGGGACGAGCGTGCGGTGGGTCTCGTTGGCGACGTGGCGGGCGATGACGTCGACGGTGGTGCCGGCGAGGCGCTGCTCATCGCTGAGCAGATCGTGGATCGAGGCGATGGCCTGGACGCGGCTGACCGCGTCGCGCAGGTTGTCGGCCCAGGGGGCGTCCTCGTTCTTGCGGAGCTGGAGCGAGAGGAGGGCAGCCACCGTCTGGAGGTTGTTGCGGACCCGGTGGTGCATCTCCTGGAGGAGGGCCGAGGCGGTGACGTAGCCCTGGAGGGCGTCTTGGTAGAGCGTGGCGTTCTCGATTGCCAGGGTCGCCGAGTCGGAGAAGGCCTGGAGGAGGGCGAGCTGGTCTTCGGAGAGGTCGGCTTCCGGCGCCAAACGGAGGCAAAGGGCACCGACCGTTTCCCGCGCCGAGCGCAGGGGCAGGCAGAAGAGGCGGCCGCTACCGTCAGCGTAGTCGAGGTCGATCTCCTGGGGGGCCCCGGAGCGGGCGATCGCGGTCAAGGCGGTGTTGCGGCGGCCGTCGTCGAGCACCTGGCGGTTCGTCCCGACCCGGTATTCGATCGTGGGCGCCGAGCGGCTGCCACGGCGGGCCGACGGGAGGCGGAAGATGGAGGCCGACTCGACCCGGATGAGCTGGGCTGCCTGCTCGGCGATCGAGCGGAGGACGTGGTCGAGGTCGAGCGTCGAGGCGATCGTGTGGGAGACGCGCTGGAGCGTGCCGAGCTCGGCGATCTTCTGCTGGAGGCGGGCGTCGGTCTGGCTGTAGAGACGGGCGTTCTCGATGCTGATCGCGAGCTCGTCGGCCAGCGTTTCGAG
The DNA here is from genome assembly GCA_902806345.1 of uncultured Thermomicrobiales bacterium. GTDB lineage: Bacteria > Chloroflexota > Chloroflexia > Thermomicrobiales > UBA6265 > CADCWF01. The sequence goes on from CADCWF010000015.1 coordinate 36,718, forward strand.
GAACGCGATCTCGTCTGTCGGGAACTCCCGGCGTTCGGCGCAGAGGATAACCAGGGCGCCGACGAGGCGGTCGGGCTCGTCGCCGCGACGGATCAAGAGCGGGACCGAGACTTGCGAGACGTAGAGCTCCTCGCCGGTTGTCGGGAAGGCGACGTAGTCGGGGTGTTCCCGCGCGTCCGGGGCGGCGATGACCCGGCCCTCGGAGACCGCTCGCCCGGTAATGCCTAAGCCGGGGCGGCCGGCGACGACGCCGATCGAGGCCGGGTTGAGGCCGACCGCAGCGCGCAGCACGAGGAGCCCCGTTCCCTCGTCGTAGAGGGCGACGGCGCAGGCGTCAGCGCCCAGTGTCTCGGCGACGACGCGGACGCTCGTCTCCAGCCGCGGCCGCAGCTCCAGGTCGGCGGTCGCCAGCCGGTTGATCCGGTGGAGGGCGGCGAGCCACTCCATCGGGGCCTTGCCGAGGCCGTCGTCCTCCGGATGGTCCCGCTCGGCGTTGGCGTAGGCACGGGCGAGCGCCGCGAGGGCGACCCCCGCCGCGAGCGTGACCGACTGGTCGGCGAACGCGCCGCCGTCGTCGAGCAGCGTCTGGAGGACGTCGACGCCGGCCGCCATCGCGTCTTCGAGGGGGATCAAAGCGGCGTTGGCGGCGTGGCCGAACCGGGCAAAGGCGGCGCGGAGGGGGGCCGCCCCAACCGCACCACCGGCGTCGCCGGCGTAGGCAGCACGGAGCTCGACCTGGAGGCGACCGGCGACGACGTGGAGTGGTTCCGGGATCACGCTTTCACCTCGCCGCCGCCGGATGCCGGTTGCAGGTGATGGTCGAACCAGCCGAGCAGGTGGTGGAGGCGGGCCAGCCGGCGGCTCGGCTTCCCAGTGCGGGAAAGGTCGTGGTCCTCCTCGGGGATGCGGACGAAGCGGGTCGGCTTGTCGAGCCGCTTGAGGGCGACGAAGAGCTGCTCCGCCTGCTCGATCGGGCAGCGGAGGTCCCCTTCGTTGTGGACGATCAGGAGCGGGGTCTCGATCTTCTCGACGGAGGAGATGGGGGAGAGCGCCAGGAGGCGCGCGGCATCCCCCCAGGGGGTGCCGCCGAACTCGACCTCGCCGAAATCGAAGCCAATGTCACTCGTGCCGTAGAAGGAGTGGAAGTTCGAGACGCAGCGCATCGTGACGGCAGCGGCGAAGCGGCCGTCGTGGCCGACGAGCCAGTTGGTGAGGTAGCCGCCGTAGGAGCCGCCGCAGACGCCGAGGCGAGCGGGGTCCGCGAGGCCGCGGGCAACGACCTCGTCGACGACGGCGAGGACGTCCGGCGCATCCGTCTCGCCCCAGGCGGCGCGGGTGGTGGTGGCGAATGCTTCGCCGTAGCCAGCCGAACCGCGCGGATTGCTGAAGAGGACGAGGTAGCCCTTCGCGGCCATCAGTTGCAGTTCGTGGAAGGGGCTGCTGCCGTACATCGCGTGCGGGCCGCCGTGGATCTGGAGGATCGTCGGGAGGGGGTCGCCAGCGTCGGCTCCCGGCGGCTTCAGCATCCAGCCCTGGACCTCGCCGCCGTCCGGGGCGCGGACCCGCAACTCCCCGGGCACGGCGAGCGCGACCTGGTTCAGGAACGGGCCAGAATGGGCCGTGAGCGGGTGCTCGGCCGATCCATCCGCGGCGCACCGTGAAAGCTCGAAGGGGTGGGTCAGGTCGCCGGAGAGCAGTACAAGGCCGTCGCCGGCCGAGAGCGCCGCGGCGACGCGGCGGCGGCCACCACTGAGGAGCGCCGGTTGACCCTTGTCGAGCGGGACGCGCCAGGCGTGGACCTCGCCGTTCATCGAGGCCAGGGTCAAGAGCGCCGGGTCGTCGCCGACCCAGGCGGGACGGACATCGGTGGAGGTGTAGAGGTCGCTCATCCCGACATCGGAACAATCGACGTCCCAGTCGGCGGTGCGGCAGTCGGGTTCGCCACCGGTCGTGGGGACGGTCCAGAGGCGGTCGATCCGGCCGCTCTCGGCGGCGCCATCGTGGCCGGCGAAGGCGAGGAGGCGGCCGTCGGGCGACCAGGCCGGCGAGTGGAAACGGGCGTCCCACTCGACGAGGGGACGCGTATCTCCGCCGGTGGCCGGGACGAGGTAGATGGCGGAGACCGCGTTGCGCTCGTGGCCGGGCCCACGGTTGGACACGAAGGCGATCGACCGGCCGTCTGGGGACCAGGCAGGCTGGTCATCGTCGTGGGGGCCGGCCGTCAGGCGGCGGGGTTCGCCGCCGGCGGCGGGCACGGTCCAGAGGTGGGTGTAGCGGTCGGCAACGAAACCCCGGCCATCGTGCTTGTAGCGGATCAGGTCGATGACCCGCTCGTCGGCGACTGCCTCGGTACGGTGGATCTGAGAGTCTTCCTCGGGGGCGGTCGGGCTGAGGAACGCGACCGTTCCGCCATCGGGCGACCATGCCGGCGAGGTGGCGCCGAAGGGCCGGTTGGTGAGCTGGCGCGGCTCGCCACCGTCGACCGGAAGGAGCCAGATCTGGGGCAGCGGTTTGGGAGGCTCCGCCGTGGTGTTGGCTCCCTTTCCGTCCTTGCCCGTGGCGGAAGGGTCGGGTGCGGCCGGGACCATCGGGGCTCGGGTCGAGACGAAGGCGAGGGTCCGGCCGTCGGGCGACCAGCGGGGCGACGAGTCGCGGGCGGCGCCGGCGGTAAGCTGCCGGGGGACGCCGCCCTCGATCGGGACGAGCCAGACGGCCGACCGGTAGTCGTCGGCCTCTTTGTCGAGGTGGGTCACGACGTAGGCGACGCGGGAGCCGTCCGGCGAGGAGCGGGGGTCACCGACGATGGGGATGGCGAAGAGGTCATCGGCGGTGATGGGGCGCTTGGCGAGCGTCGACGTTGCCGAAGACGTGGAGGCGGCGGCTCGGGGAGACAATGAAACGCCCTTTCCGGGGGAAGCCCTCACCCCCTACCCCCTCTCCCGCCGCAGCGGGAGTCGGGGAGAACGTGGGACGCCGAAGCACTCCCAAGACTGATGGAAGCCGACGCTCCAGGTTGTCAGGACGGACCTTTTAGCCACCTTCGGGCACGGGCTCGATCCGTGCGGAGGAAGGCGGCGGTGTCCCTGGTCCCGGCCGAATCCCCGAGTAGCACCTGCCCGGCTGCGACCGTGATTGCACCTTGCGCCTTGCCCGACCGGCAGACGTGGGAGTGGGCCAAGATACCCCTCAGTCCAATGTCACCGCCTGGCTCTCCAGCCGGTTCATCACCATCAGGCGCGGCTCAGTCATGTCTTCGATCGCGTAGCGGAGGCCCTCACGGGAGAGGCCGGAGTCTTTGACGCCGCCGTAGGGCATGTGGTCGATCCGGTAGGTCGGGATGTCGTTGACGATGACGCCCCCGGCCTCGATCCGCTCCCAGGCGGTCATCGCCCGCTCGAGGTTGTTGGTGAAGACGCCGGCCTGGAGGCCGTAGACGGAGTCGTTGGTGCGGGCAACCGCCTCGCCGAAGCTCTTGACCGGGAAGATGGTGACCAGCGGGGCGAACGCCTCGCGGGAGCAAACGAAGCTGGCCGGGTCGGCGTTCTCGATGACGGTCGGCTGGAAGAAGCGGCCCGCTGCCTTACCGCCGATCAGGACGCGGGCGCCCTCGCGGACGGCGACGTCGATCCACTCCTGGGTGCGGGCGGCGGCCTTGTCGTCGATCATCGGACCGATGTCGGTGGCGCGGTCGAGCGGGTCGCCCGATACGATCGTCGCCGTCTGTTCGACGAGGCGGTCGCGGAACTCGGCGTAGACCTTCTCGTGGACGAAGACGCGCTGGACGGAGATGCAGACCTGGCCGGCGTAGGCGAAGGCGCCGGTCTTGACCCGATTGGCGGCGTACTCCAGGTCGGCGTCCTCGTCGACGATGACGCCGGCGTTGCCGCCGAGCTCGAGGACGACCTGCTTCTTGCCGGCGCGGGCCTTCATCTTCCAGCCGACATCGGGCGAACCGGTGAAGGAGAGCAGCTTGAAGCGGTCGTCCTCGACGAGGACATCGCCCAGCTCACGGCTCATCGGGAGGATGCTGACGGCGCCCTTGGGGACGCCGGCGGCGTCGCACATCTCGGCGAAGAGGAGCATCGTCAGCGGGTCGAGAGAGGGCGGCTTGAGGACGATCGAGTTGCCAGCGGCGAGGGCCGGGGCAATCTTGTGGAGGGCGAGGTTGAGCGGGAAGTTGAAGGGGGAGATGCCGGAGATGGGGCCGATCCCAAAGCGGCGGACGACGCCGAAGCGGCCTTTCGAGGAGGGGAGGAGGTCGAGCGGGATCAGCTCGCCGTCGATCCGCTTCGCCTCCTCGGCGGCGGTCTCAAGGGTGAAGACCCCGCGGTCGGTCTCGACCTCCGCGTCCTTGATCGGCTTGCCGGCCTCGAGGGCGATGGTGCGGGCGACCTCGTCGCGGCGGCTCTTCATCTCGGCGGCGAGGGCGCGGAGGAGGGCGACCTTCTCGTAAGTCGGCATCCCGCGCATGGTCTTGAACGCCCGCTCGGCGCCGACGATGGCGCGCTCGACCTGATCGGGGGTGGCGTTGAAGGTGACGCCGACGGTGGAGCCGTCGTAAGGGTTGGTGACGGGGAGAAGATCGTCGGACTCCTCCCACTCGCCCGCGACGTAGATGGGGTGGCGGGTGGCGGTGGCAGCGGCTTCGGCCGGCGATTGGGGGACGGCGGTGACCAAGGCGGGCTCCTTCAACGCGTGTGTGCGGCCGATAACGACGTGGATGATACGCCACGAAACCCCAGGGACCGAATAGAGAAGGCTGCCGGCTCTAGGCCGGTGGCCTTCCGGGGTAGGTAGCGTCCGCTCGAACATGGATGTGGACCAGTCCAATGTGCCCACGGTAAATCAGGTTGCGCACAGTTCAGCTCAACCATTGGTACCCGTTTCGCTCTCGGGCGGGTCGCCTGCGGGAGCGAGGGAAGAAACCGCGCGCGCCGCCGTGAAGGTCATGGCACCCCGCGGAGCAGGATCATCGAAACCGGGTCTGGTAGTGCGTCAATGCTTACTCGCAGCTCACCCGGCTCCCGTGCTCGTCCCCGGACGGGCTTCGTTGCCTCGGCCCAATGCTGCAGCGCCGGGCTCGGCAATGAATCCTCCGGACCACCGCCCGCGGCTGACGCTCGACGGACTACTAGCGACCTTCGAGGTGGGTGCGGTTCTCCTCGTTGCCGTTCCAAGCGTGGGGGCCACCAGCGTAGGGACCCGTGCCGTCCTCCCACCAGGAGGGGATCTGGCGGCCGATCGCCGACAGCTCCGTCTTGGTGTAGATCAGGCCGTCGCGGCTGAGGGTCGCGAGCTCGTACTCCTCGCTCATCGTGATCGCATCGACCGGGCAGACCTGCGAGCAGAGACCGCAGAACATGCAGCGGCCGGAGCGGAGGATGAACTCGCCGAGTTCGCGGTCGCCTTCCTCCGACGGGATGACGTGCATCTCCAGGCAGGAGGTCGGGCAGATGCGAGCACAGAGGCCGCAGGCGACGCAGAGCGCCTCGCCCGTGTCGGGGTCGGTCCGGAGGGAGGGCAGGCCGCGAAAGCGAGGCGCCATCTGGCGCTTCTCCTCCGGGTACTCGATGGTGATGTTGGGCTTGACCAGGCGCTTGATGGTGACGCCGAAGCCCTTGACCTCGTCGAACATGGTGAGGTGTCTCCTGGTGAAACGGACGACCGGCGAGCTACCGTCCGGCGCCGGAGAGGACGGGCTGGAGGCTGCCGAGGCCGGGTTCGCCTGGGACGAGGATCGGTGTCCCGGCGTCGACGTAGGTGGAGGTCGGCACGTTGAGGCCGTGGCGCTCGAGGCGGGCGTAGGAGACGCCGCCGTAGCCCGGCACGATCCGGGCGATCTCGCCCATCACGAGCGAGGGGTGGCGCTGCTCCAGGCCGTAGCCCATGCGGGAGGCGACGAGCGAGACGATCTCGACGCCGCTCTTGGCCTCTCCCATCGGCGGCACCGAGGCGCGGACCCGCTGGACGGTGCGATCGAAGTTGACGAAGCTGCCGTCCTTCTCCAGCGACATAGACAGCGGCAGGGTGACGTGGGCGAGACGACCGAGGGGGGTGTCGGCGTAGAAGTCGGCGACGGCCAGAAACTGGAGCTTCGGGAGGGCGGCCATCAGCCGCGGGTGGACCTCGGCGGAGCGGCCACCGAGGGTATTCTCGATGTACATCGCCGTGACCAATCCCTGGTCGATGGCGTTGACGAGGGCGTCCGTGGCGAGCCCGGGACCCTGCGGTAGCGAGCGAACCGGGACGAACCCGTTCGAGGTGGTGGCGCGGTCGCCCCAACGAGGCAGCCAGGCGGCCTCGAAGCGGGCGCGTAGCTCCGGGTCGGCCACAGAGCCGCCGCCGGGGAAGAGGCGCGGGTGGGCGCCCATGTCGGTCGAGCCCTGGTAGTTGGCGGGGCCCCGCGGGTTGGCGACGCCGCCGCCCGGGCGGCCGAGGTTGCCGGTCGCGATCGCGAGGTCGATGCAGGCGGCGGTGACCGCACCCGCGTCCTCCTCGCCCTCCGCCAGGTGGGCAACCGTGTTGTAGATGACCGCGGCCGGGAAACCGCCCTCCGGCTTGGCGGCAGCCGTCCCCATGCCGCCCGTGGCGTAGAGGATGGCGGCGTCCTTGATCGCTTCGGGGTCGCAGCCCGTCTCCGCGGCGACCCGTTCGAGGCCGTAGTCGGCCATCGCGGCCTCCCACCCCGCCCGACCGGATGCGGTGTCCAACCCGGGGCCGGCGAGACCGAGCTCGACGACCTGACGGGCGATGCCGCGGAGGAGCGTGGCGGTCGTGCCGCGGTTCGGCTTCAGCCAGATCGGGGCTCGGTTGCAGAGCGGGTAGTGGTCCTCGGAGATGACGGCGTACTTCGCTTCCCGGTAGATCTGCGAGTGGTAGAACCAGTAGGAGGCGACCGGCTCGGTCTTGCCGATCGAGGGGCCGACCACGAGGCCGGCCTTCACGTCGGTGAACATCTCCTGCATGTTGTTGGTGTTCGCTACGTCGCGGCCGAGGCCCGCTTCGACGGCGCGCTCGACCGCGATCTGGCTCGGCGTCAGCAGGCGGTCGATGTTCGGGCTGCCCATCACGGCCCGGGTGAACTGCTGGAGGAGGTAGGCCTCCTCGACCGTGTTGTCGGGTGAGGCGAGGGCCGCGAACTTCTCGCCCTGGTGGTGGGCGAAGGTCTCGGCGACGAGGTCGACCGCGTCGCCCCAGGTGACCTCGTAGGCGAGGCCGGCGGCGTGGTCGCGGACGATTGGGTAGTAGAGGCGGTTCTGGTGCTGGACCTGCTCGTAGCCCCAACGGCCATACTCGCAGGTGTAGCCGTGGTTGACGCCGCGCTCCCAGAGGTGGGTCGTCCGGCGAACGATTCCCCGGTTGGCCTCGACGTTGAGGGTGCAGCCGACGTCGCAGAAACCGCAGATCGTCTCGGTCGCGTCCAGCTCCCAGGGGTGGTGGCCGAAGTGGCGGTCGGTCAGGGCGCCGACCGGGCAGACGGCAATGCACATCCCGCAGTGGGTGCAGTTGGTCTCCGTCAGGTCCTCGCCAAACGCCGGGGCAATGGTCGCCTCCAGCGAGCGGAACTCGGACTCGATGGCGGTGACGCCGATCACCTCGTCGCAGACGCGGGTGCACCGGTTGCACATGATGCACCGGTCCCACTTGTAGTCGATCAACTCGCTGAAGTGGACGTAGGGTTGGTTGAACTTGGGCCGCCGGTAGGGGTTGGCGTTGACGTTGTGGAGGTAGGTGTTGTCCTGCAGGTAGCACTCGCCGGATTTGTCGCAGGTCGGGCAGTCGAGGGCGTGGTCGATCAGGTACATCTGGAGGATGAACTGGCGCGACTCCATCACCTCGGGCGAGTGGGTGAGGACCTCCATCCCCTCGCCGAGTGGCGTCGCGCACGACTCGATCAGGCCGCCCCGCTTGCCGAGGATCTGGACGGTGCAGATCCGGCAAGAGCCCCAGGCCCGCAACAGCGGCTGGTAGCAGAGGTTGGGCACCTCGATGCCCGCCATGCGGGCGGCTTCGAGGATGGTCGTCCCGGCCGGCACGGTCACGTCGAGGTTGTTGATCTTGCCGGTGACCATTTTTTGCTCGGTGCGGGTGGGTGCGACCATCGTCGGTGCTTGCCTCTCGCTCGCTGGGAATCAGGGGGTCGTCGGGGGCCGTTTTCGCTTGTCCGGTGCGCGAAATCACGGGTTTCCAGCCGTCGTGAGTCTAGCACAGGCCCCTCTCCGCGCCGGGTGGTTTGAGCCGCTGACGCGGGGGCCGCGTGGTAGACTCCGGCAGTTTTGCCGGGCACGATCTGGGGGCCGGCGGCGGGCGCAGCGAGGCGGAGCGGGTGGGCCGACCAGGCGAGCGGCGGTACGAAACGGTGATCGGGCTTGAGGTCCACGCCCAGGTCCTGACCCGCTCCAAGATGTACTGCGGCTGCTCCGCCCGCTACGCCGACGCCCCCCCGAACACCCACGTCTGCCCCGTCTGCGGCGGCTTCCCCGGTGCCTTGCCAGTGATGAACCGGGCCGCGATTGAGGGCGTGATCCTGACCGGCCTGGCGCTCAACTGCCTGATTCCCGAATACTCCAAGCTCGACCGCAAGAACTACGTCTATCCCGACCTGCCGAAGGGCTACCAGATCTCCCAGTACGACCTGCCGCTCTGTGTGGACGGCTGGCTGGAGTTCGTGGTCGGCGGCGAGACGCGGCGGGCGGGGATCACCCGCGTCCACATCGAGGAGGACACCGGGCGGCTGGTCCACCGCGCCGATCTCGGCGGCGACGTGAGCCTGGTCGACCTCAACCGTTCCGGCGTGCCGCTGATGGAGATCGTCGGCGAGCCCGACCTGCGGTCCCCAGAGGAGGCGCGCGAGTACCTGGTCGCGCTGCGGCAGACGCTGCGGGCGATCGGGGTCTCGAGCGGGAACATGGAAGAGGGCGCCTTCCGCTGCGATGCCAACGTCTCCGTCCGCGAGGAGGGCGGGCCGCTGGGCTCGAAGGTCGAGATCAAGAACATGAATTCGTTCCGCGCCGTCGAGCGGGCGCTGCGGTTCGAGGCGGATCGGCAGCGGGCGGTATTGGCCGAGGGCGGTGCAATCCCCCAGGAGACGCGCGGCTGGGTCGAGGCGCAGGGGGTGACCGTCTCGCAGCGGACGAAAGAGCAGGCGCACGACTACCGCTACTTCCCCGAGCCGGATCTGCCGCCGCTGCACGTCTCGGCCGAGATGGTTGCGGCGGTCCGGGCCAAGCTGCCGGAGTTGCCGGCGGCGCGGCGCTTGCGCTTCCGGGAGGCGTATGGGCTGGGAGCCGCCGAGGCCGCGTTGCTGACGGTCGAGCGCGAGGTGG
>CADCWF010000016.1 GCA_902806345.1 uncultured Thermomicrobiales bacterium
GCGACGCGGTTGACGTCGGCAAGGAGGACGGCCGGGCCGCCGGCCGTCGCCGCCGCGACCACCCCGGCCATCTGCTCGGCCCCCGCCGCGTTCTCCGCCCAGCGGCGGCCGAGCCGGGGCGGCGGCGGGTGGGCGACGATGACGGTCAGCGGGCCGCCCGGCACCGCGACCGTGGCCCGCGCGTCCGGCCGGCCGGGGAACAGCTCCAGCAACCCCGCGTCGCCGAGCGGGAAGCGGCTGAGCAGCCCCTTGCCGGCGATCCCGAGCGGGTGCAGGAAGCGGAACGGGTAGACATCGGCCAAGTCCCGCTCGATCGCCGCCGCCTGCCCCGGCGCCAGTTCCTGAAGGCCGACGAGATCGGCGCCGGCGGCGCGCAGCACCCCGACCAGCCGGACCGGGTCGGCCAGGCCGGCGCCGAGGTTGTAGGTCATGACCGTCAACGGCTCGGGGTCCATCATCGTCGCGCTTGTAGGGGATAGGGCGAAGGGGATAGGAGACCGACTTCGCTGGCGGCGTATCCTGCCTCCTATCCGCTACGCCCTACCCCTATCCCCTACAAGCGCCGCCAGCTTCGCCACCGTCGTCATGTTGCGGGTGGTGCCGGAGACGCCGAGGTGTTTCTCGACGAAGGCGTCGGAGAAGATCGAGAGGTTCGTGCCCTTGCGGCAGAGCACGTAGAGCTCGCGGCCCTTCGGCGTGAAGGTGTCCGACTCGGTGCTCTGAGCCGCCATGGCCGCCTGCGCCGCCGCGCCCGGCTCGGCGAAGAGGAAGCAGACGTAGCGCTTCGCCGCCGCGTCGAGCGCCTCGTCGGCGAACGGGTTGGCCGCCGCCACCGCCCGGATCTCGGCGGCCGTCCGCAGCGCGACCGGGACCGCGTAGCCGAACGTTGCCCGCAGCCCGGCCTCGATGCTCGCCACGTCCGGCGGCTCGGGTGCGTCGAACACGACGTTGCCGCTGGCGATGTACGTGGTCACGTCGGCGAAGCCCATCGCCGCGAAACAGGCCCGCAGGTCCTCCATCTTGATCCGCCGCTTGCCGAGGTTGATCCCCCGCAAGAGGGCCACGTACCGCGCCACGCAGTCACCTCATCCGGGGTCGGCTGCCGCGGCGGGTAGCCCGCCTCCGGTTTCCGACCAGAATCCCAGAGCAGAATCGCCCCAGCCACCACCCGGACGGATCCCGAGATGCCCTCGGCCGGCGCGGGGTTCCCGAAGAGGCGGGGAGCCCGCCGGTTCACAGCGGCAGGGCGCCGGATTGGTTTCTGTCGCATCTGTCGCATCTGTCGCATCTGTGCGGGCACGGGGGAGGGTGAGCGAGAAACAGATCCGGTACCCGGCGGGACGCGGCCGGGGGAAGCCTACCCCTTCAGCCCGGTGGTCGAGATGCCCTCGATCAGCAGCCGCTGGAAGACGAAGAAGATGACGAAGACCGGCACCAGCGAGACCAGCGACATCGCCATCAGCGGCCCCCAGGCCGACTCGCCGGTCGAGGCCAGGAAGAGCCGCAGCCCCTGGGGCACCGTGTACTTGGTCATGTCCGAGAGGTAGACGAGGGGCAGCAGGAAATCCTCGTAGGTCCAGATGAAGGTGAAGATCGCGGTGGTCACCAGGGCCGGCGTCATCAGCGGCAGGATGATCCGCCAGAAGACGGCGAAGGGGCCGCAGCCGTCGATCGCGGCGGCCTCGTCGAGCTCCTTCGGGATGGCCCGGATGAACTGGACCATCAGGAAGATGAAGAACGAGTCGGTGGCGAGGAACTTGGGCACGATCAGGGGCAGGAACGAGTTGACCCAACCGAAGTTCAGGAACAGGATGTACTGCGGGATCAGCGTCGCGTGGGCGGGCAGCATGATGGTGCCCAGCATCAGGGCGAACCAGAGCCGCTTGAACTTGAAGTCGATCCGGGCGAAGGCGTAGGCGGCCATCGAGCAGGCGACCAGGTTGCCGACCACGGCGCCGCCAGCGACGACGAACGAGTTGAGGAAGAAGCGGCCGAAGGGGATCGCCACGCCCTCCCAGCCCCGGCGGTAGTTCGAGAGGTCGAGCTCCCGCGGCCAGAGGCTGGGGTCGCTGAAGATCAGGTTCGCCGGTTTGATCGAGCTGCTGGCCAGCCAGAGTAGCGGGTAGAGCATCGCCGCGGCACCGAGGAGGAGGAGGGCGTGGACGCCCAGCCGCCCCCACCGCCCGCTCGCGGCCACCGCCCCGGTTCGCGGCTCCGCCCTTGGATCGATCGCCGCCTGCGCCACCGCCGCCTCCCCTACCCCTGCCGCCCGATCCCTAGACATCGCTGTAGTGGACCCAGTGCCTGGCCGAGAGGAAGGCCACCGCCGAGGAGAGCGCGATGATCGCCAGGAGGACCCAGGCCATCGCCGAGGCGTAGCCCATCTCGAAGTTGGTGAACCCCTCCTCGTAGAGGTAGAGGGTGTAGAAGAGCGTGGCGTCGGCCGGACCGCCGGAGCCGCCGCTGACGACGAAGGCCGAGGTGAACGCCTGGTAGGCGCCGATCATCTGCATCAGCAGGTTGAAGAAGATGATCGGGGTCAGCAGGGGCACGGTGATCCGGGCGAACTTGGAGAGCTTGCCGGCGCCGTCGACCGCGGCCGCGTCGTAGAGCTCCTGAGGGATTTGCTTCAGCCCGGCGAGGAAGATGACCATCGGCGCCCCGAACTGCCAGACCGCCAGGGCGACCAGGGTCGAGAGCGCGTAGGAGGGGTCGGAGATCCAGCTCGGCCCCTCGATGCCGACGAGGGCGAGGATCTGGTTGACCAGGCCCTCGCGGCTGAAGACCTGCCGCCACATGATGGCGATGGCGACGCTGCCGCCGAGCAGCGACGGCAGGTAGTAGACCGAGCGGTAGAGGCCCAGGCCGCGCAGGCCGCGGTTGAGGAGGAGGGCGATCCCCAGCGCGAAGGCCAGCTTCAGCGGCACCGAGAGGAGGACGTAGGTGAAGGTCACCCGCAGGGCGCGCAGGTAGCGGCGGTCGTCGGTGAAGAGCCGGACGTAGTTGTCGAAGCCGAGCCACTCCGGCGGCGTGAAGAGTTCGAAATCGGTCAGCGAGAGGTAGAACGAGGCCAGCATCGGCCCCAGGGTCAGGGCGAAGAAGCCGACCAGCCAGGGGATGAGGAAGACGTAGCCGGCCAGATTCTGCTGAACCGAGCGGCGCGACAGCCAGGCGCGCCCCCGTCCCGCCGGTTCGCGCCGGAGGGGAGCGAGGGCGCGCCTGGGCGCGCCCTCGCCCGGTCTCGCCGGTGGCAGTCCTTCGACCCCGACGCCCGTCTGGCTCATGAGATGCGGGATTCCGCCTCGTCGAAGAACTGCTGCGCGGCCTCCTCGGTGGAGAGGCGGCCGAAGGCGACCTCCTCGTTCATCCGGCGGAGGATCGCGGAGACGCCGGCGACGGCCGGGTTCCGCGGCGTCGAGGAGTCATCGAGGATCATGTCGACGTAGTCGAGCACTCGGACCTCGCCCTCCGAGCCCTCGTCGCGCAGCCCGGCGCGGCCGGTGGCGGAGGCGGGGACGAGGCCGCTGCCGCGGTAGAAGATCTCGATCCCCTCGGGGTCGGTGTGCATGTACCGGATGATATCGACCACCGTCGCGGCCTGCTCGGTCTGGGCCGAGATGCTGGTGGAGTTGCCGGCGTAGGTGTAGTGGTGCTGGGTCAGCTCGTCGCCCTCGAAGCCGTTCGGCAGCAGGTGGATGCCGAGGGGGTTCTCGGTCAGGGCTTGCAACCCGACGTAGGTGTCGGTCAACTGCGGGAGGATCGCCGCGTTGCCGAGGATGATGTTGGTCCGCGACAGGTCGTCGCCGGTCGCCAGCGCCTGGACGTCGCCCGGGGGGCAGCCGCCCGATTCGCGCAGCGCCTGCCAGAAGCCCAGCCAGGCCACGAGGTCGGCCGGCTCGAAGCCGAGCCCGCCCTCGGCGGTGTAGAACTCCTTGCCCTGGCCGCGGAGGAACATGTCGCAGGCGATGTAGGAGTTGCCGCCGTCCTCGGTCCCGTAGAACCCCTCGCCCTTGGCCGCCGAGAGGTCGTTGGCGGTCTGGGCGTACTGCTCCCAGGTCCACATCTGGTCGGGAATCTCGATGCCGGTCTCCTCGAAGACGGTGGTGTCGTAGATCAGGGAGGGGGCGATGCAGTCGTTCGGGATGCCGAAGAGCTGGCCGTCGATGGTGTTGCCGATGATCGTCCCCTCGGCGTAGTCGGCGAGATCGATCGGGTCGGGCACGTACTCGTCGAGGGGGCGGAGGACGCCGCGGCGGGAGTACTCGCCCATGATGTCGCCGTTGGCGCTCATCATGTCCGGCGCGTTGCCGCCGGCCGCCTCGGTCGCCAGCTTGTCGACGTAGGAGTCGTAGTCGGTGAACTCGGGGACGATCTCGACGTCGGGGTGTTGCGCGGCGTAGGCGGCGAGGACGTCGATCGTGTGCTGGAGCTGCTCCTGCGACTCGACGAACCCGGCCGCCCGGATGCGGACGCTGGCCTGGGCCGCCCGCGCCGACCACGCCGCCGGGACGCCGGCCACCGAGAGCCCGGCGGCGGTCGCGCCGCCCGCCTGGACCAATCGCCGCCGCGTCAATCGCGTACCCATCGCGCGTACCTCCTGGTTCTGGCTGCCGAACGACCGCTGGCGAGCGGTTGCCGTTGCTGGTACCCCGACCGGGCGCCGGTTCCCTCCAGGTGCCGCGCCCGCCGTCCGCCGAAGCTCCGACGTTTTGTGCAACGTTGTAGTAAATCGATGTTCGGGACTCTATCAGCCCGCCCCCGGTGTGTCAACGCGGCATCATCCGACCGACCGGTGACGCGCCTCCGGGCATCGAACGAGCACGTCATCTCGTCGCCTCGGGGGCCTGCGGGTTGCCGCCGTTGACAGCGCGGTTCTCCGCTGCTACCGTTTATTCCATCTTGTAGAACGTTGCACTAAACCGCTCGACTGCATGAGAGGTGGGCGATGCCCCGCAAGGTCCGCGTCCTGACGACCTCGTTCCACGGGCCGCGGGAGCGCACCCTGGCGGCCAACCGGGAGCTCGCCGGCGAGTTCGTGGGGGCGGCCGGGGCCGAGAGGGCCGACCTCGTCTGCCTGCCCGAGACCTTCACCGAGGTCGGGCTGGCGCGGGACGATCGCCCCGTCGCCGAGCCGGTCCCCGGGCCGACCTTCGACGCCCTGGCCACCCTCGCCGCCGAGCACGCCGTCTGGGTCGTCGCCCCGTTCTCCGTCCGCACCGAAGCCGGCGCGGTCGAGAACAGCGCGGTGGTGATCGACCGCGGGGGCAGGCTGGCCGGCCGCTACGCCAAGGTCCACCCGACGATCGGCGAGTGCGAGGCGCGCGCGATCGTCCCCGGCGAGGAAGCCGCGGAGGCCGTCGTCGAGACCGACTTCGGCCGCCTCGGGCTGGCGATCTGCTACGACATCGGGTGGCCGGAGCACTGGGCGCGCCTGAAGGACGCCGGCGCCGAGCTGGTCGTCTGGCCATCGGCCTACGACGGCGGCTTCCCGCTGCAAGCCTACGCTTGGACCCACGGCTACTTCGTCGTCTCGTCGGTCCAGACCGAGCACGCCAAGGTGATCGCGCCTACCGGACGGGTGCTGACCGCGACGAGCCGTTGGCACCGGCTCGCGGCGGCGACGATCGACCTCGAGCAGGAGCTGTTCCACATCGACGACCAGACCGACAAGCTCTACGCCCTGCAGCGGGAGTTCGGCCGCCGGGTCACCGTCGAGGCGCTGACCGAGGAGCACGTCTTCACGCTGGAGAGCAACGACCCGGCCTGGCCGGTCGCCCGCCTCAAGGAGCGCTTCGGCCTGGAGAATTTCCGCGACTACCATGCCCGCGCCGCCGGCGTCCAGGATCTGCATCGCGCCCGCCCCACGGCCCCGGAGCAACTGGCGGTGGGCGTCTAGGATGGCGAATCCGTCGTCGCCGCGCGGTCTCGGCCGGCGGCCGCGGTGGACCGGCGGCGCGTCCGGGGCCGGGGCTCGGGGGCGCTGATGGCGAGCAAGGTCGTCACGATCGAGGACGTGGCGCTGCTGGCCAAGACTTCGCCCAGCACCGTTTCCAACGTGCTGAACGGGCGGCTGGATCGGATGCGGCCGGAGACCCAGGAACGCATCCAGCGGGCGATGGCCCAGCTCGGATATACGCCGAACCAACTCGCGCGGCAGCTCAAGACCGGCCAGGTGCCGATCCTCGGCCTCGTCATCCCCTCCGTCGCCAACCCGTTCTGGGGCGCCTTCGCCCAGTGCGTCGAGGAGGCCGCCCGCGGCCGTGGCTACCAGGTGCTCTTCGGCAACGCCGGGCGCGACCCGGCGCAGGAGGAGCGCTACGCCGAGTCGCTCTGGGGGTACGGCGTCCGCGGCGTCATCTTCGGCTCGTCGCCGCTGTCGCTCGACCACGTCCAGGGGCTCGTCCGGCGCGGCCTGCGGGCGGTGACCTTCGACCGCGACACACGGGGCGCCGACCGTGGCGTGGGCGTCGAGATCGACAGCATCAGCGTCGACAACGCCCTTGGCGCCCGCCTCGCGACGGAGCACCTGCTGGCCCTCGGCCACCGCCGGATCGGGTTCCTCTCCGGCCCGCTGCGGACCGCCAGCCGGCTCCAACGGCTGGAGGGGTACCGAGGGGCACTCCGCGCGGCCGGGCTCGACCCCCACCCCGCTCTGGTCTGGGAGGGGCTGCCGAGCGAGGGGTTCGGCGATGTCGAGGGGGCCGAGTTCGGCCGCCGCGGCGCCCGCGACCTGCTCGGCTTGGCCGAGCCGCCGACGGCGCTCTTCGCGATCAACGACATGTACGCCCTCGGCGCCTACGCCGGCGCCCGCGACCGCGGCCTCGCTGTGCCGGACGACGTCTCGGTCGTCGGCTTCGACGACATCTTCCTGGCGGAGGTCGCCCAGCCGGCGCTGACGACGGTCCGCCAGCCGCTGCGGGAGATGCTCCGGACGACGGTCACGATGCTGGTCGACCGGCTAGAGGGCAGCCGCGACGGTCCGGCCGACCACACCGTGGTCACGCCGGAGCTGATCGTCCGGGCGTCGACGGCGGCGCGGGAGGCTGCCTGAGGGACGGTTTGACCGCGGGTTGACTACCGGTACGAACGGCGTGGTCGTAGGGGCGCTGCTTGCTGCGCCCCGACGGATGCGTGGCGAGGCTCAATCCGATAGGACCGTCCGCCTGGCACGGAGGCATTGAGGGAGAAGGGAAGCCGATGCAAACCGTCCTCTTCACGAAGCTGTTCCGGGGCAGGAGTCTGGAGGAGATCGGGGCGAGCGCGGCGGCGCTCGGGTTCGACGGGATCGACCTCCTCATCCGGCCCGGCCACCAGGTGGAGCCGGGCGACCCGGCGGCCATCGCCGCCGCGGTCCGCCGTCTGGCCGAGGACGGGCTGGCGACGCCGATGGCGACGACCGACCTGACCGACGCCGCCGCGCCCTGGGCGGAGCCATCCTTGGCGGCGTGCGCCGAGGCGGGCATCGGCCTGATCCGGCTCGGCTACTGGAAGTACGACCCGGCGCGGGGCTACGCGGCCTGCTTCGAGGCCGCCCGCCGCGACCTCGACGGCCTCGCCGTGCTGGCCGCGAAGACGGGGGTGCGGCTGGCGATCCAGCTCCACGGCGACACGATCCACGGCTCCGGCGCCCAGACCGCCGCCCTCCTCGCCGACCACGACCCGGCGCTCGTCGGCGCCTACCCGGACCCCGGCAACCAGACCGTCCAGGACGGGCGGGAGGACTGGCGCTTCACCCTCGACATCCTGCGCCCGTGGCTGTGCTGCGTCGGGGTCAAGAACGGCGGCTGGTTCGCCGGCGAGTTGGCGGCGAGCGGCCAGCGGCGGTGGCGGTCGGACTGGCTCGGCATCCCGGACGGGATGGTGCCCTGGGACGAGATCGCGGCGTTCCTGGTCGAGACGGGGTACGCCGGGCCGCTGTCGTTCCACAGCCACTACGAGGTGCCGCTGCCGCAGGTGCTGGCGCAGACCGGGCTCGATCTGGGGTACGTGCGACGCCTGATCGGGACGGAGTCGTGAGTCGTGAGTCGTGGAGAACGCCGAAGCCGACCGCGCGTGACTCCCCGACTCACGACTCACGACTCACGACTGGGATAGGAGAGGAGCGGGCATGGAGAACGGGTTCCGCGATCGGGCGGCGATCGTCACCGGGGGAGCGTCGGGCATCGGGCGGGCAGTCTCGGAGGCGCTTGGCGCGGCCGGCGCCAACGTCCTGCTGAGCTGGTACGAGAGCGAGGCGGGCGCGGCCGAGACGGTGGCGGCGTTCCTGGCCGGGGAGACGATCGAGGTCAACGGCGGCCAGGGGCTGTTCTGATGGGGATGAGCACCGAGCGCGACGCCGCCGCCGACGCCGGCGAAGGCAATGACCGCGACCGCGACCGCAGCCACGACCACAGCGACGGTCGAGACCAAGTCCGAGACCTCGAAGAACGAAGCCGAGACCGAGCGTTGGAAGGCCGGGTCGTCCTGGTCGCTGGCGCCAGCAGCGGTATGGGGCGGGCGACGGCGCTCGCCCTCGCCGCGGCCGGGGCGAGCCTGACCCTGGCGGCGCGGGGCGAGGAGGGGCTGGCGGCGGTGGCGGCCACTGCCCGGCGGGAGGGCGCCGCCGAACCGCTGGCGGTCCCGACCGACGCGACGGACCGGGCCGCGGCTGGGCGCCTGGTGGCCGCCGCGGTCGGGCGGTTCGGCCGAGTCGACGCGCTGGTGGCGACGGTCGGCACCAACATCCCGCGGCGGACGCTGGGCGAGCTGACCGAGGCCAGTTGGGCCGAGATGGTGGCGATCAACCTGAGCGCGGCGTTCAACCTGACCCAGGCCGTGGTTCCCGCGCTGCGGGAGGGCGGCGGGGGCCAGATCGTCTACGTCTCCTCCTCGGCCGCCAAGCGCCCCGACGCCTCCGGCGTCGCCTACCAGGCGACCAAGGCCGGGGTCGTCGGGCTGGCCCACGGGACGATGGAGGAGGAGCGCGCGCACGGCATCCGGACGACGGTCGTCTTCCCTGGTCTGACCGACACCCCGATGGTGCTGAAGCGGCCGACGCCGACGCCGCCGGAGACCCTGGCCCTCGCCCTCCAGCCGGAGGACGTGGCCGCCGCGATCCTGTTCGTGCTGCGGCTGCCGGCGCGCGCCCACGTCCCCGAGCTTCTCCTGTACCCGAGCCGGCTGTGAGCCTCCGGCGCCCGCCAGCGGGGAACGGATCGGAGGGAACGGCGGCATCCGGGCCGCCGGCCGGAACGAGCGGCACGCCTCCAGCTTCCGTCCTCCTGAGCTCGCAGGCGAAGGATCTCCCGCGGCAGCGGCGTCGCTTCTTGGGTGATTGACAAATTCGGAGAGGAATCCTTCGCCTGCGGACTCAGGAGGACGATGATGGGGCGGGGTTCGGGGAGACCCCAACTCCTGTTCAACTGGGAGGCACTCAGGCACGATCGGAGGGGAACCCGCGTGGAGCAAGCGAGCGTAATGAGCGAGCGGTCCGGCGCGGCGAAGCCGACGGTCGCGATCCTGCTCCCGGCCGCCACCCGCGCCAAGATGCTCGCGCCGGAGGCGGAGCGGGACCTGGCCGGGCTCGCCCGGGTGCGGGAGCCGAGCGGAGACGACCTGACGGCGGCGGCGCTGGACGAGCTGCTCGACGGCGCCGTCGCGTGCCTGACCGGCTGGGGCACGCCGCCGCTCGGCGCCGCCCTCCTGGGCGGGCACCCCGAACTCCGGCTCGTCGCCCACACCGCCGGCAGCATCCGGAAGCTGGTGCCGGAGGAGGCGGTGGCGCGGGGGCTCCGGGTGGCGCACGCGGCGCCGATCATCGCCGACGCGGTGGCGGAATTCGTCGTCTGCCAGGCGCTCCTCGGTCTCCGCCCGCTGCACGAGATCGACCGCGGGATGAAAGGCGGCGACGACTGGTTCGCCCTGCGGGACCGTTACCTGGGGCGGCTGCTGGGGGCGCAGACCGTCGGCGTCGTCGGTGCCGGCTACGTCGGCCGGACCGTGATTCGGCTCCTCCTGGCGTTCGGCTGCCGGGTGCTCGTCGCCGATCCCTTGCTGGGGGAGGACGTGGCGTCGGCGCTCGGCGTCACCCGGCGACCGCTGGACGACCTGTTCGCCGAGAGCCGGGTGGTGACCCTCCACGCGCCGGTCCTGGCGGAGACCCGCGGCATGGTCGGGGCGGCGCAGCTCGCCCGGTTGCCGGACGGTGCCCTCTTCATCAACACGGCGCGGGCAGCCCTCGTCGACGAAGCCGCCCTGCTCCGCGAGCTCGAGCGTGGCCGCATCGGCGCCGCCCTCGACGTCTTCGAGGAGGAGCCCCTCCCCGCCGACAGCCCGTTCCGGGCGCTGCCGAACGCGATCCTCTCGCCGCACGCGGCCGGCCACACCGTCGACACCTACCGCCGCCAGGGGGCGGCGATGGTCGAGGAGGTCCGCCGGCTGGTGCGCGGCGAGCCGCTCCGCTACGAGATCCCGGCGGCGGCGCTGCCGACGATGGCGTAACGGGGCCCGGTCGGCTCCTGGGTGGATCGGCTGCCGGCGCGGCGGGTAGCCCCCTTCCCCAACCCCTCCCCGGAGCGCGAGGGAGGGGGGCACGCCGTCCCGATTGTTCTCCCTCTCTCCTGCGCTCGGGGGAGGGTGCCACCGGCGGCAAGCCGCGTCCCCTCGGATACTCAGCCGAGCGCGAGGGAGGGGACCCCTTCGCGGCGTCCCGAGGCTCCCCCGCCTCTGCTATCGTCGCCCGGCCGCACCCCTCGGCGCCACGGGCGCCGGGCCACAGGAGCCACCGGTGGAGCCTCCGCCATTGCCGGACCCGACGTTCCGCCTGCCGCTCGCGTTCGAGTACGGGGCGACGGCGCTCTGGGCCTTCTCCGGCGCCCTGGTCGCCGCCCGCCGCCGCTACGACATCGCCGGCCTGACCCTGATCGCCCTCGTCAGCGCCACCGGCGGCGGCCTCCTCCGCGACGGCATCTTCATCAACGACGGGCCGCCGGCGCTGCTGCGCTCCCCCGCCGCCGTCTCGATCGCGGTCGCCGTCGCCCTCGGCGTCTGGGCCGTCGGCCACCGGGTCGACCGGATCCCCCGGCTGGCCACCACGATCCTCCTGATCGACGCCGTCGGCCTCGGCGCCTTCGGCCTGGTCGGCCTGCAGATCGCGCTCGGCGCCGGGCTGTCGACCCCGGCCGCCGTCTTTGTCGGCGTCGTCAACGCCGTCGGCGGCGAGGTGCTGCGGGAGGTGCTGATGCGCCAGGAGCCGACGATCCTCCAGCCCGGCATCCCCTCGGCCCTGGCGGCGCTGTCCGGCTGCCTGATCTTCCTGTCGCTCGTCGCCGGGGTCGGAGCCGGGGGCGGGCTCGCCGGGATCGTCGCCGTGGCGGCCGTCTTCCTGATCCGAGCGGTCGCCCTCCGCTTCGGCCTCCGCACCCACCCCGCCCGTGGCTTCCGAGGGTGATGGGGGATCGGGTGCGGACGGCCCC
The DNA here is from genome assembly GCA_902806345.1 of uncultured Thermomicrobiales bacterium. GTDB lineage: Bacteria > Chloroflexota > Chloroflexia > Thermomicrobiales > UBA6265 > CADCWF01. The sequence goes on from CADCWF010000016.1 coordinate 11,454, forward strand.
CCATCACCCAATGACCCCATCACCTCATCCCCCCCGATCCCCTATCCTCTACGCCCTATCCGCTGTCCGCTGCGATCGGGGGGGCGATGGGAGCGCGCGCGAGGTCCTTGGCGCTGCGGAGCGTGCCGTGGCGGGAAGGGGTCGGCTGGCCGGTCGTCGCCGTCGAGGGGCTGGCGCTCCTGGCGGTCGGCCTCTTCATGGGGCTGCGGCCGGACGACGCCGGCGACGTCACCCGGACCCTGCTCGGCGCCGCGCTGCTGGTGATGAGCCTGCAGCAGATCATCAACGCCTTCCGCAACCCGGGGCACCCCTTCGTGCCGTTCCAGATGCTGCGCGGCGGCATCGGCGCCACGGTCGGCCTCCTGGTCGCGCTCCAGCCGCTGCTGCCGGAGACCACCTTCTCCGGCGGTGCCGCCAGGGTCGTGCTCGGGGTGGGGCTGCTGGTCGTCGGCGCGATCGGCCTGGCCGGGTTGCTGACGGCCCGCAACGCCGACCGGGTCCAGATCGAGTCGGTCGTCTCGTCGGCGCTGACGATCGGCTTCGGGTTGATCCTGCTGGCCGGCGACGGCGGCCGGGCACCCCTGCTCGGCTGGGCGATCGCTATCGCCGGGCTCGGCCTGCTGGTCTTGGTGGTCCGGCCGCTCGTTCACCCGCCCGGCCGCGGCGTCGGGAAGGACGAAGGGCGCGGTCGGCGCGGCGCGCCCGCACCGCCCAGCGGGCCGGCACCGGGTAACGGTCCGCCGGGGATGGGTCGGGCGCCGGAGCGACGACGCCCTGCCGGGAACGCCCGGCCGCCGGTTAGGATTGGGTGGCGCTGGGGAAGGATGACCGGCGGCACCGGAGCGGGGCGGGGAGAAGGGGACCGGGGATGGCCGCACAGTCCGAGTCCGAATCCGCGCGGGGGCGGCCGACCACCGCCGTGCCCGCCGCGCCCGTTACGCCCGTCGTGTCCGCCGCGCCCGTCGCACCGGTGCTCGTGGCGCGGCGCCTGCCGCTCTGGCGGCGCCTGCTGGCCTGGGCGCTGCTGCTCCTCTTTTGCCTGGCGGCGCCGCTTGCGCTCCTGGCC
>CADCWF010000017.1 GCA_902806345.1 uncultured Thermomicrobiales bacterium
ATTGTTGCCCGTGTCGGCGACGTAGACGGTGCCGCCCTCGCCATCGACGGCGTCGACGGCAATGGCAGCCGGGTTCTTGAACTGGAGCTCACCGTTGCCGAACGTGCCCCAGCTCAGTTCGTGCGTACCGATTCGGTCGAACCGCTGGATACGGTGGTTCCCGGTGTCGGCGACGAAGACGCCGTCACCGGAGATGGCGATGCCCTCCGGCTCCGAGAATTGACCTTCTTCGCTTCCAGGCTTCCCAAACTCCAAGAAGCCGCCGCTCAAGCTGGCCTCGACCTTCGACAGGTCGACCTCCGTCACGAACAGCGTCCCCACGGGGTCGAAGGCGATCCCGGTCGGACCGGCGAACTGGCCGCGCCCGTCGCCCTCGGACCCGGTCGACGAGGCACAGAATCCGCCGACGCACGCCTCGCCCTCGAAACAAGCCCGACCACAGGCGCCGCAGTTGTTCGGGTCCGTCTTCAGATTGCGGCAGCGGGCTCCGCACTTTGTCTTGCCGCCGGTGCAGGCGCACGTGCCGTTGCGGCAGGCCAGCCCGTTGCAGCACTTCTTCTCCTTCGAGCACGCCTTGCCGAGCTTGGCGCAGCGGTCGCCCGCGGCCTCGACGTCGCCTCCGGCTCCGGCTCGCCCAGCCACCAACGCGCCCAACCCTATCCCCGCCAGCCCACGGGCGACCGAGCGACGCGACGCCGCCCCTCCCCCCAGGCTCCGGAGAATCCCCTCGAACCGTCCTCCGTCCATGGCCGCGTTCTTCCTCCCATGCCTCGCGATCGCTCGCGTTCCTGCTTGGCGCGGCCCCGAATCGAGGCCGCGCTTGGCCGGGCCAGGGAGCACGTCGCTCCCGGCAATCTGTTTGGGTCCGATGGTTTGGGCGCTCGTCTCGGAGAGCCGGTCTCGCTAGAGCTGGGACACCGGGGAGAACGTCACGATCCGGTCCGGCCCCGAGTCCACGACGTGCCGCGCGCCGTCGCGGCCAATCGCGATCCCGACCGGGCTGTCGAGGCTCCCCGCCTGGTCGCTTCCGCCTTCGCCGAAGGCACTGAGGAACTGCCCATCCTGGTTGAAGGCCTGCACTCGCGGGTTCGCGAAGTCCGTCACGAAAACCGTCCCGCTCCCGTTGACGGCGATGCCTTGCGGGTGGGTGAACTCGCCGTCGCCGGTGCCGGCCAGGCCGAACGTGCGGATGAATCCCCCGTCCACGTCGAAGACCGACACCCGCTGGTTCCCGGTGTCGGCGACGAAGACCGTCCCACGGTCGAGGTCAACCGCGATCGCGGTCGGCTCGTCGAGCTCGCCGTCCCCGTCCCCGGGGCGGCCGAACTGGTCGAGGAAGAAGCCGTTTTCGTTGAACCGCTGGATGCGGCCGTTGCCCGTGTCGACCACCCAGACGTTGCTGTTGCGGTCGACCGCCACCCCCACCGGCTGGCTGAACTGCCCCTGGCCAGACCCGGCATCACCCCACGACAGCAGGTGGGCGCCGTCCGCGTCGAACTTCTGGATCCGGGCGTTCCCGGTATCGGCCACGAAGATCGTGCCGTCCCCCGCCACCGCGACGCCGGACGGACTGGAGAACTGGCCGTCTCGAGCCCCCCCTTTACCGATCGCGAAGTCCTCGCCGCCGCCGAACGCCAGGACCTGGACCCTGCTGTTGTTGGTGTCCGCGACCACCAGCGAGCGGCCGGAGACCGCGATGCCGCGGGGGCTCGCGAACTTGCCAACGCCGTCACCGAAGCCCCCGATCGTGCGGACGCAGAACTCGCCGGCGCAGACCGCGCCCGCCGGGCAGGCGAAGCCGCACGAGCCGCAGTTGGCGGGGTCGGTCTTCAGATTCCGGCAGCGGGCGCCGCAGATGGTTTTGCCGCTGGCGCAGGCGCATTTGCCGGTGCGGCAGACCAACCCGTTGCAGCACTTCTTGCCGCGACCACACGCCCTGCCGGGCTTGGCGCAGCGCACCGCCTCCTCCTCCACCTCCGCCGAGCCGACCAAGGGCACCAGCACCCCGATCCCCAGCCCGGCGAGGCCGCGGGTAACCGCCCGCCGCGATCCTGCCGCTCCAGCCATCTTCCGTACGAAACCTTCGAGCCGTCCGCCGTCCATGTCGGTTCCCCTTCGCCCGTTCGCTTCGCTTCGGTAGGCAGCCCCCGTTCGAGGCCGCGTCGTGTCCGGCCGGGGAGCGAGACCCCTCCCCGGCAATCTCTCCGGACTCCTTGTCTGCTGAAGGCCGCCGGGGCATCACCACGCGATCGGCCGGCTCGATCCGCTGGTTCCGCCGCGGGCCTAGACGCGGTTGACGCGCCTCAGCGCCTCAGCGCGTGCCTGGTAGACGCCCTCCCACTCGTCGACCAGCCGGGCCAACTGCGAGAGCTCGCGGTCGGTTGCCCCGAAGGCGGCCGGGTAGTCCTCAGGAGCCACGACCCGCCACGGGCGGATCCGGCGGAGACCGGAGGCAAAGGCGGCGAAGATGCCCGCCGCGGCTGTCTCACGGGGAGCCGACCCGGTCCCGCTCGACCGCGCTCCGGCGGTGGAAAAAGGCCGTGAGATTGTCGACTCGCTCATCGTGGTCTCCTGGCTCCGGGCGCACGGCGCCCCGGGCCCGGGCGTGTTCGCCCGAACAACTCCTCGGTTATCGTTGGATTGCGGCCTCGTTAGTCCGCCACGCCGAACAGCCCGGTTGTCTCCGAATTGGGGATCGGTTGCCCGGCGCTGCATGGCAGGACGCACGCCGTACCGCTCAACTCGGCGCAGTTCTCCCCGCAGATGCCGCGGTTGGCCTCGATGCAGGCGGAGCCCTTCGGGAAGCCCCGCGCCACGCAGTCGGCGTCGCTCCGACACCGGGCGCAGTCGCCGCCCGTGCCGCAGAAGCTCGACCCGCCGGTCGTCACGAAACAGCCGCAGAAGTCCTTGCCGTTGCAGCGGGGCACGTCGTCCGGGTTCGCCCGGCAGCTGTCCTCGCCCTGCTGGCAGGTGCCAACCCCCCGAGCGCGGCACCGCCGCTTCCCCTTCGGCCCCTGGCAGAGACCGGAGCAGCAGTCCCCCCGCCTGCGGCACGGGTCGCCCTCGGAGCCGCACGCCGCGGTGTCGGCCGCGCTTGCCGGCCCGATCGTGCCTGCGGCAAGGGCCGCGACGGTGGTGCCCACCGCCTTGAAGACCCACCGGCGGTCCCGACCCCGAGACCCGAACAGCCGGGTCAGACCATCGAACGATCGTTCGTCCATGCTCGTTGCTCCCTCGGCGATCCGCCGCCGTGCGATTCGAAACGTCCGGTCGGACCCGCCGCCGGATCATGGCGTCGACGCCGTCCGGGCAGCGTCGCCGCCTAGACGTGCAGCCGGTAGAAGGTGAAGAAAACGTTCTCGAGCGGCAGGATCTCGACGTCGCGGAACCCCGCCTCCAGGGCGTACCCCCGCAGCGTCGCAGGCCGCATTACCGTGCCGGTTCCCACCGACGGCGTGTCGGCCAGCCCGACCGGCAGGCAGTGGAAAACGCTGAAGCCGTACATCAGGCGCTCGATGTCGCCGGCCGCCGGGTTGAACCGTTCGGCGACCCGCTCGTCCATGACCAGCACCGTGCCGCCATCGCCGGCTAGTCGCCGCATCGTCCGCAGCGCGCCGACCGGGTCGCTCATGTCGTGGACGCACTCGAACGCGGTGACCAGGTCGTACCGCCCGACCAGCGCCGGGTCGGCCGCGTCTCGGAGCGAAATCTCAACCCGGCCGCCGACCCCGGCCTCGACGATCACGCCCTGGGCCGCCGCAACCGAGGCGTCGTCGAGGTCGAACCCGTCGACCCGGACGTTCGGGTAGGCCTGGGCGATGCCGACGCTCGACCAGCCCACGCCGCAGCCGATGTCGGCGACGCGCGCCGGCGATCCGGATCTCAGCCGTGCGTCGAGATCGGCGATCGCCGGCAGGTACTCGGTTCCGAGCTGCCGGAGGAACAGGTTGCGGTTCATCCCCGCCTGGCCTTCCCGGAGATCGGCGCCGTACGCCTCGTAGGGAACCCCGCCGCCGGTGCGGAACGCCGCCACGAGTTCCCGGATCGGGTCGACCGCGCCGACGGCGATCCGGGCGAACGGCGCGACGTAGCCCGGACTGTCGACCTCGGTCAACGCCTCGGCATGGCCGGCCGGGAAGACGAACCGGCGATCGGCCGCCTCGGCCTCCGGGTTGTCGCAGGCCAGGATGCCGGAGACCGTCTGCTGCTCCAGCCACTCGCGGACGTAGCGCTCGGCCGTCCCGGTCGCGCCGGCAAGCTCGCCCGGCGTGGCGGGCTCGATCGCGGCCAGAGCCGCGTAGAGTCCGAGGCGGTCACCCAGGTAGACGGCGTAGATGTCCATGGTGCCGAGCACGGCCTGGAACAGCTTCTCGCCGAGGGCATCCCGACCCGCCACGACCTCCAAATCCTCGATCGCCACCGCCACCCCTGGCCTCCTTGCCGCCACCGCATCGATCCGGTCGTGTCCGGTTCGCTCACCGGGCACAGTTCGATGATGACGGCGCGGGTGGGGCACCGAATCGGACGGGTGGCGGATGCGGGTGGCGGATTCCGACGGCTGGGGTGGCGGAGACCGGCATCCGCCAGGGGGAGGAGGGCCAGGACGTGGGGGATGCCGGCGTCCGCCCGGCGGAGGGCGGCTCGAGGAGCTAGACCAGGCCGAGCTTCCGCGCGATGTCCGCGGCCTCGGTCCGCGTCTTGGCGTCCAGCTTGGCGAGGATGTTCGAGACGTGGGTCCGGACCGTCGCCCGCCCGATGAAGAGCGACTCGGCGATCTCGGGGTTACTCCGCCCCGCGACCAGGAGGGCCAGGACCTCCTGTTCCCGTGCGGAGAGGCGGCCGGCCGCGGCCCCGTCCGCTCCGGCCGCCCGGGGGCCGGATAGGTCCGCCACCAGCGAGATCGCACCTGCGACCGCGTCGTCCAGGGGCGTCACGCGGCCCGCAGCGGCCTCTTGCCGGTAGGTGGCGTCCCCCAGTGCCGCCCGCACCGAGGCGATCGTCCGCTCCAGCCGCTCCCGTTCGGTCGGCCAGAGCGTGCCGGAACCGCGCTCCCAGCATGCCTCGGCAATGCCCAGCAGCCTTGCCGCCTCGGACATCCGGCCGGTCTCCGTCACGAGGGCGGCGATGCCCGCCAACGGACTCGCGAGGTACCAGCGGTCGCCGCTCTCCAGGAGGAGCTTCAGGCTCTCCGCGTAGTGCCGAGCGGCGCGGCTCCGGTCGCCCTGGTCGTGCCGGAAGATCGCCAGGTCGCTGAGCTTGTTGCCGGCTCCCTGCTTGTTGCCGAAGCGGGTGTGGAGCGCCAACCCCTCCTCGATCATCGCGATCCCGCGCTCGACCTCGCCCGACTGCGCCAGGGCCACCCCGACGTCGCCGAGCGCGTAGGCGAGCCATGCCTCGTTCCCGGCCTCCCGGATCAGCCTGATCGCCTCCTCGCCGACCGGGATCGACTCCGCGAGCCGCCCCTCGGTCGACGTCACGATGTGGAGGAGGTAGAACGACATCGCCGCGCCGAACGTGAGGCCGTGCTCCCGCGACAGCGCCAGTCCGCGGTGTCCGCACGCCTCGGCCCGCTTGGAATCCCCGTAGGACCAGGCCAGGATTCCCGCACCGAAGAGCGCCCAGGCGCAACGCTCGGGAGGCGCCTCGCCCCCCCGCGCCAGGGCCTGCTCGAGCCACCGGTCGCCTTCCATCAGGTGGCCCTGGATGAACCAGAACACGAAGAGGGCGCCGGCAAGGCGCACCCCGTGTTCGGGAGGTTCGTGCTCGATCGACCACGCGAGCGCCGAGCGCAGGTTGGGGTGCTCCCGTTCCAGGTGCTCGACCCACCGCCGCTGCTCCGTTCCCAGGATCTCTGCCGCCGCCCGCTCCGCCAGGTCGAGGCACCAGGCGGCGTGCCGACGCCGGGTCTCGCCCTCCTCCCCGTTCAGTTCCAACTGTTCCAGCCCGAACTCGCGCACCGTTTCCAGCATCGCGAAGCGGGGTTCGTCGGCCGCTTCCTCGTCCCGGCGGATGAGGCTCTTGTCCAGGAGCGAGCCGACGAGGTCGAGGGTTGCGGGTGGTGAACTCGGTGCCTTTGCCGCACCCCGCGCCCCGTCACCCGCAACCCAGTCCGCGGCTTCCAGCGAGAACCCTCCGATGAAGACGCTCAACCGGCGGAAAACCCGACGCTCCCCCTCGGTCAGGAGATCGTTGCTCCAGGCGATCGCGTCGCGCATTGTCCGCAGCCGGTCGGGCAGGTCGGCCGGGCCGTCGGTGAGGAGCGGCAACCGCGACCCGAGCCGGGTTCGGAGCGTCTCCGGCGGGAGCAAGCGGATGCGGGCGGCGGCCAGCTCCAGTGCCAGCGGCAACCCGTCGAGTCGCTGGCAGATCTCGGCAACGGCGGCGGCATTCCCGCTCGTCAGGGCAAAATCGGACCGGGCCTCTCGCCCCCGCTGGACGAAGAGGTCGACCGCCGGGAAGCGCCGGAGATCGGTCGGGTCGGGCGTCACGCCGGGGTCCGGAGTCGGCAGGGGCGAAACCGGGACGACCTGTTCCCCCCGCACCCGCAAGCGCATCCGGCTCGTCGTCAACGCCTGGATCCCCGGACAGGCCCGGAGCAAGTCCGCCAGCTCGGGCGCCGCGGCCGCAACCTGTTCGAGGTTGTCCAGCACCAGCAGGAGCCGACGACCGCGCAGTGCCGATTGGAGCACCGAGAGCGCGGAGGTCGCTCCGCTCCCGCGGAGTCCGAGGGCGGCGGCCACGGTCGGCAGGACGAGTTGCGGGTCCCGGATCGCCGCCAGCCGGACCAGGCGGACCCCATCGGGGAAGGCGTCGTGGAGGTCGTCCGCGGAGGCGATCGCGAGGCGCGACTTGCCGACGCCGCCGGGACCAACCAGCGTCACCAGGCGGGCGCCATCGCGGATGAGCCGCCGCACCTCGTCGACGTTTCCCTCCCGGCCGACCAACGGCGTCAGCGGGACAGGCAGCGGCGAGGCCGGCAAGAGCGGCGTGTCGGCATTATCGGCCGAGGTGGGGGGCGGGTCGTCGGCGTGCAACCGCGGGGTGGCGGTCACGCCAGGCCTCTCTGGGCAGGAAGCGACCCGGCTCGGGCACCGGGATCATCAATGGACGGCCCGGTCGGGCTAGGCACCGCGGTGGCGGCTCCACCGACCGCGACCACGCGCCACCGGGCGGTGGCGCGGCGACTGACAGGTCGTCCGGTCTCTGGTCTGTCCACAGACGCGTCACCCATGGACGAGGTCGCGCTGCGATCCGGCTGCGGCGTCCACAAGCATACTACCGTGTGGTCTCCAACCGCCGAGGTCGGGGACGAGCCGGACAAGCAAACGGCGGGGCGGCCTCCGAATGGAGGCCGCCCCGCCGCGGATCACCGTGTCGGGCCCGGAGGGGGTTCGGGCCGGCGCGGGAGGATGTTAGCTGACGATGAAGGGCCCGGCGATGGCGAGGACCTCGTCCGGGGTCAGGGTCGGGTTGACCGCGTCCGGGAACGGGGTCGCCCCGTTCAGCCCGTTGAGGTAGGCCGCGTGCCGGGCCTCCACCCCGTGGATCGTCAGCGCCGCCGTCAGCAGGGCGTCCTCCTCGATCAGGAACTGGGCCGCCCCCTGGTAGGCCGAGACCCCGGTGTTCTCCAGCGCCTGGGCGACCCCCAGGAAGCCGGCCACGTCCGCGTAGCCGAAGTCGTACTCGGCCTCCTCGACGGCCTCGCCGCCGAGGTCGCCGATCACCGCCTGCAGGGTCTCGACGTGGTCCCGCTCGTGGTCCCGGATGAGGCCCAGGTACTCGAAGACCGCCGGGTCGAAGCCGGCCGCCTCGAAGTCCTCCGCGGCGAACTCGTCGAGCCCGTCGCGGTAGAACGCGAACTCCAGGTGCTCCAGGGTCAGCGCGTAGTTCAGCACGTCGACCGGGGCGTCGAACGTCGTCTGGGCGAGAACCGTCATGGCGTTGCTCCTCCTTGTCCGGGTCCGGCTAGCTGGCGATGAAGGGGCCGGCGATCTCGAGCACCTCGTCCGGCGTCAGCGGGGTCTCGAAGGACGCCGGGAAGGGCACCTCGTCGGTGATCAGGTTGAGGTAGGAGGCGTGCCGGGCCTCGACCGCGACGATGCTGCCGGCGGCCGTCAGCAGCCCCGGGTCGGAGAGGTACTGGCCGGCCCCGTCGTAGGCCGAGACGCCGGTGTTCTCCAGCGCCGCCGCGGTCGCCAGGAACGCCTCGGCCGAGGCGAACGCGTCCTCGAAGTCGTAGGCGCCCTCGGCGACGGGGGTCCCGCCGAGCGAGGCGACGACGTCGGTCAGGGTCTGGACGTGGGCCGCCTCGTGGGCGCCGATCGCGGCCAGCTGCTCGCTGACCGAGAAGCCGAAGCCGTCGGTGCCGAGGTCGCCGACCGCCGGCAGCCCGTCCCGGTAGAACGCGTTCTCCAGCAGCTCCAGCGTCAGCGCGTAGTTCAGCACCTCGACGTCGTCGGCGAACGGGGCGTCGCCGGCAGTCGCGCCGGCGGTCGGCGTCGCCTCCTGGGCCCGAGCCGCTCGCGGCAGCGACCCGAGCGAAAGCACCAGCAGCCCGCCGCCCGCTAACTTGGCTCCACCCCCGAGCAGACCCCGGCGCGTCGCATTCCGCCGCGCATTCGCCAGGAACGCATTGGCCAGCCTGTCATTGGAATTGCGCATCGTCCTTCGATCCTTTCAGCTCCCGATCGTGCCCACGGTCGCGTGCGTGCCAGGCAGCAACGGACACCTCCCGACGAACACAGCCGTGATGCCCCTCCCCCGACCCATGGTGGCCGGACCTCCCGACGGTGTCCGACGACCCATCGGCGATATGGCGGTCTTGCACGATCCGTGCCGGAACGACATCAGAGCGGTAGCCCAGGGATCACCGGGGGTCGCCACAGTCACCGGCAAGCCGATGCGGCACCTTGATCCGTTTCGCCCTGGTCGGATGCACGATGGCGCCAACGGCGCGATCGAACGTGAGATCTTGCACTGCCTGCGGGCCGCACGGCCACTCCATGTCCGGTGCGTACCCCACCTCGGGATCAACGGCGAAGGCGGCGTCCGCACAGGCTTGAGATCGCCCCATAGCGTACGGCCTTGCCCACCCGGCGAGACACGCTGCGGCAGGGCAGTCCGCCGGGAGCGGGACAAGGGTCGGTCGGATTCCGCGGCGACCGGCCGCCACGACACCTGCTCCAGACTCCCTCCGAGTGCGCCAGTGCTCCATCTGGATCGAGCGGTCCGGCATCGCGGCGGCTGGGGCCGGCGCGGCCACGGCCGGCCCTCATTGCCTCGTCCGGACCCCGCACCACCAGGTACCCCGGCCACCGCCGCTCACCCGCGCTTGACCGTCGTCCGGCGGTGATGCAAGGTTACGGGAGCGCCCGCGGGGCGGAAGGAGGATCGGGATGCCCGCTTCAGGTCTCGCCCCGTGGAGCCTCGGTCTCGCCCTACTCGTCGGGTCGGTGGGTATGGCCGCTCCCGCCGGGATGGCGGCGGCCCGTCAGGCGACACCGATTTCGCCCGCACCTGCGGTTGAGCCGACGCCGGCCGCCGCCGAGCCCGCCGCGCCGGCCGGCACCCCCCAAGCACCGGCCGCGGCCGAGGTCCCGCAGACGGATGTCGTGACCCTCGCGGCGTGGTACGCGACCGATCCCTCCGGCGAGTTCATCAACGTCTTCCCGCTGGCCACCGACCCCGACTTCGTCGCCGGTCCCCAACCCGGCGCGGCGGCGATCGGGCGGGCCGAGTTCCCGGACCCGGCTGAGGGCGTCCCCACGGTGCTGTTCGGCGACACCAATTTCGATTCCTACGCCCGGACCGAGGGGGACATCCCCGAGCGCTGGACCTGGTTCGACGACTCCGAGGGCGCCCGCCCCGCCACCCTGGTCCTCCAGGTCTCCGGTCTCGACGGCGCCTACCAGGGCTACTTTGGCACCGCCACCTTCGTCTCCCGCGACGACGGCGGCGCCGGCGGCGTCCTCATCCTGGCGCTGCGCCCGCCGAACCCTGCCGCCGAGGCCGACACCGCCGGCGAGGGCGACGCCGCGGAGGACGCGGCCGCAGCAGGCGACGCCGCGGAGGGCGACGCCGCCAGCCAACCGGACCCCGACATCGAGGTGCCGACCGACGAGGCGGCGGCACCGGACGCCTAGGCGCTCGCCCAAAGGAGCAACCGGGAGGCGCAACCATGGCGACCACCACCCCGCGCCTCACCGACCGCGAACTCGCCCGCCTCGCCGGCGACGACTCCGACCCCCGGGTGGACGCTCCGGCCCAACCAGGGGCGTCCGATGCCGACCGTTCCGCGGAAGTGCCGACCACGGGCGGGGCCGGCGGATCGCGGATGCAGCCCGGATTCGCCGGATCGGTCGCCGCCCCGTTCGAGGCAGCCTAGCCGATGCCCGTCGACAGTCCCACCCCAATCCTGATCGACCGGCGGAGCCGCAACATCCTCGTCGGCGTCGTCCTCCTGGTGATCGTCCTCCTCTGCTGGTTTGCGCCGACGCTGCCGCGCCTGGTCGTGGCCGGGGCGGCCCTCGCCTTGATCCTCTCGTTCCCCGTCCGCCTGCTCAGCCGGGTGCTGCCACGGGGGATCGCCATCACCCTGGCGATGCTGGTGCTCGTCGTCGGCGCCGTCCTCGCCCTGGTCATCCTCGTCCCGATCGCCGTCTCCCAGCTCGACGCGTTGGTGGGCGACGCCCCGAACATCGCCGCCCGCGGCGAGCTCGCGATTCGCGGGGTACTGGAGGCGATGGCCGAGCGGGGCTGGCTCGAAGAGACCGCCGACGCCACGCTTGAGGAGCTCCGCGCGGAGGGGGTGAGCCGCGCCCAGGGAATCGGTCAGACGGTGTTGCAGCAGGCGCTCGGCGCCCTCTCGGGCACCCTCGGCGTGATCCTCACCCTTGTTGGCATCGTCTTCGTCGCGGTCTACCTGCTCGCCGACAGCGACCGGTTCAAGCGCGGCTTCATCCGCGCCATCCCCCTCGTCTACCGCGACGACGCCGAGGAGTTGTGGAGCGATGTCGGCCAGTCGCTCTCGCGCTACCTCGGCGGCCTCCTCGTCTCGATCGGGTTCCAGGGCGTCGCCGCCGCGGTGGCCCTCTTCGTCCTCGGCGTCCCCTACTCCCTGCTGCTCGGGGCGTGGACCGCGGTCGCCGCGATCGTGCCCTACGTCGGGTCGTACATCGCCGGCGTCCCGGCCATTGCGGCGGCGTTCTTCGTCTCGCCGCTGACCGCGCTGCTGACCGCGGTCGTCTACTTCGTCATCAACATGATCGCCGGCAACCTGATCGCGCCGAAGGTGCAGGGCGACGCCATCCGGGTCCACCCCTTGCTGATCTTCCTGGCCGTCATCGCCGGCGGTGAGGTCGGCGGCCTGTGGGGCGCCCTGCTGGCGGTGCCGGCACTAGCCGTGCTCCGGGTGGTAGCCGATTTCCTCGACGTCCGTCTGGTGGTCGCGGACGAAGCGGCTACGCCGCTGGCGGTCTCGCCGGCGGCCCCCAGCGCGCTTGCGGTCCCCGCCCCGGCCCGCCTGCCCGACCCGGACGTGGCGCCCGCCGGCCTCGCCGCCGATCTGGTCCGGCCCGGCGGGAACTGACCGCGGCCGGGTTTTCCGAGGCTGTCGCTTCGCCCCCCAGTGGCTACCGCAGGAAGAGCGCGTCAAGGTCGACCACGACACCGGGAAGGGCCGCCGGCGCCACGGTGCCACCCGCGAACGTTTCCTCGGCGTAGGTCCCGTCCGCCTGCCGTAGCCAGCGCGTCAGCGTCCGCTGGTAGGGGTCGAGCAGCCAGATCTCGGCGTCGCCGCGCTCCCGGTAGGCCTGCAGCTTGACCGAGCGGTCGTACTCGCCGGTCGAGCGCGACCAGACCTCGACGACCAGCGGCAACGGCTTCGGGTAGACCTCCAATCGGCCCGGCTGGCCCCGCTGGCCCTCGCCGTACTCGATCGGCAAGACGAACACGTCGGGGATGAACGCCTGACTATCGCCCCAGAGTAGCCGACCGTGGCCGACCCTGACCCGGAATCGGGCGCGATCGAGCTGGTTGCCGACCACCCGTCCCAGCTCGTACATCGAGTCGCCGTGCTCCCAGCTCATGCTCGGCTTTTCCCGCGACTCGCCATCCCACAGCTCCCAGAACCCGTCGGGATCGTTCAACGCCAGATCGAAGTACGCGTCCATCGTCAGTCGGTTGGCGACGCTCATGGTCAAGGACCCTCCGCTCGGGATCGGGCATCCTCCGGTATCGTAGCCCAGGGAGCCATGCGGGCCTCCAGTGGTGGCGAGCTCGACGGAGACACCGGGTGGACGGTGATGTGGCGTCGCTGCGGGTCCGGCTGGCCGGGGCGCTCGTTGTCCTCGACTGGATCGGGACCACGGTCGACGACGCGGCGCGGACCCGCGCGTCGCTCAACGCCGCCCTTGCCCGCTTCGGCCAGCCGCCGCTCGACGGCCCCGCCTACGCGGCCCGGTTCAAGCTGCCGATGGCGGCGATGATGGCAGATCTCGGCCTGCCGGAGTTTGAGATCGCCCCGGCGATCCGAGCCTGGAACGACGAGATCGCCCGCCGCGAAGCGCCGCTCTCGCGGGGTGCCGCCACGCTCGTCAGCGGGATGCGGGACCGCGGCTTCCCGGCCGGGGTCATCAGCGCGGCGGCGACCAACGTCGTCCGAGCGGAGGCGGCGCGCCTCGGCATCCTGGCCGACCTCGGCTTCCTGATCGGCGATGCCGAGCCGAAATCGGCCCCGCTGCGGGAGCTCGTCCGCACCGCCTCCGGCCCCGTCCTCTACGTCGGCGACACCGAGTACGACATCTTGGAGGCGCTCGCCGCCGGGGCCACCCCTGTCGGGTTCGCCAGCGGCTACCGACCGCCGGCGGCGCTGCTGGCCGCCGGCGCCTTGGCGGTGGTGGACGACCTGGCGCTGCTGCTCGGCGGGTAAACGTCCACCGATGGTCCGATACGCGACGGAGCGACGCGCCTTGAGCGCTCGGGGAGAGCGTCCACGGCGATGCGCGGCACAACAGCCCTTACCCCCGCACCGCTCCCGCCGCGCCAGGAGCGAGGGGAGCGGCCTCCCGCCCTCGGGTCCGTTCCGACACCTCCCCCGACCTGCCGAAACCCGGGGACGGAGGGCACCTTGGCGAAGGAGGGAGAACAAATCGTGCGAGCCCGAGATACCGGGTGACGCCTGGAGGAGGATCGGTGGCTATGCACCGGCACGCAGAATCGGATCTCGACCGCCTCGCCGCCGAGGTCGCGACGGCGCTCGGCCGCCTCCCCGGCGCCGTCGCGGTGGCCGAAGCCGGCTCACGCCTCGCCCGGGCCGGCGACACCGGCTCGGACATCGACCTCTACGTCTATGCGGCGGAATCGCCGCCCCTCGCGGCCCGGGCGGCGCTCGCGGCCGGGTTCGCCGCGGCCGCCGAGATTGGCAACACGGCGTGGGAGCCCGGCGACGAGTGGATCGACGCCCGCTCCGGCGTCACGGTCGACGTGATCTACCGCACCCCCGCCTGGATCGCGGAACGGCTCGACCGCGTCCTCGTCCGCCACGAAGCGTCGCTCGGCTACTCCACCTGCTTCTGGCACAACGTCGAGCACTCCCGCCCGCTCGTCGACCCCGACGGCTGGTACCGTCGCCTCCAGGCATCGGCGGCGCAGCCCTACCCGGAACCGCTGAAGCGCGCGATCGTCGCCCGCAACCACCCGGTCCTCCGGCAGACCGTCTCCTCCTACCGCCACCAGATCGAACTGGCCGTCCGCCGCGACGACCCCATCAGCATCCAGCACCGGACCCCGGCGCTCCTGGCGAGCGTCTTCGACATCCTGTTCGCCGTCAACGAGCTGCCCCACCCCGGCGAGAAGCGCCTCCTTTGGCACGCGACGGAGCGCTGCGCAAAGCTCCCCACCGACTTCGAGGACGCCGTGCATGCCCTGCTGGGGGCGGCGACCCCGCCCCCGAGCGGCGCCACCCTCGATCGGGTCGACGCGCTGCTGGACGGGCTGGACGGCCTGTTGGCGAGTGAAGGGTTACTACCGGCTGAGGCGGAGCGGGGCTTTGATGACGCGGCGGGGTTCAGCGGACCGACCCATCCTGCCACTCACGGGGCTTCCTGAGCGAAGGCCACGGATCCCTCCGAATCCCCCACGCAGCCGCTACCCGTCGCGGCGGCAGAAGGTCCTTGGCGTTGCCCACCCGAGCGTCCAGCGATCGTTGTCGTGCCGCCCGGAACAGGCTGGGTGCCTTCAAGGTTCTTCGCGCGTCCAGGCGGACCATCGACGACCGGGTTCGGGGGCGCAGGCGCCGATCGTGACGCGGCGGTTCAATCGGGCCACGCCCCGCAGGACGGCGGTCTGCCGGCAACGGAACGCCACAACCACCACCCCTACCCCTCCGCCCGCAGCCGCCAAACCAGCACCGCCGCCTCCCCGACGATCCGGCGCGACAGCTTCGAGCGCCCGGCCACCCGCTCGCGGAAGGTGATCGGCACCTCGACCACCCGCGCCCCCGTCCGCAGCGCCCGGGTCGTCGTCTCGATCTGGAAACCGTAGCCGTCGGCCGCGATCCGCCCGAGGTCGAGCCCGGCCAGCGCCGGCCGCCGCCAGACCTTGAAGCCGCCCGTCAGGTCGGCCACCTCCACCCCGAGCACGGCGCGGGCGTAGGCGCAGCCGGCCCGACTCAGCCACCGCCGCCAGGCGGACCAGCCGGCCGTGCCGCCGCCGGGGGCGTAGCGGGACCCGACGACGAGGTCGGCCCCCTCCGCGGCGCCGACGAGGCGCGGCAGGTCGGCCGGGTCGTGGGAGAGGTCGGCGTCCATCTGGGCGACCAGCGGCGTCCCCGCAGCCAATGCCCGCGCAAAGCCCGCCAGGTAGGCGGGGCCGATGCCCTCCTTGCGCGGGCGGTGCAGCACCGAGACCCGGCCGGGGTTGGCGGCGGCCAGCGCATCGGCCAGGGCGCCGGTGCCGTCCGGCGAGCCGTCGTCGACCACGAGCAGCGCGTAGTCCGGGCCGAGCGCCAACACCCGTGCCGCCAGCTCCTCCAGGTTCGGCCGCTCGTTGTAGGTCGGGACGACGACCGTCACGCGCGGCGCGGCGTCATCCACCCGGGGGTACCCCGGCGGCCGGCGTGGGCGACAGGCGGATGGTGGGGATGGTCGCCGGGTCGAACGACGCCAGTCGCTCCGGCCCCAGCTCTCGCAGGCGGTCGAGGCAGACCTGGGCCTCCACCGCCAGACGTCCCGCCTCGATCCCCCGACAGCTCGGTGCGAACTCGGCCGTCTTGGCGATGCCGTCGGCCAGCAGCAGCAGCGCACCCCGGTGGTTGCCGCGCAGGGCGTGGAGGAAGCCGACGCCGATCTGGAGGATGCCCTGGTAGAGGCGGCGGACCGGCCGCCGCTCGGCGTGCCACTCGTGCTCGATGACCTCGTGGCACGCGTAGAACTCGCGGGCGTTGAAGAGGCGGATCCCCTCCATCACCCCCGCCGGCGGGGCGCCGCCGCAGGGGTCGCTCTCCGCCGCCGCGTCCCCCACCTCGGCCAGGAGCGGCTCGAGCAGCGCCCGCGACCGGTCCAGGCGGCCGACCAGCTCGCCGACCACCCCCTCCAGCATCAGCGGCCCCCGGTAGGCACCGGCGATTGCCCGCAGCAGCGCCGGCCAGGGTAGGTCGCCTTCGCCTGGCGGCAGGTGGCGGCCGCTCGGGTCGGCCTCCTTGATGTCGCTCAGGTGGACATCCAGCACCCGGTCGCCCATGGCGGCCAGGGTCATGAACGGGTTCTGCCCCGCCTCCGCCGCCTGAAATGGGTCGAACACGAAGCCGATCCGGCCCGTTCCCGCCGGGTCGAGGTCGTCCATCCGGGCGGCGAAGGCCGCCACCTCGCGGGTGGTGGCGAGGGCGCACCAGGAGACGTTCTCGACGCCGAGCGCCAGCCCCGCCGCCTCGCAGGCCGCCGCCCGCTCGGCCGCCACCGCGACGAACCGGTCCCAGCAGGCGGGACCGGCCATGTCGCTCCGCTTCGGCCCGTGCCAGACGACGACGCGGGCGCCCAGCCGGGCGGCCCCCTCGATCGCCAGGTCGAAGAGGGCGACCGCCTCCTCCGCCCGCCGGGCGTAGGGTGAGAGCAGCGGGTGGAACTCCTGCCAGACGTGGACGGCGTGGACGTGGCAGCCGTAGTCGGCGCAGCGGCCGGCCAGCTCGCGGGCGAAGGCGGGGGCGTACTCGCCGGCGGTCTGGAGCATGACCTCCAGGTCGGCCAGCCCGCGCCGGGCCGCCAGCGCCGGCACCGCCTCGGTCGGGACGGGGAAGAGAGCGCCGGTCGAGAGGCCGAGCCGGAGCGGCCCGGCGCCGCTCCGGGGACCGTCGACGGGCGCGAGCACCCTCGCTTCCCGCAGCCCGACCGCCGGCCCGGCGGCCCCGTTCGGCCGCAGCGGTACCGGCCCCGCCCCCCACCGCTCCCCGTCGTCCAGTCCGCCCAAGGCGCCCTCCCACCGCGGGCACCCGTTGCCCGGCGCGGCGGCGCGATGGTACAACGTGGCGGTCCGCCACCGGGCGTCCGTGCACCGCCGTCGCCGCCCCTTTGGGACGGATAGGTGCGGTCGTGCCCTCTCCCGTCGTCCGCCGTCCGCGACCACCCCGGCCCGCCATGACCGACGTGCTCCTCGAATCCGCGCCGCCCGCCGTCGCCCCCACGACCCGCCTCCTGCGGCTGGAGCTCCACGGCTTCAAGAGCTTCGCCAGCCGCACCGTGGTCCGCTTCGAGCCGGGCATCACCGCCATCGTCGGTCCGAACGGCAGCGGCAAGTCGAACGTCGCCGACGCCGTCCGCTGGGTGCTCGGGGAGCAGGGCGCCGGGGCGTTGCGGGCCAGGAAGACGGAGGAGGTCATCTTCGCCGGCGGGCAGGGGCGGGCCCCGGCCGGGATGGCGGAGGCGACGCTCGTCTTCGACAACGGTGACGGCTGGCTGCCGGTTGGCTTCGCCGAGGTGGCCGTCACCCGGCGTGCCTTCCGCGGCGGCGAGAACCACTACCTGATCAACGGCAAGCGGGTCCGGCTCAAAGACGTCGCGCTGCTCACCGCCGGGCTCGGCCAGGGCCACCTCGTCGTTGGCCAGGGGTTGGTCGATACCGCCCTCAGTCAGAAGCCGGAGGAGCGGCGGGCGCTCTTCGAGCACGCCGCCGACCTTGCCGGGTTGCGCCTGCGCGTCGCCGAGGCGGAGCGCAATCTGGCCGAGGCGGATGCAAACAGCCAGCGCGTCGGCGACCTCCTGGCCGATCTGGAGCCCCGGCTGAAGGGCCTGGAGCGGGCCGCCCGCCAGGCGCGGGAGTGGCACGGCCTGCGGGCCGACCTGCGAGCCCTCCAGCGGACCCACCTCGCCGCGTTGCTGCGCCTGGCGGTCACCGCCAAAACGTCCGCCGCGGCGGCCGATGACGCCGCGGCCAGTGAGGTCGCCACGGCGCAGGCCGACTCGACCCGGCTGGCGGCCGAGGTCGAGGCTGCGCGATCGGCGGCGGCGGTCGCCCGCGACGCGCGGTCCCGCCTCGATCTCCGCCGCAGGGACCTGGACGAAACGCTCCGGCGCACCCGTCATGAACGCGACCTGGCGGGCGAGCGGGTGGCGGCACTCAACCGCCGCCTCGCCGATATGGCCGACACCCAGGCCGGGCTTGACGAGCAGGCCGCGGCCGTCGCGGCCGACCTCGATCGGCTGGCGAGCGACCTCGCCGCCCTCGACGCCGAGTCGGCGGCGGAGTCGGCGCGGTCGGCGGCGCTGGCGGCAGCCGTGGCGGCGGCGCGGGCCGAGCGGTGCAGGGTGGAGCAGGCGGCAGCGGCAGACAGCCACCGCCACCAGGATGGGGAGCGCGAGCTGGCGGCGCTGGCCGGCAAGCGCGCCCTCGTGCTCCAGCGCCACGAGGCCGCCACCCTGGAGCGGGAGCGGCTGCGGGCGGCGGGCGACGAGCGCGGCAACCGGATCGCGGCGCTGCGGGCCGAGCTCGCCGCGGCCGACGCCGCTCGGGAGCAGGAGGCGGCAACCATCGCCGCGCTCGACGCTCGGCTGGCCGCGCTCGGAAGCGACGAGACGGGAGCAACCTCCGCCCTTGCCGCCGCGACGCGGGCCGTTGCGGACGCCGAGCGGGCGCTCAACGAGGCGACGACCCGGCTCGGCGTCCTGCGCCGCCTGCACGAGCAGGGGGCGGGGCTCTACGCCGGCGTTCGGGAGACGCTTGCGGCGGCGCGGGCTGGACGGCTGTCGGGGGTCGTCGGCGCCGTCGCCGAGCTGGTCGAGAGCCCGCCGGAGCTGGAGACCGCCGTCGAGGTCGCCCTCGGCGGCCACCTCCAGGACCTCGTTGTGGGTCGTTGGGGCGACGCCGAGGCGGCGATCGCCCACCTGAAGCGGACCGGCGCCGGCCGGGCCACCTTCCAACCGCTGGACACCGTCACCGCCAACCGCCGGCCGCCGCCGGAGCGGGCCCTCGGCCTCCCCGGCGTCCACGGCGTCGCGGCCGACCTCGTCGGCCACCGGTCGGAGCTGCGGCCCGTCGTCGACGCCCTGCTCGGGCGGACGCTCGTCGTCGCCGACCTGCCGACGGCGCGGACGGCGCTGCCGCTCCTGCCGCCGGGTTGGAGCACGGTCACGCTCGGCGGCGAGGTCGCCCGTGCCGGCGGATCGGTCACGGGCGGCGCCGCGGTCCGCGAGAGCGGCGTCCTCGGCCGCGAGCGCGAACTCCGCGACCTCCCCGAGACCATCGCCGCCCTGGAGCGCACAGTCGCGGGAGCCCGGAGCAAACGGGACGAGGTGGATGCCCGGTTGCGGCGGCACGCAGCCGAGCGCCGCGGCGCCGAGGCGGAGCGCGCCGCCTCCGGCGCGGCCGGGGAGGAGCGCCTGCGTCAGCAAACCCGGCTGGCGGCCTGGCTCGCCGACCTGGAGCGGGACGAGGCAACTGCGGCCGCCCGCTTAGCGACCTTGGCTGGTGAAGCGGAGAGCGCCTGGCGCGAGGCGGCGGCGATCGAGGCGGCGGCGCAGACGCTCGAACGGACCCTGGCAGACCTCGACGCCGGGAGCCGGGAGCGACGCATGGAGGAGGATCGCGCGGCGGATGCATTAGCCGCCGCCGAGCGGGAGGCGGCCGCGACCGGCCAGCGGCGGGCCGGGCTGGACGAGCGGCTGCGCGCCGAGCGCCGCCGCGAACAGGGCCTCCGGACGCGGGAAGCGGCGCTCGCCGAGGAGACCACCCTACGCCAGGGGCGCGCCGCCGGCCTCGAGCGGGAGCGGGAAGCGCTGGCCGCCGCCGTCGATCGCCTCGCCGTCGAGGCAACGGCGCTGGAGCGCGACCCGGCGGCGCTCGAAGCGGAGCGGACACCCCTGGAAGCAGGGGTCGCCGCGGCCGAGGCGGACCTGTTCCGCCTCGGCCGTGCCCTGGACGAGGCGCGGGCGACCGTCCTCGACCGGGAGCGGGCCCACGGCCTCGCCGCCCTCGCCGCCGAGCGCGCCGCCGGCGAGGTCGCCGCGCTCGCCCGCCGCATCGGCGACGAGTTGGACCTGGCGGACCCGTTCGAACTGCTGACGCGCGACGAGCCCTCATCCCCGGTGCCCCCTCCCGCAGCCCGGGTTCTCGGCGCAAAGCAACAAGGGGGCAGTGACGTCATGCCGGCGACCCCCTCCGTCGCATCCTGGGGAGGGGAAGCTGCCACCGCCGCTCCCTTCTCCCCTCCCCCCCGCTCGGGTTCTCCCGAGGCGGTGGGGCTGGTGGAGGGGGCTGCCGGCCCGGTCGATCGCTTCCCAAACGATCCCTCCCCCTGTCCGGCGACCTTGGAGAATGGGGCCCAACCAGGCCAGTGGCCTGACCCCGAACACCGGATCCCATCGGCCGAGGCGCGGGAGCGGGAGATCGCCCGGCTGAAGGAGAAGCTGCGGCGGATCGGCTACGTCGGCGAGGAGGCGGTCGCCGACTACGAACGGGAGGCGGCTCGGACCGCCTTCCTGCGCTCCCAGCTCGCCGACATCCACGGCGCGGCGGCGGCGCTGCGCGAGCTGCTCGCCGACCTCGACGAGACGATGCGGGCCCGCTTCGAGGCGACCGTCGGCCGCGTCGCCGACGAGTTCTCCGCCCTCTTCGCGGCGCTCTTCGGCGGCGGCACGGCCCGGCTTGAGCTGGCGCGGGGGGCGGACGGCGAACCGGGGGTGGAGATCGTCGCCCAACCGCCGGGCAAGCGCCTCCAGACCCTGGCGCTCCTCTCCGGCGGCGAGCGGGCGCTGACGGCGGTCGCGCTGCTCTTCGCGATCCTCCGGGTGAACCCTGCCCCCTTCTGCCTGCTGGACGAGGTGGACGCCGCCCTCGACGAGGCGAACGTGGTCCGTTTCCGCGACCAGTTGCGGCTGCTGGCGGCGCGGACGCAGACGGTGGTGGTCACCCACAACCGCGGCACGATCGAGACCGCCGACACCCTCTACGGCGTCAGCATGGGCGCCGACGGCGTGAGCAAGACGCTCTCGCTACGGCTGAGCGAAGCGACGGCCGAGGCGTAGCTGCTTCACTCGCGTCTCCCCGTCGAACCTTCGGCGGGGAGACGCGAGTGACCCGACGGCCCCGCCAACCCTCGGCCACCGGCCATGACGCTCTGCCGGCCGGCGGCCCCCCCGAGGTCGGCGAGTACGGGAAGCTGGAGCTCGCTCCGCCGCGGCAACCGATCAAGCCGCCGGATCGCCATCGCCCCGGCGGTAGGCGCCGAGCTGCATCAGCAAGCCGAGGTCGTCGCCGACCGTCCACGCCTCGGCGATCTTGCCGTTCTCGATCCGGTAGATGTCGATGCCGGAGGTCGAGACTCCGTTCCCGGTCGCCGGGACCTCTCGGTAGTCGCCAAGGTGAGTGCCGCTCAGCGTCCAGAGCACCGCCACCCGGTCGCCCTCGGCCACGACCCGATCGACGGTCGGGGTGAGATCGGGGAACGCCGCCCGGAGGGCGATCGCGTGCTCCTGGAGCCCGGCCACGCCCATCGAAGCGGTTCCGTGCCAGACGAACCCGGGCGCCAGCAACCCATCCGCGGCGCCGAGGTCGCCCCGCCCGAAGAGCGCCCTTCGGAACCGTTGGACGAGCTCCGTGCTCGCCTCGCCAGACGCGGCGGACGCCGCCGCGCCGTATTCGCTGTCCGGCGAAAGCTGGATCACGACGGGATTGGCAGGGGTCGGCATAGCGCCGCTCTCCGCAGTCGACGGGGCCGCGAGCTGCTCCATCACGCCGAGGATGTCCTCCAGGTGCCAATTCTCGGCCAGCTTGTCGTCCTCGACGGACCAGATATCGACGGCGGCGATCTGGAGCCACTTGCCGGTCGGGGGTGCCCCGAAGAACTCGCCCAAGTGGGTGCCTTGGACGGTCGTCCGCACGGCAACCGCGTCCCCGGCCACGATCAGGTCGTCGATGCGGAAGGCGAAGTCCGGGAGTCCGGCTCGGGCGGTCGCCAGGGTATGCCGCAAGCTCTCGAGGCTGGACCCCTCGCCGGGCGGCGCAGTGTGGATGACGAGATCGGGCGAGACCACCTGGGTGAGCATCTCCAGGTCTCCCCTGGCGGCGATCTCGTAGTAGCGGCGGACCAACGCCTCGGTCGACGCTCGGTCCGCCCCAGCAGTGGCGGTTGCCCGAGCCTGGACGGGGCTGGGGAGATGCTCAACCGTCCCGCCAACCAGGAGGACGATGGCGAGAGTCCGGATCAACGCTCATCGCATCGGTCTGTCCTTTCGAGCCGTCTCGCTCAGGTACCGCGCGGCCGGTGCCGGCCACGGGGTCTTGCCGCGCTATCGGCGGCGCCAGGCGTCATGCCCCCGACTCGGCGACGACGACCTCGCCATCCATCCCCCCGTGCAGCGTGCACCGATAGGCGTAACGACCCGGTTCGGTGAAGGACCGGGCGAAGTCGCCCTCGGTCTGGACGTCCGACGCGAAGTCGTCGCCGACGACGTTGTGGTCGTGGTCCCCCTCCCATCGCCAGGTGACAGTGGTACCGAGTGGAACCTCAATCGCGGCCGGCTCGAAGTAGTTGTCGCGGACGGCAACCTCGGAAACGTTGGTCACCAAGGCGCCGCCACGGTTGGGGCCGTCCGCGCCGTCGTTGCCGCCGCAGGCGGCCGTCAAGCCGACCAAGCCGAGGCTCGTCATTCCGAGAACCGTGTGGCGAAGAAGGCCCCGCCGCGTCTCGGTCGCGGCCGGCCATCCCTCAAACCTCTTGTCATCCAGCGTGTTCATCGGGCACTCCTTGACGGTGGCCGCGATCTCGCGGCCAAGTGGTCGATTCGGTGAGCAGGAACGGGCATCCGGAAGATGCTGTGCGGACACCACGAGGCGCGCCAGGCTCGTGGCCGTCACGCGAAAACGGCAGGACCCGGGCGGGTCTCCTCGGCGCGATTCCCGGGTTTCTCGGGTCAGGTCCGGGGTCTCCGGTTCCAACCCCTGCACCCCGGCCGCCGCACCAACCTCGACCGTCCGCTAGGACGTGACGACCGGACTAGCGGTCGTCCGCTGCAGCAGTCCGAGGGCACGGACCCCGAGCCAGAGCGAGAGCGCAAACAGGCACGCCCCATTGAGCGGGTGCAGCGCCCGCAGCCACGCCGGCTCCAGGTGCGGGAACACGTGCTGCAGCGTGTAGAGCGCGGGCAGCAGCAGCGTGGCGCCGGTCACGCGGCGGCCGACGCCGCCGAGGAGGGCCGGGATCCAGGCGACGAACGCCACCAGGCCGAGCGCGCTGCCGAGGGCCTCGTGGGCGGTCCAGTAGCCTGGCGCGTCGAAGACACCGAGCCCGGCCAGGAAGAACTGGGCAAGGGCGCCCGCCGTCAACACCGCGGCCAGGGCGAGCAGTGCGGCCCGCGCCACCCCCGCCACGCGACCGCGGGGAGTCGGCATCGTCGCGGCCGGCGAATCGGATCTGGGGTCCGCTTCAACGGCCACCTCGCCCCTCCTCCCCGAACCTGCTCCGGCGCCGGCCGAACTCGCTGGCGGCAACGACGACCGCTGCCGCCAGGAGGACGATGTCCTTGAGCACGTACTGCCCTTCCAGCGTCGGCGCCGAGAGCGGGCCGGCAAAGAGGCGGTCCGGGACGAGGACCAGCGGCGAGAGGACGCCCGCCATCGCCACCCCGAGCAGCGCCATGCCGGCGCCCAGGTGCCTGCCGGTGAGCAGGCTGAACCCGATGGCGGTCTCCATCGCCGCGACGAGCACGCGGCCCAGGCCGGCCGGCACCAACCCGAAGGTGAGCACCGACATCGTCTGCTCGACCAGCCCCTCGGCCGGGCTAAGCCCGGGCACGAACTTGAGGAGCCCGAAGCCGAGGAAGACCAGGCCGAGGCTGATCCGCAGCAACTCGACATCGTGCGCCCGCAGCCAAGCCATCGCCTGCGCCGAGGCGCGGCGCGGCACGCCGGGGCGCCGCGCCCCGGCGAGCCGCTCCCACGGCAAAACGTCCATGATGACCCTCTCCTCTCCGGCACGGACGTGCCGTCTCATTCGGACCTGAGGAGAGGGTAGGCCTGCGGTGTCACGGGCCAATCACCCGCCTGTCGCAATCCCGTCGCGGGACCCGGAGCGGGGCGTGGCGGGAAGGGTCACAGCGGGGCGACGAGCGAGAAGCGCAGCGAGAAGCAGCTTCCAACGCCGGGGATGCTCTCCACCGCGACGCGGCCGCCCATCGCCTCGGTCAACTCCTTGACCAGGGCCAGGCCGAGCCCAGCCCGGCCGCCGTCGTGCCCATCGCCGCCGCGGTAGAAGCGCTCCCAGACGTGGGGGAGGTCGGTCTCGGCGATGCCTTCGCCGGTGTCCCTGACTTGGACGACGAGCGCGTTGCAGTCGGCCTTCGCGCTCAAGACGACGAACCCGCCTGGCGGGGTGTGGCGGACGGCGTTGGCGACCAGGTTGCGGACAATCTGCTCCAATCGGTCGCCGTCGACGGTGACAGGCGGCAATCCGGGTGGCGACGGGGCCTCGGCCACTACCTCGACCCGGCCCCGCTCCCAGGCGGACGGTGCCGCCGCAGCCGCGACCCGCCGCAGCACGGCGCCGACATCGGTCGGGCGGAGCGCCAGCGGCAGGCGGCCGACCCCGGCGCGGGACAGCGCGAACAAGTCGTCGAGCAGGCGGCCCAGGCGATCGATTTCGGCCGCCATCACAGCCAGGTCGGCGCGCAGGGTCGGCGCTGGCGCCCCATCCCAGTTGGCGAGGGCGGAATCGAGGAAGCCGCGCACGGTCGCCACCGGCGTCCGCAGCTCGTGGGAGACAGCGGCGACCAACTCGCGACGATCGTTGAGCAGACAGGCGACCGCGTCCCGCTCGGCCGAGAGCTGGGCCAGGGAGCGCTCCAGGTCGGCCGCCATCGCGTTGAAATCGCCCTGGAGGCGGGCGACCTCGTCCGCTCCGTCGACGGCGACGCGGGCGGCGAGGTCGCCGCTCCGGAGGGCCGCGGTGGCCCCGGCCAGTTCCTCCAAACGGCG
This sequence comes from uncultured Thermomicrobiales bacterium, assembly GCA_902806345.1. Classification (GTDB taxonomy): domain Bacteria; phylum Chloroflexota; class Chloroflexia; order Thermomicrobiales; family UBA6265; genus CADCWF01. Next base: position 24,457 of record CADCWF010000017.1, read on the forward strand.
GGTCGTCCGCGGCAGGACGACGACCGAGATCAGGGCGACCGGGACCACCAGGACGACGGCGATCGCCAGGCCACCGAGGAGGAAGACGACCGTTGCCGGGACGACCTGCTCGACCAGCCGGGCGACGAAGCCGACGACCGCGTCCTCGGTCGAATCGGCCCCGCCGGCTGCCGACCGCCACGCGACGAGGACGGTGCCGGCGAGCGCGCTGAGCGTCAGGAACAGGACGACCACGGCGGCCAGGCCGAGGCTGGCAGCGAGCTGGGCATGGGTGAGCTCCCAGAGTAGGCGCGTCCGACGCAGGCGATCCCAGCGCGGCCAGACGAGCACCGCGGCGCGGCCGGCGGCGTAGGCGACGCCGGCGCCCAGCGCCGCGAAGCCGCCGAAGACTGGTGCCCACCACGGCTCGGCGGCGCTCCCGGCCTCGACCCAGCCCATCCACCCGGCTACGAGCGCGCCGGCGGTGATCCCGACGCCGCCGGCGGCCCAGGCGGTGAGCACGAAGGCGACCATCCCGGAAACCTCGATGCGCAGCCGCCGACCGGCGACCTGCCGCCGCCGTCGGAGGGAGCCGGCAAGCCCCAGGGCGAGGCCGATGCCGACCAGCCCGACGGGCAATGCCCCGGCTTGGCGGTCCGGATCCGGGACGCTCGCGAAGAGGGTCGTCAGCCCCAGCGTGGCGAAAATGGCGACAACCGCGGTTTCCCCCAGCAGTCGTCGTCCGTCGACGGCGAGCACCCGGGCGCTCCGACTCACCCGTCGTGGCCTCCGGTCGGCCATGGCCGCATGCGGTAGCCGATGCCCCAGACCGCCTCGATCGCCTCGCCGAGGGACCCCAGCTTCTTCCGCAGCCGGAAGACGGCATTGTCGACCGAGCGATCCCCGCCGAAAAAGTCCTTGCCCCAGACGGTGTCGAGCAAATAGGCGCGGCTGAAGGCGCGGCCGGGATTGCGCAGCAACAGCCCGAGCAGCGCGAACTCATTCGGCGAGAGGTCGAGCGCTTCTCCGGCGAGCGTCGCCTCGTGGCGCTCCGGGTCGAGCCGGAGGGGGCCGTAGGCGACCGGGTCGGCGGCGGCCAGGCGGTCGGTGGTCAGCATCTGACGCAGCTGCTCCTCGCGCCGGAGGAGCGCCCGGACCCGCGCCACCAACTCGCGCATGCCGAACGGCTTGGGAAGATAGTCGTCTGCCCCCAGCTCGAGCCCGATCACGCGGTCGGCCTCCTCGCCACGGGCGGTCAGCATCAGGACCGGCGTCGCCGTCGACCGCCGCAACTCGCGCAGTACGTCGAGCCCGCTCATCCCCGGCAGCATCCAGTCGAGGAGAACCAGGTCGGGCCGCTCACGCTCCAGGAGGCCAAGGGCGCCCTGGCCCTCGCCGGCCCGCAGGACGCGATAGCCGGCCACCTCCAGTTCGCGGGCGATCACCTGCGCCAACTCGCGCGCGTCTTCGACCACCAGGATTGTCGCCATCGCTCCCACGCTCAAGCACCGACGCCCGATCCCCGAAGTGCCTGGCCGTCGGCGACGCGGTAGCCCGTTCACCGTCCCTCGCCACAAGCATATGCGCGCTCCCCGCTGAGCGCCGGGCGGCGCGGTCGCCGGTTCGCGTAGGAGTTTAGGCGCAGAGAATCGCGACCCGGTCGCGCGTCTGTCGCAGATCGGTCGCGACGTAGACCGTTCGGCGCTTCCCGGCGCCCGACCAACGGGCGCGGAGGCGCCGTGGCTGGTTGGCTCAACCGCCTCGATCCGGCATGGAGGCAGGCCCCGACCCGGTGGCGACTCGGGGGAGATGCTACTCCGAGCGATACGGGGTTGGTGGGGTCCGTTCGCCCAGCTAGCCCCGGGCCAGCTCCGGGCCGGCGAAGACCGCCGCCACGTAGGCGGCCACGTCGGCGCGCTCCTCGGTGCCGTCGATCAGCATCGACTCCATGACGTCGACGCTCTCCGGGTGGATGTCGCTCAGCGCCTGGACCACCGGCCGCTGGTTGCGGCTCGGCCGGGGGTCGGTGACGAAGGCGTACATCTCGTCGGTCAGCCGGTCGGTATCGACGGACAGGCGGATCGCCGGCGCGCGCTCCGGCAGCGGATCGTGAGACTGCATCTACGAAACTCCTTTGCGGGCCGCCCAGGCGGCACGAGACTCGATACGGACATCGCGCTGGTGGGCCACCTCGCGCCGGTCCGCGAAGAGCCAGACCAGCAGCATGCCGGCGACGAAGCCGCCGACGTGGGCGAAGAAGGCGACCCCGCCGCCGCCGCGGGCGCCCAGCGCCAGCACCCCGAGGACGAGCTGCAGGGCGAACCAGAGGCCGAGCTGGACCCAGGCCGGCACCATCACGACGGTGCCGAAGACACCCAGGAAGAGCAGACTCCGGATCCGCCCCCGCGGGAAGAGCACGATGTAGGCCCCCAGGACGCCGGAGACGGCGCCGCTGGCGCCGACCACCGGGACCGGGCTGAAGGGGTCGGTTGCGACCTGGGCGGCGACCGCGGCGGCGCCGCAGAGCAGGTAGAAGAGCAGGTAGCGGAGGTGCCCCATCGCGTCCTCGATGTTGTCGCCGAAGACGTGGAGGAAGAGCATGTTGCCGATCAGATGCCAGAGGCCGCCGTGGAGGAACATCGACGTGAAGACCGTCTGCCACTCCCGGAAGGCGACGACCTCGACCGGCTGCACCCCCCAAGCGACGAAGAAGGCCGGGGCCAGCCCGCCGGCGGCGAGCTGGAGCAGGAAAACGGCGACATTGAGCGCGATCAGGGCGTAGTTGACGAAGGGCGTCAGCCGCCGCCCCGCGTTCTCGTCGCCGATCGGAACCAGCACCCGCGCTTCCTCCCGGCGGCGCTCAGGCGTCGCCGCCGCCGAACAGCCCGCCGACCGCGTCGGACGCCGCCGCGACCAGCCGTGCCCGCGTCTCGGCGCCGGCGGCCGGGGCGAAGACGAGCCCGGCCACCAGCCCCAGCGTGAAGAACTTCAGCGCGACCCGCACCCTCGAAACCATCGGTTGCTCCCTCGGTCCGCCCGTCAGCCGATCACCTCGTCCGGCCCCCCGGCTCCCTCGACCGCCGCCAGCAGCGGATCGCCCCCGTCGTCGTCGCCCGCCGTCGCCGGGTCCCAGACGGCGTGGCCGTCCGGCACCGCCAACACGGGCGCCTCCCTCCCGGGTGATGCCAACTCCGCGCGCGCCAACCACCGGCGGGCCGTCACCTCCAGGTCGGCGGCCGCGACGACGAGCCGGTCGGCGCCGGCATCGATGCGGCGGCCGAGGGCGGCCCGCGCCTCGCGTCCGGACCCGGCCGCGTTCAGCAATCCCCAGACCGCCCCGACCACCCCGCCCAGCGTCGCCCCGACGACGAACGCGGCGCCGTGCCTGTCCCGTTCGCGTGCCATGCGCCCCTCTCCCCTGCCGGCGGTAGCCACCTCCGCCCCGCCGTCGCGGCGCTTCGAGACGCCGCTCCGTGGGGTCCGGCAACCCGCCCGTGCCCCCACGATAGACTACTCGCCACCGCCGAGGGGGGGAGCGTGGAGTTCGTCGGGGTCGTCGAAACGGTCGGCCGGGTGCTGGAAGCCGCCGGCGTCGCCATCATCGCCGTCGGTGCCGTCGTCGCCACGCTCCGCTTCCTCTCCGCCTGGCGAGCCGGGGCAACACCGCACACGACCTACCGCACCTACCGGACCGGGGTCGCCCAAGCGATCCTGCTTGGGCTGGAGTTCCTGGTCGCCGGCGACATCATCCGGTCGGTCGTCATCGAGCCGACCTTCACCAGCGTCGGCGTGCTGGCGATCATCGTCCTGATCCGGACCTTCCTCAGCCTGGAGTTGACGCTGGAGATCGAGGGCCGCTGGCCGTGGCAGCGGGAGGAGGACCGGGGTGACGGGTGATGGGGTCGTGGGGTGGTAGGGGAAGAAAGACGTGGCCGCCCTATGACCCCACTCCCCGATGACCCCATTACCCACACCCCGCCCCGCACCATCGGCCTCATCGGCGGCATGAGCTGGGAGTCGTCGGCGCTCTACTACCGGATCCTCAACGAGGAGACGAAGGCGCGCCTCGGCGGCCTCCACTCGGCCGAGGTCGTCCTCCTCAGCGTCGATTTCGCCGACATCGCCCGGCTCCAAGCCGAGGGGCGGTGGGGCGAGGCCGGCGAGCGGCTGGCCGACGCCGGCCGCCGGGTCGAGGCGGCCGGGGCGGAGGTGCTGCTGCTCTGCACGAACACGATGCACGAGGTCTTCGCGGCCGTCGAGCAGGCGGTCGCGATCCCGCTGCTCCACATCGCCGACGCCACCGGCGCCCGGATCGCCGCGGCCGGGCTGCGCCGGGTCGGCCTGCTCGCGACCCGCTTCACGATGGAGCGCCCGTTCTACGCCGGCCGCCTGGCCGAACACTTCGGGTTCGAGGTGCTGGTCCCCGACGAGGCGGACCGGCAGACCGTCCACGACGTCATCTACCGCGAACTCGTGCTCGGCGAGATTCGACCGGCATCGCGGGACGCCTACCGGGCGGTGATGGAGCGGCTCATCACCCGAGGGGCCGAGGCGATTGTCCTCGGCTGCACCGAGATCACCCTCCTCGTCGGGCCGGAGGACGCCACGGTCCCACTCTTCGACACGACCCGGATCCACGCCGAGGCGGCGCTGGCGTTTGCGCACGCCGGACAGGCATGGAAGCGGGAGGGTTGATGGCCACCGTACACGGTCGCCGGTTCCGACCACGCACTGGGCCGCGCGTCGTCGGCGGCGACAAAGGTTCCGCCGGGACGTGATGGTTGATGCCCGCGAAGCCGTCGAAGTGGGCGTCGAAGGTCGACAAGGGGCATCCCCGACTGCTCGACCGTTGCGACCGTCAGGGCATCGACGAAGCCGAGCACCGGACGCTCGCTCCACAGGTCCAAGGCCCGCAGGTAGAGCCGCTTCCGGCCCCGCGGCAAAAGCAAACCGGGAAGTTCGATGATCGCCCCCAGGCGAGCCGCGGCGTCGGCCGGGGGGAGGCCGTACTGCCGCTTCGACGTGAGGATAAAGGCAGCGAGGATTGCCTCGGTGGTCGTGGTCTCTTGTTCGCCTCGCGCCACCGCGCGAAACAATGCCGCCGCGGTCTCGTGCATCGCTCGGGTTTCGGGTTCGGGTCCGACGATGGTTCGGAGGAAGGAGTTCGCGTCGACGAACGTCATCACCCCCCCATGCCACGCACGATGCGTTCGGCCTCCTCTTCCATCGCCTCTTCGATCAAGTCCTCGAAATCGCCCCGATCCCGGTCCCCCAGTGGTGGCACCGAACCAATGACCGACTCCAGCGTGGACCGCGCCGGCCGCACTTTCGCGTGGCCGTCGTCCGTCAGGACAAACGCCACCTTGTCCGTGGGCACCATCCCAAGACGACGCCGAATCTCGACCGGGATCGTAACCTGGCCCTTGCTCGTCATCGTCGAAACCAACTCTCGCACGGGGGCTCCTTGCTGATCGCGTGAACCAAGCAAGTATTACTGGTGTACTCCACGTACGACCTCGCTCAAGGCGTGTCGCCGAAGGATCGTCGCCCGCGTCAAACGATCCGCGCCACCGCATCTCCGACCGCGATCGCCTGCCCCACCGCCACCAGCACCGCTTCGACCGTGCCGTCCCGATGGCTGACCAGCTCGTTCTCCATCTTCATCGCCTCGACCACGCAGACCGGCTCGCCCGCCTGCACGGCTTGCCCGGGCTCGACCAGGACCCGGACGACCGTCCCCTGGAGCGGGCTGGTCAGGTCCGGCCCGCTCGCCCCGTCGGTGCCCGCGCCGCTGGCGCGAGCCGGCGGACGCCCCGTGACCGACTTGGGGCCGCGTCCGGCGGGCCGGGCAGCAGCGCCCACGAGCCCGCTGAGGCGAACGGCGAAGCGGCGGCCGTTCACCTCCGCCACCACGTCGGCCGCCGGCAGCGCATCCGGCACCGGCACCGGCGAGACGGCGGCCGGCGACGGGATGACCTCCGGGTAGTCGACCAGGAAGCTCGTCGAGACGGCGCCGGCCCGGAACGCCGGGTGGGCCATCACCGCCCGGTGGAACGGGATCGTCGTGGGCACCCCGCCGACGTCGAACTCGGCCAGCGCCCGCGCCATCCGGGCGACCGCCTCCTCGCGGTCGCGACCCCAGACGACCAGCTTGGCGATCAGCGAGTCGTAGGCGGGCAGGATCGCGCTCCCCGCCTCGGCCGCGCTCTCGACCCGGACCCCGAAGCCGCCCGGCTCGGCGTAGGCGGTGATCAGCCCCGGCGCCGGGGCGAACCTGCGCCCGGGGTCCTCGGCGTTGATCCGACACTCGATGGCGTGGCCGCGGGTCTCCACGGTCGCCGGGTCGAACGACAGCGGCCGCCCCGCCGCCACCAGCAGTTGCTCCTTGACCAGGTCGATCCCCGTCACCTCCTCCGTCACCGGGTGCTCGACCTGGATCCGGGTGTTCATCTCCAGGAAGAAGAACGCGCCGTCGGGGCCGACCAGGAACTCGACGGTGCCGGCTCCCCGGTAGCCGACCGCCGACGCCAGCGCCGCCGCCGCCTTGCCCATCGCCACCCGCGTCGACGCCGGCAGCCCAGGCGCCGGGGCCTCCTCGATCAGCTTCTGATGGCGGCGCTGGACGGAGCAGTCGCGCTCGCCGAGGACCACGACTCCGCCGTCCGCCCCGGCCAGGAGCTGGATCTCGACGTGGCGCGGCCGCTCCAGGTAGCGTTCCAGGTAGACGTCGGGGTTGGCGAAGGAGCGGCCCGCCTCGCCGCTGGCGCCGGCGAACGCCTCCGGCAGCTCGGCCGCCGAACGGGCGACCCGGAATCCGCGGCCGCCGCCGCCGCCGGCCGCCTTGACCGCGACGGGGAAGCCGATCCGCGCCGCCTCCGCTGCGGCTTCCTCGGCCGTTGCCACCGGACCCGCCGACCCCGGCACGACCGGCACCCCGGCGGTTGCCGCGACCGCCCGCGCCGCCACCTTCTCGCCCATCGCCCGGATCGCCGCCGGCGGCGGCCCGACGAAGACGAGCCCCGCCGCCGCGCACGCCTCGGCGAACTCGGCGTTCTCGGCCAGGAAGCCGTAGCCGGGGTGGACCGCCTCAGCCCCCGACCGCCGCGCCGCCTCGACGGTCGCCGCGATGTCCAGGTAGGGCAGCGGCGCCTCCGTCGGCAGGCGCCAGGCGTCGTCCGCCAGCCGGACGTGGCGGGCGCGCTCCTCGCCGGGCCCGTAGACGGCGACCGCCTCGCAGCCCAGCTCGCGGCAGGCGCGGACGACCCGGACGGCGATCTCGCCCCGGTTGGCGACCAGGACGCGGCGGAACGGCGGCGCGGGCACGGGCATCAGTGGGCTCCCCCCATGGCGAACGGACCGGCGGGACTATAGCCCGCACCGGGAGGCGCCACGGTGCGTCGCTCTGGAGCGTCGCCATTGGATGCCTCTTTTGGCGCACCGTACGGCGGCGCCCCCCGCACCCTTCGCTTGGACCGGTGCCGATCGTTGGCCTGCGTGAGGCGACCGTGCGTACCCCGAGCCGGCCCACTCGCCGCTCAGAGGCGACGTCGATCCACCAGTCCGCGTAGGAGCCCCGACCGGGTCCTCGACGGACCGCTCCCTCGCCCGGCTGGTGTACGATCCGGGCAGCGAATCCTGCGCCTGTCCCTCCCCGCGCCGCGTCGATCCGGAGTTGCGTCGATGGCAACCACGACCACCCGCCCGATGACCGCCGCCGACGTTTGGGCCTTGCCGGAGGACGAGCGGGGCGAGCTGATCCGGGGGGAGTTCCGGCCCATGGCACCTGCCGAGCCCGACCACGGCGACCTGACCATGGCGTTTGGCCAGCACCTCCGGCCGTGGGTCCGCGCCAACGCCCCGGGCCTCGTCGGCGCCGAGGTGGGGTTCCGCCTGCCCGGCGTCGAGAACGTCCTGGTCGCGCCCGACGTCGCCTACGTCCGGGAGGAGCGGCTGCCCCCGCGCGGCCGGCGGTCCGGCTTCCTGGCGCTCGCCCCCGACCTCGCCGTCGAAATCCTCTCCCCCTCCAACACGGCGACGGAACTGAACGACAAGGTCCTGCTCTACCTCGAAACCGACACCCGCCTCGTCTGGGTTGTCGCCCCCCGCCGTCGCAGCGTCGCCGTCCACACCCCGGACCGCCTCGCCCGCACCCTCCTCGTCGGCGACACCCTCGACGGCGGCGACCTCCTCCCCGGCTTCGCGTTGCCCCTGGCCGAGCTGTTCGCCTGAAAGGACCGCGTCGCCCGCCCCTCGGCCGGCGTGCGAGACTCCCCGGCGGGAGGTGACCGCACCGTGACGACCGACGCACCGGGTTCTCCGAAGGCGATCGCCGAGATCCGCAAGGAGTACGCGCTGGCCGGGCTGGACGAGGCCGACCTCGACACCGACCCGCTCCGCCAGTTCGCCCGCTGGCTGGCCGAGGCGGCCACGGCCGGGGTGCCGGAGCACACCGCGATGACCCTCGCCACCGCCGGCGCCGACGGCCAGCCGGCCGCCCGCGTCGTCCTGCTCAAGGGGTTCGACGAGGCGGGCTTCGTCTTCTACTCCAACTACGGCAGCCTGAAGGGGCGCCACCTGGCCGAGAACCCGCGGGCCGCCCTCTCGTTCTTCTGGCCGCAGCTCGAGCGCCAGATCCGGATCGAGGGCACCGCCGCGCGCGTCTCCCGCGAGCAGTCGGAGGCGTACTTCGGCAGCCGCCCGCTCGGCAGCCGGCTCGCGGCCAGCCTGAGCCGACAGAGCTGCGTCGTCGCCGGGCGGGGCGTGCTGGAGGCGGAGTTCGCCCGCCTGGAAGCCGGGTACGGCGACGGCGGGCTGCCGCTGCCGGACGACTGGGGTGGCTACCGGGTGGCGCCCGCCGCGGTCGAGTTCTGGCAGGGCCGGCCGAGCCGCCTCCACGACCGGCTCCGCTACCGCCGCGCCGATGACAGGTGGATCATCGAGCGGCTTGCGCCGTAGAGCGGCCGAAGACGGTTGGGCTACGCTTGGGCTCCGCGGGTAGACCGGACGTGCGAAGGAGTGACCGTCATGGCGACGACGGCGCTGATGACAGCCGAAGATCTCTATGCCCTGCCGGACGAGAGGCGCGGCGAACTGATCCGGGGAGGGATGTCGACCGTGGCGGCCGTCGGCAATCCGCACTGGCGGCTAACGGGACGGTTGATCCGGTGGGTCAGCGCGTTCGTCTACGAGCGGGGGCTCGGCGAGGTGGGTCCGGAGGGTGGCTTCATCCTCGGCCGCGATCCGGACACCGTTCTCGCCCCCGATCTCGCGTTCGTCCGAGCCGATCGTCTGCCATCGCTCGATGTCCAGGGCTACCTTGCCCTCGCCCCCGATCTCGCCGTCGAGGTGATCTCGCCCAGCAACTCCGCGGCCCAGATCGCCGAGAAGGTCGCACTCTATCTGGAGGCCGGGACCCGCCTGGCCTGGGTCGTCGATACCCCTCGGCGGTCAGTTACGAGCCACGCCCCCGGCCGGCCGCCTCGGACGCTGGGGGTGGGCGACGCGCTCGATGGCGAAGACGTGCTCCCCGGCTTCGCCCTGCCGCTGGCCGATCTGTTCGGCTAGGCCCGACACGCCCTCCCGCGGCTGAGCCGTTCTATGCACGGCGCGCCGTTGCGGGCACCTTGCCCTCGCCGAGGGCGGCGGGCAGGTAGAGCTGGCGGATGTAGTCGATCACCATCCGCTGGGCGCTGAAGGCCGGGGCGTTGGTCCGGATCGCCTCCTTCATCGTCCGCACCCAGGCGGTCGGTACCCCGTCGGCATCGCGGCCGTCGTAGTAGCGGGGGATCACCTGGCGCTCGAGCGCATCATAGAAGGCACGGGCCTCGGCCGCATCCTGCCGCTCCGGGTCGCCGCCGTCGGGGGCGATGCCCCAGCCGTTGGAGTTGGCTGCGTCGGCGGCCCACCCTTCCGCCCACCAGCCGTCGAGGATCGAGAGGTTGGGGGCGCCGTTGGCGGCCGCCTTCATGCCGGAGGTGCCGCTCGCCTCCAGCGGGGCCCGTGGGTTGTTCAGCCAGATGTCGACGCCCGCGTAGAGCCGGGCGGCCAGGGCCATGTCGTAGTTCTCGGCGAACGCGATCCGGCCGTTGAGGCGGGGGTCGCGGGCACGCCAGAAGATCTCCTGGATCAGCCGCTTGCCGCCGTCGTCGGCCGGGTGGGCCTTGCCGGCGAAGACGATCTGGACCGGCCGCTCGGCGTTGTTGACGATCCGGGCCAGACGCTCGGGGTCGGAGAAGATGAGGGTCGCCCGCTTGTAGGTGGCGAACCGGCGGGCGAACCCGATCGTCAGCGCCCCGGGCTCCAGGAAAGGCCCGGACGCGACGACCTGGCCCGGCTCCAGGAGGCCGCTCGCCCAGCGTCGTCGGGTGTACTCCCGGAGGTACTCGAGCAGCTCGCCCTTGGCCTCCTGGTGGATCCGCCAGAGTTCGCCGTCGGGGATCTCGCGGACCGCCTCCCAGGTCGCCGGGTCCTCCTGGCGGTCGCGCCAGCCGATCGGAAGGTGGCGGTCGAGCAGGTCCTGCTCGCGGTCGTTGATCCAGGTCGGCAGGTGGACGCCGTTGGTGATGTGACCGATCGGGGCGGCCTCCGGCGGGGTCCCGGGCCAGAGGTCGTGCCACATGCGGCGGGTGACCTCGCCGTGCCTGGCGCTGACGGCGTTCCGGTGGTCGCTGAGGCGCATCGAGAGGGCGGTCATGTTGAAGCCGTCGCCGCTGCCGTCGTGTCGGCCGAGCGCCAGGAACTCCTCCCGGCCGAGGCCGAGCTGGGGCCAGAAGTGGCCGAAGTAGCGGTCCATCTGCTCGGCCGCGAAGACGTCGTGGCCGGCCGGGACGGGGGTGTGGCTGGTGAAGACCGTCGCCCGCCGGACGCGGTCGGCGGCCTCGGCGAAGGGCAGCCCGGCGGCGACGTGCTCGCGGACCCGCTCGAGCAGGTGGAAGGCGGCGTGGCCCTCGTTGCCGTGCCAGTAGGCGGGGTCGAGGCCGACGGCGCGCAGCGCTCGGACGCCGCCGATGCCGAGGATGATCTCCTGCCGCAGGCGGTGCTCCTTGTCGCCGCCGTAGAGGCGCGACGAGATCGTCCGCGTCCAGTCCGGGTTGCCCTCGACGTCGGCGTCGAGCAGGAAGAGGGGGACGCGGCCGACCTGGACGACCCAGACGGCGAGGCGGACGGGGTGGGCGGGGTCCTCGAAGGCGACCTCGACCAGGCGGGGCCGGCCGTCGGGGGCGAGCATCGGCGTCGTCGGCTCGCCCCAGGGCTCCAGTTCGGCCGGCACGTCGAGCTGCCAGCCGTCGGCGTCGAGCCGCTGCCGGAGGTAGCCCTGGCGGTAGAGGAGGGAGACGGCGAAGAGGGGGAGGCCGAGGTCGCTCGCGGTCTTGATGTGGTCGCCGGCGAGGACGCCGAGGCCGCCGGAGTAGATCGGCAGCGAGGGGTGGAGGCCAAACTCGGCCGAGAAGTAGGCGACCGGCCTGCCGACCAGGGCCGGCTCGTGGCGGCCGACCCAGGCGGTGGTGGCGTTGTCCTGGGTGAGGGCGTCGAACCGGTCCATGACCGCGTCGTAGGCGGTCACGTAGGCAGGGTCGGCGGCGGCGCGCCGGAGCCGCTCGGGGTTGAGGTAGCGGAGGAACATGACCGGGTTCTGGTCGAGGGTTTCCCAGAGGACGGGGTCGAGGGAGCGGAAGAGCCAGGCCGCCCGGGGGTGCCACGACCACCAGAGGTTGGTGCCGAGCTCGTCGAGCCGGTAGAGGCGCTCCGGCAGGTCGAGCCGCGGCCGGGGGACGATCTGGACCATCGAGCAGGAGACCTCCGGCGACGAGGACCGCCGCGCCCCGGCGAGGATCGCCGGCGCACGCCCGAATCCGCCGCGACCGGCGCGGCGTGGCAGGGTGCTTCGCAGCGTACCATGCGCTCGCGATCCGGCGGTTCACGCGGACCCGCGGAGCGAGGAACGCCATGCCGACGGCGCTGTCCCGGATGGATCAACCCGCTTGACCCTGCCCTCGTCTCCCCTCGGCGCGACGGCAACGCCGGCAACCGCCTCGCTGCCTGCCACCGGCCTCCTGATGCTCGCTGTGGCGCTCGCCTTCGCGCTCCGCTACCCCCTGCCCGGCAACGCCGACCGCCTCGCCGACATCGGCACTCTCTCCGCCTACGCCCCCGCCGCCCTCCTTGGCTACGTCGGCGGCATGGCCCTCCTGTTCGCCCTCTACCTGCGCGGCCTCCGCCTCTGCCGCCGCGTCGAGCCGAAGGCGGCGGCCTGGGTCGTCTTCGCCGTCGGCGCCGCCCTCGCCGCCGCCTTCGCCCTCATGTACCCCGTCAACGCCATCGACCTCTTCATCTACGCCGTCCGCTCCCGCGTCTTCACCGCCCACGCCGCCGATCCCCAGGCTGTCCCCCCCGCCGCCTTCCCGGACGACCCCCTGATGGCCTTCGCCTCCGCCGAGTGGGGCGACGACACCTCCCCCTACGGCCCCCTCTGGACGCTCGTCGCGGCCCCCGCCACCGCCCTCGCCGGCGACGACCTCGGGCTCGCCCTGGCCGCCTACAAGCTCCTCGCGGTCGCCGCCATCCTGGCCGGCGGCTGGCTGATCTTCGCCGTCGTCCGGGCCGAGGCCCCGGCCCGTGCCCCGGCCGCCGCCCTCGCCTACCTCTGGAACCCGCTCGTCCTCTGGGAGGGCGCCGGCAACGGCCACAACGACGCCCTCCTGGCCGTGCCGCTGCTGCTCGCCCTCCTCGCCTGGGCCCGCCGGCGGGACGCCCTGGTCCCCGCCTGGCTCGTCGTCGGCGCCGCCCTCAAGTACGCCACCCTGCCGCTGCTGCCCCTCGCCGCCGTCACCCTCTGGCGGCGCGGGGGGCCGGGTCGGCGCCGGACTCTGGCATTCGGCCTGGCCCTGGCCGCCGCCGTCGGCCTGCTCTCGCTGGCGCCCTTCTTCGACCCCGCCGCGACGCTCCGCAGCGCCCTCGCCCAGGGCTCGATCGCGCTCACCTCCCCTGCCTGGCTGGCGACCGCCGCGCTCCGCGGCCTCCTCCCGGCCGAGGTCGCCCGCGGGCTCGTCCGCCTCCTCACCGGCGCCCTCTTCCTGGCCGGGCTGGCGCTCCTCGGCCGTGCCGTCTGGCGCCTTCCGGAACGGCTGCCACGCGCCTCGTTCGAGCTGCTGGCGCTGCTGTTGGCGACGATCTCCTGGAACTTCCGCCCCTGGTACCTGATCTGGCCGTTGGCGCTGGCCGCCACGCTCCCCTCCCCCTGGCCGTTGCGGCGGATGATCGCCTGGGCCGCCGGCGCCTTGGCGGCCTACGCCGTCCTGATCTGGGCGGTGCCCCTGGCCGGCATCGACCGCCAAAGCGCCAACGTCGCCGCCGTCCTGCTCATGTTCGGCCCGGTCGCGGCGGCGACGCTGCTGGAACTACGGGAGCGCAGGCGTAGACTCCGGGACATTTCCAACCGCCCGAGTGGGGATCGGGCGGCGTGACGGACCGGGTCTGGCCCCAACCGGGGGGGTTGGGCAACGATACCCATCCTCCCCCGGGACCATAGCACCCGGTCCCGAGGGGCCCTCCACCCGTTCAAGGCCGGCGGTGGCAGCCGTCCGCGGGCGTTTGGTGGGCACCTCCTGCCGATCGCCGTCGGCAACAACGCCGCCGACCCGCCGGGGATCGTCGGATCGCCGGCCGCTTGGCGCTGGGGGATGGCCCCGACGCCGGGCGCGCCCCCGCGATCTGGTGGCAACCGGCAGCCGACAGGCTAGGCCGCGACCGCGGCGACGCCGCGCTCGATCGGGTAGCCGGCCTCGATCCAGTCCTGCTTGCCCTCGGCGTATTCCCGGACATCGGTGTAGCCGAGCGCGACCAGTCGCTCAGCCGCGATCGTCGAGTTCTGGCACGGGAGGTTGGCGCAGTAGACGTGGCCGAGCGGGTCGTCCTCAGCCGGAGCGGCCTGACCCGGCTGGTCGATCGGCTGGAAGCGGCGGGGCTGCTCCGCCGCGAGGCGTGCCTAACCGACCGCCGGGGCGCCTTCGCCGTCCTGACCCCGGAGGGTGCCGCGACGCTCCGGCAGACTTGGCCGGCCTACGCCCGCGGCATCGAGGCGCACTTCGCCCGGTTCCTCACGACGCAGGAAGCGGAGGTGATCGCGGCGGCGCTGGAGCGGGTTCGGGTCGGGGAGAGGGCGGTCGTAGTGGGCGCTGCTTCGGAGTAGTTCGGAGCTTCCGACTACAGCACCTGGTGCCCCCGTTCGTCGAGGAAGAAGAACTGGACCGGCGCCACCAGGGGACGCCACCTGGCAAGAAATCGCTCGGCGACCGTCGGGTCGCTCCCGAATACCAGGAACGCCGTCTCGGCACGCGTTTTCTGAAGGAGCCAGACATACTCGGCGATCGTCGACCACTTCGCGGCGGGCGTCGGGATGTTTTTCATCCACTTCGCGTCGCCGACGTAGCGGCGGTCGGCGCTGACGAGGTCGAACAGCTTGGGCACGGCGTCTCCGACCATCACGGTCCGCGGCCGTACCTCGGTGGCCCAAAGCTCGGAGAGATAGTTCTCCGCCCGCTTCTCGAAGCCCCGCCAGTCGCTCGCCCCAACTCCGTCCACGATCCACCCCGCCGTCCGTCGTGCTCCACATTCCGGGGCTCCAGGCGCTCCCGGCGGCTCGAGGGAAGCACTCGTCCAACCGTTTCCGGAAACCGGCACCGAAGCCGGCAAAGGCGACGGGCGGCCGACCGGCACCGACAGACGGGAGGAATCTGGCCCTAGCGTGCGGCGACCGCGTGCGCCGAGTTGACGACGAACGACCGCTCCGCCCACTTCGCGAGCCCGCCCAGCACCGCCTCGGCCGCCGCCTCGCCCGAGGCGATGCAGTCGGGGATGCCGACCCCGCGGTAGGCGTTGCCGGCCAGGGCCAGCCACGGGAACCTCCCGGCCGCCGCCTCGATCCGGGCCACCCGCTCCCCGTGCCCGACCAGGTACTGCGGCATCCCCTGCGGCCAGCGGCGGACGCGGGCCAGCCCCGGCTCCCCCGTCGCCCCCAGCCGCCGCCCGACCTCGGCCCGAGCCAGCGCCAGCAGCTCGTCGTCGGACTGGCAGAACAGCGCCTCCTGGCCGAAGCGGCCGACGAAGACGCGCAGCAGCGCCCACCCCGCCGGCGCCCGCCCGGCCCACTTCTCGGAGCTCCAGGTGCAGGCCAGGATCGGGCTCGCCTCGGCCCGCGGCACGAGGTAGCCGTGGGCGTCGAGCGGGCGGGCGACCGCCTCCCGCCGATAGGCGAGGGTGACGATCGCGCTTGAGGCGTGGGGGATCGCCCGGAGGTCGGCGGCCAGCCCGGCCTCGAGCCCGGCCAGCAGATCGCCGGCGACGAAGGCCGGCGTCGCCACGACCACGGCGTCGGCTTCCAGGCGGCTGCCGTCGTCCAGCAGGAGCGTTGCCCCATCGGCCTCGCCCGCTCCCACCCGGGCCGCGACCCCGCGCACGGCCACCCCCGTCCGCAGCTCGGCACCGCCCGCCCGCAACCGGTCGGCCAGAGCCTCGACCAGGTGGTCCAGTCCCCGCCGCGGCGTGACGAACGCCGGGCCGGGTCGTTGCGCCGACGCGGCGGCACTCCTGGCCGCGACGACCCCCCGGATCAGGCCGCCGTGGCCGACCTCGGCGGCGCGGAGCTGGGGGAAGGTGGCGAGCAGGCTCAGCCGGTCGCCGTCGCCGGCGTAGATACCGGCCATCAGCGGCTCGACCAACCGCTCCCACGCCTCGTCGCCGAGCCGCCGCCGGACGAAGCCGCCGAGCGATTCGTCCCCGTCGCCCGGCCGCGCCGGCAACCGGTAGTCCATCGCCAGCCGCAGCTTTCCGCGAGGTGACAGCAAGCGGGACCGGAACAGCGGCCCGAGCCGGGTGGGCACCAGCCCGCTCAGCCCTTCCGGCAGCTCGTGCATCGCCTCGCCCCGCGCCACGTAGGCGCGACGCAGCCGGGGCGTGATCCCCTGCAGCTCGTCGCCGATGCCCAGCTCCCCGCAGAGACCGACGCCGCGCGGCTTGGCGGCGAGGAACGAATCCGGCCCCCCCTCGACGACGAAGCCGTCCGCCCGCTCGGTGGCGATCTTGCCGCCGAGGCGCCCCTCCGCCTCGAGCAGGGTGACGCGGAGCGCCGGGTCCCGCGCCAGCAGCCGGTTGGCCGCCGCCAGCCCGGCGATGCCGCCGCCGACGACGGCGACGTGGGCGGCGGATCCGCGGTCGAGGACGGTCATCGGGGGCGCTCCCGGGGTTCTTGCCGGCGCGGGCGAGGAGGGCGGCGACGCCAGGTGCCCCCGCGGCGGACGTTCGTGGCGGAGGCGGCGGCGCCGCTTCCCACGGGATGGGTACCACACCGCGGCCGAGTCCGTCGCCCGGCCGACACGGCCTCCGGTCCCCTTCGACGGCCCCGCCCCATCTCGACGGCGACGCCCCGACCGGCCATCATTGGCGCCGGCCGGGTGCCCTGTCGGGGCGCCGCGCCGCCGTCCGCCCGCCGCCCGCCCCGGGGGTTCCCGATGACCGCCGCTATCCACCGCCTCTCCCGCCGCCGCTTCGCCGCGGCGTTCGCCCTGCCGCTGCTCGCACCGGCCATTCCAACGCATGCGGCCCGCCAGGAGGTGGCCGAGGACGCCTCGGCGCTCCTGGTCCGGGCCGCCGCCGCGATGGCCGGGCTCGCCTCGTTCCACTTCGCGCTCTCGACGCCGCGGGGCGCCACCACGATCCTCGACGCCTTCGAGCTCGTCCGGCTGGAAGGGGACGTCCTCCGGCCCGACCGCTACCGGGCGACGATCGACGCCACCGCGGCCGGCTTCGACGTCTCGGTCGAGGCGATCGGCGTCGGCGACCGGCTGTGGGTGACCGACCCGATGGCCGGCGGCGCGTTCCGGGAGTTCCCGCTCGATGCCGCAGCCGGCGACGGGCCGACCCTGGAACAACTCGTCAACCCGGACCGCCTCTGGCTGGCGGCACTGGCGGCGGTGACCGACGCGGTCGTGGTCGGCGAGAACGCGATCGACGGCGAGCCGGTGACGCGGGTCGACGGCATGGTCGACCTGAGCCGGGTGCTCGGCGAGCGGGGGGCGGCCACGGCGGAGGCGGGAGTGGCGACCGAAGCCGAGGTCGAGACCGAGGGTCCAACGGAGACCGCCGACCTGATGACGCCGGTGCTCGACCCGCTGCCCGTCTCGGTCTGGCTGGCCGCCTCCGGCCACCTGCGGCGGCTGGAGGTCGAGGGACCGCTGCTGACCGGCGAGGAGCCGAACGTCGTCCGCCGCCTCGACTTCACCCGCTTCGACGAGCCGGTGATGATCGAGCCGCCGCCGGTGGGGTGACCCCGCCTTAGCCCTCGTAGACGTACCCCATCGCCTCCGTCGAAAGGTTCATCCGAGGGCTGACCAGGAGGCCGATGTGGCTGAAGGGCCACATCGGGTCGTCGAGGTTGTGGCCGTAGGGGCCCCCCGTCTCCGGCAGGTAGCGGGCGCCGTGGAGCGCCCCCCACCGCGCCCAGAGGCGGTCGATCTGGGCGTGGTGGAGCCAGAAGACGGGGTCGTTCGGGGAGCTGTTGAAGGCCATGGTGCCGAAGAGGTCGGTCGCCGGGTCCTGGCCCGGCACCGGAACGGGGCTGGCCTCGGGCTCGTCCTCGCGCCCGCCCTCGTGGGCCAGCGCGAACTCGCCGGCGACCCAGAGGTGGACCCGGTTGTGCATGTCGTGCGAGCCGGTGCATTCCGGCGACATCCCTGCCACCGGATCGCACGTCTCGCGGACGCAGTCGCGCCACCCCTCGAGGGCGTTGCGGAAGCCGAGGGGCGCCGGGACCGAGGCGTTCCACGGGGCAGCGTCGTAGACGGGGATGGCGAGGGCCTCCTCGACGTCGGCGGCCGTCGGCAAGGTCGGCGCCATGAAGCCGCCTCCGAAGTCGCGCACGAGGTAGGGCGTCTGCCGCGCGTCGTCGTGGTCGAAGACGGTCAGCTCCCACCGACCCTTGCGGAACGGGCCGGTCATCACCGCGTTCAGCTCGTCGGGTTTGCCGTTGCCGCCCATCAGGTCATCGGCCCAGATGTTGGCCTCCGGGGTGTTGTCGACCGTCCAGTCCCAGTACGGGACCGTGACGGACGGATCGACCACCTGGAGCTGCTGCTCGAAGAGGTGCAGGAAGGTGCGGTGCCACGGCAGGAAGGCCGGTCCCATGTGGGCGGCCATGACGGCGCAACCGAAGGCGTCGCGGTGCCAGAGGACGAAGGTGTCGTAGACGCTCAGGCCGTCGGCCCACGGCGACGGCTTCACCTTGAGCGCCAGCACGGCGTCGACGAACGCCGCGCGCTCGCCCGGCGAGAGGGCGTTCGCGTTGCGGCGGACCTGGAGCGGGCCGCCGGCGAAGGCGGGGGTGGCGACGGGGTGGTGGCCCCCTGCTGCGGGCGTCGCCCCGCCGTCCGCCGGTTTCTCGGTCTGGGCCGGCAGCCGGGTGGCACGTCCGACGAGGGCGGCGCCGGAGCCGGCAACGAGTCCGGCGACCAGCCGGCGCCGGTTCGCCCGACTGCCGACGGCGCGGCTCAGCACCTCGAAACGGTCGAGTTTCATCGGATCACCCTCCGTGCTCGGCCGATCTCGGAGGCGGGCAGCCGTCCTCGGGCGGGAGCGGAGCCGCCAAGGCCCAACCTAGCATGCCCAACCGGAACCGGCCCGGAGCCACGGGTCGGGAGCCACTCGTTCCCGCGTCGGTGTTGCCGAATCGACCGGTCGGTCAGGAGCGCGGTCCGAGCCCAACGCCCTCTCGCCCGCCCCTCGGTTGCCTGGTGGGGTTCCGCGCCGGGCTCCCCTCCCCCGATGCCTCCCCCTGTCGGCCGATGCGCAGGAACGAGGGGGGCCAGCCCCGCTGACTCGCGTCCATCGCGATGTCACCCTCTGCCGACCGAGCTTGGTGGGGGAACCACCCGCAGAGGACCGCGATCGGTCGCCCGGATTCCGCATCACTCCCCCGTCGCCCCGTCGATCGCCTCCCGCAGGAGGTCGGCGTGGCCGCAGTGGCGGGCCGTCTCCTCGACCATGTGGGTCAGGATCCAGCCGAGCGACTTCTGGCGGCCGGGGTCCGCGGCGAGCTCGTCCCAGCCGCGGCCGGCGACGATCCCCCGCGCCGCGGCGCACTCCGCCTCGTAGAAGGCGACGACGGAGGCGATCGTTTCGCCCGGCTCGACCCGCCAATCGGCGTCGGGGTCCGCCTCCGTCCACGGGAAGTCGACCTCCTTGCCGGCGAAGACCCGTTGGAACCAGGAGCGCTCGACGTAGGCCAGGTGCTTGACCATCCCCAGCAGGGAGAGGCCGGAGGGCTCGGCCCGCCGCGTCGCCTCCTCCTCGCTCAGCCCCTCCAGCTTCCAGAGCATCGTCGCCCGCAGGTAGTCGAGGAAGGCCGAGACCATCTCGAGCGGCGGCGCGGCGTCGGGCGGCTCGGGCCGGTGGTCCCCGGAAGCGGTCGTCGTCGTCATGAGCTGGCACTCCTCCGGCAGCGGACGGGTCGGATGCGGATCATGCCGACGGTGGCCTGCCGGTGCAACCGTCGTCCCCGGCGTCCCGTTCCCTGGTTCATCAGCCGCCGACGCACGATCCGGGCAACGCTTGTCCGCCCCCTCCCCTGGCTCGGGGGAGGGGGCGGAGGCGGTGGAGTGGCCCTATCCGTCTCACCCGCCGTTGGCCAACCGTGCCCGTCGCGGGTTGGCCACCAGCGCCGTCGCGATCCGCTCGTCGGTCGCGCCGGGGCGACGCTACCCGCTTCCCCCAGGCCGATCGGATTGATCGAGGGCCTTCATCGCCGCCGCCACCGCCGCCTCCGGGGTCGTCGCCCCGTAGAGCGCGCCCTCCAGGCCACCCAGCGCGGCCCGCGCCTCGGCCGTCGAGAGCGCCCCGGCCCACCCCCCGAGCAGCACCACCGGCCGCCCCAGCCGCAACCCGAGCGCGATCTCGGAGAGGGTGCCGAAGCCGCCGCCGACCGCGATCACGGCATCGCCGGATGCCGCGACGAGGGCGTTGCGGGCCTGGCCGAGGCCGGTGCAGACGACGTGGTCGACCCACGCGTTGGCCGCCTTTGCCTCGTAGCCGGGGAGGATGCCGACCGTCGTCCCACCCGCCGCCTTCGCCCCCCGGCAGGCCGCCGCCATGCCGCCGCCGAGGCCGCCGCAGACCAGGCCGCAGCCCCGCTCGGCCACCAACCGCCCGACCGCCTCCGCGAGGGCAAGCACCTCAGGCGGGGCATCAGCGGGGGCGCACACGGCGATCTGGACCCGGCGCGGTCGGCTCGAGGAGCTGCTGGGATCGGGCGCGGCATCGGGCGCGGCCAGGGCTGGGGACGCAGGGGCCGGTCCGGGCGCCGAACCGGATACCGATCCGGGAGCCAGCGCGGGGTCGGTCATCGCGGCGCGTCCGCCGCCGCGTCTGCCGCCGACTCCGTCGGCACGTCGATGTTGGCGTCCGGCGGGTCGGGTGGACTCGCCGTCGCCACTGTCGCCTCGGCGAGCGGGAAGCGCGCCACCGTCTCGTAGCGGGCGCCGCCGGGACCGAGGTGGGAGCGCACCAGGTGGACCTCGCGGACGGGCACCGGGATCGCCGGCGGCCCGGCCAGCACCCCCGTCGCCGGGTCGGCCAGCCGCTGCCGGATCGCCTCCGAGAGGTGGCGCAGCGGCACCTCTCCCGGCGCCGCGTCGCGGAGGCGGCCGAGCGTGACGTGGGGGTGGAACCGCTCCCGCTCCCGCCCCCGCTCCTGCTCGTCCTCGCCCACCGACCCGAGCGCCTTCAGCTTCGCCCCGAGCGCGGCGTGCAGCGTCTCCAGCCGGTGCGTCGGGCCGTACAGCCCCAGCCAGAGGACGCGCGGCTGGCGGATGTTCGGGAAGACGCCGAGGTTGCCCGTCCGCAGGTCGAACGCGGCCTGACCGGCCACGGCCGCCGGCAGCCCCAGCCGCAGCAACTCCACCCGCTCCCGCGGCTGCTCGCCCAGGGGG
>CADCWF010000018.1 GCA_902806345.1 uncultured Thermomicrobiales bacterium
CCCCGACCTCTCGGTCGCCGAGAACGTCTTCATCGGCCACCGCAACCGGGGCAAGCTCGTCGACCGCCGCCGGATGAAGCGCGAGGCGGACGAGGTGCTCGGCCGCCTCGGCGTCCGCCTCGACGTCGCCGCCCCGGCCCGCGGCCTGACCCTGGCCGAGCAGCAGACGGTCGAGATCGCGAAGGCCATCTCGCTCGACGTCCGCGTCCTGATCATGGACGAGCCGACCGCCTCGCTCTCCGCCCACGAGGTCCGCCGCCTCTTCCGGATCGTCGCCAACCTCCGCCAGCAGGGCGTCGCCGTCCTCTTCATCTCCCACCGGATGGAAGAGGTCTTCGAGATCGCCGACCGGGTCACCATCCTCCGCGACGGCCGCTGGATCTCGACCACGCCCCGCGCCGAGCTGACCCCCGCCGCCGCCATCCGGGGGATGGTCGGCCGCGACGTGGTCGAGCTGTTCAAGCGGAACCGGCGGCCGCCCGGCGAGGTCCGCCTCGCCGTCCGCGGGCTGCGGCGGGAGGGCGCCTTCCACGGCGTCAGCTTCGAGGTCCGGGCCGGCGAGGTGCTCGGGTTCGCCGGGCTCGTCGGCGCCCGCCGCACCGACGTCGGCCTCGCCCTCTTCGGGATCGCCCCGGCCGACGGCGGCGAGGTCGAGCTTGGCGGCCAACCGGTCGCCATCTCCGGCCCCCGCCAGGCGATGGCCCTCGGGGTCGCCTACAGCACCGAGGACCGCCACCAGTTGGGGCTCGTGCTGCCGATGTCGATCGCCGCCAACATCTCGCTGCCGTCCCTCCCCCGCTACCTCTCCCCCGGCGGCCTCGTCCGCGCCGCCGCCGAGCGCGCGACCGCCGGCGAGTACCGCCGCCGCCTCAGCATCCGCGCCCCGTCGGTCGAGACGCCGACCGGCTCGCTCTCCGGCGGCAACCAGCAGAAGGTCGTCATCTCCAAGTGGCTGGAGACGAACCCGAAGGTGCTGATCCTCGACGAGCCGACCCGCGGCATCGACGTCGGCGCCAAGGTCGAGGTCCACCAACTGATCGACGACCTCGCGGCCCAGGGGATGGCGATCGTCCTCATCTCCTCCGACCTGCCCGAGGTGCTCGCCATGAGCGACCGCATCCTCGTCATGCGGGAGGGCCGCCAGATGGCGATCCTCGACCACGCCGAGGCGACCCAGGAGCGGGTGCTGGCGGCGGCGATGGGCCAGGGGGAGGACGGGACGCTCTTCCCGGCCGGCGAGGGCCTCGACCCGGGGGCCGCCGCCGCGGCCTCGGCGGCGATCGACCGGATCATCGCGGGCGCCAACGTCGGGGCCGGTGTCGAGGAGGGGCCGGGCGTGCCGGCCGCGCCGCGCGGGTCGGCTGCCCCGGGGGCGCGGCCGTGAGCGACACGATCCTCCGCCGCGTCCGCCCGGAGCAGTTCCGCGAGCTCATCCTGGTCGTGGTCACCCTCGGCCTGCTGGCCTTCTTCGCGACCCAGATTCCCGGCTACTTCGACCCCCGCAGCGTCAACCGGCTGACGGTCGGCCTCGCCATCCCGCTGGTCGTCGCGGTCGGCCAGGTGCTGGTCGTCCTGACCCGCAATATCGACCTCTCGGTCTCGTCGATCGTCGGCATGGTCGCCTACGTCGTCGGCACCCTGCTGACCCGCTCCGAGGCGCTCTCGGCGCCCCTGGCGGTGCTCCTCTCGATCCTCCTCGGGGCGGCCCTGGGCGCCGTCAACGGCCTGATCGTCGCCTACGGCCGGGTGCCGGCCGTCATCGCCACCCTGGGCACCCTGGCCCTCTACCGGGTCGTCCTGGTCGAGTTCTCCGGCGCCAGGACGGTCACCACCGCCGACCTCCCGGACTGGCTGAACGACGTCCCCAGCGCCACCCTCCTCGCGGTCGGCGGCTACGACCTCCGCCTCGTCGTCGGGGTCGCCCTGCTGACCGTGATCCTCGGTCAGTTCGCGCTGCGCTCCCTGCCGTTCGGCCGCCGCCTCTACGCGATCGGCTCCAACCCGGCCGCCGCCCGCACCGCCGGGCTGCCGGTCGAGCGCGACGTCTTCACCGCGTTCGCCCTCTCGGGCGCCCTCTCGGGGTTGGCGGGGTTCCTCTTCCTGGTCCGCTTCGGCAACATCACCGTCACCGCCGCCCAGGGGCTGGAGCTCCAGGTGGTCGCCGCGGTGGTCGTCGGCGGCGTCAACATCTTCGGCGGCTCCGGCTCGATGATCGGCGCCCTGATGGGCGTCCTCCTGATCGAGATCCTCCAGCAGAGCCTGTTGCGGTGGGCCGGCATCAGCGAGTTCGCCCGCGACGCCATCCTCGGCCTCCTGATCCTCCTCGCCGTCACCGCCGACGCCGTCATCCTCGGCCGCCTCCGCGAGGCGTGGGTGCGCGTCCGGCGGCGCGACCAGGAGCGGGCGCAGGCGGCCACCGCAGGGGTGGGGGGAGCGACCCATGGGGCGTGAGCTGTGGCGCCGGTTGCGGAGCTGGGAGGGGCTGCTGGCGATCCTCCTCCTCGTCGTCCTGGCGTTCAACGTCACCCGGGTGCCGAACTTCCTGACCGTCACCAACCAGATCAACCTCTTCCAGCTGGGGATCGAGAAGGCGATCGTGGTCCTGGTGATGGCCTTCGTCATCATCAGCGGCGAGATCGACCTCTCGGTCGCCTCGATGATGGGGCTCTCGGCCGCGGTCGTGGCGGCCCTCTTCGAGCTGGGGGTGCCCGTCCCGCTCGCCATCCTCGTCGCCCTCGGGGTCGGCGCCGGCTTCGGGCTGATCAACGGGTTCTTCGTCGCCCGGGTCGGCCTCAGCTCGCTGGCGGTCACCCTGGCCGGCTACGTCGGCTTCCGCGGCCTCGCCCGGCTGCTGGTCCAGGACCGCTCGGTCGGCGGCTTCCCGGCCTGGTTCACCGACCTCGGGCAGCGGGGGCTGATCGGCCCGGTCACCCTCTCGATCCTGCTCTTCGCGATCCTCGCGGTCGTCGCCGCCGTCGCCCTCCACGCCAGCGGCTTCGGCCGCCTCGCCTACGAGGTCGGCAACAGCGCGCCGGCGGCCCGCTTCTCCGGGGTGCCGGTAGCGCGGGTCAAGATCGCGATCTTCACCCTGAGCGGGCTTGTCTCGGCGCTGGCCGGGGTGCTGATGGCGGCCCGCCTCGGCGCCGTCCGGGCGAGCACCGCCGAGGGGTTCGAGCTGGACATCATCACCGTCGTCCTGCTCGGCGGGGTCAGCATCTTCGGCGGCGTCGGCACGATGCTCGGGGTGCTGCTCTCGACTTACCTCGTCCTCAACCTGCGCAACGGCCTGGTCATCGCCGGGGTGACCGGCAACACCCAGACCGGGATCATCGGCCTCCTGCTGATCCTCTCGGTGCTGGCGCCGAACCTCTGGGAGCGGGGCCGGGCGGGTCTGAGGCGGCGGCGGCCCGAGCCGAGCCTGCGGGCGCCGCCGGTCGCCCCGGCCGGGAGCATGCCCTCGCGGGCCGCGACCGAGTAGGCGGGAGGTGGGTAGGCGGAAAGGCGGGAGGTGGAACTCATTCGGAATCCAAGGGATCCCTGGGGGTTCGGGCCGACCGCCTCCCCCGTCATCCTGGGCGAAGCCGAACGATCTCGCTCCGGGTCCGGGCAACGCCGTACGGGGAACGCCACCGCGGCGGGAGATCCTTCACTTCATTCAGGATGACGGCGGCAGGCCAACCGATCCCCCGGATTCCCTAACCTTAGGCGGACAAAGCTCGACGACGAGGAGGAGACTAACGTGAAGAGGCGTCGATTCATTGCCGGTGCGATGTGCGCCGGGTTGCTGGCGGCCAACGTCGGGGCCGGGGTGCTGGCCCAGGAGGCGACGCCGGCAGCGTCGGGGGCGGCGGTCGAGGCGACGACCGGGCAGGACGTCAAGATGATGCTGCTGCCCAAGTTCCTCGGCATCCTGCCGTTCGACCAGGCCAACCAGGGCGCCCAGGAGGCGGCGGCGGAGCTGGGCAACCCGACCGCGTTCGACTTCGTCGGCCCGACCGCGGAGAACAGCGTCGCCGGCCAGATCGAGTTCATGACCAACGCGCCGACGGCCGGCTACGACGTCGTGATGCTCTCCAACAACTCCGGCGACCAGATCGTGCCGTCGGCCGTCGGCGCCCAGGAGGCCGGCACCAAGGTCGTCACCTGGGACTCGCCGATCCCGAACGGCGAGGGCGAGAGCGTCTTCGTCGCCCAGGTCGACTTCACCGAGACCGGCAAGGTGATGGCCGACATGGCCCTGTCGATCCTCGGCGAGGATGGCGGCCAGTTCGCGATCCTCTCGGCCTCGCCCGACGCGGCCAACCAGAACGCCTGGATCGCGGCGATGGAAGACGCGCTCGAGGATCCGGCCTACGCCAACCTCGAGCTGCTCGAGACCGTCTACGGCGACGACCAGTCCGAGAAGAGCTACGAGCAGGCCCAGGCGCTGATCTCCAAGCACCCCGACATGGAGCTGATCATGGCGCCGACCTCGGTCGGCATCGTGTCCGCCGCCCAGGCACTGCAGGCCGAGGGGCTGTGCGACGAGATCAAGGTCTCCGGCCTCGGCGTCCCGGCCGAGATGCTGGAGTACACCCAGAACGGGTGCGCCCCGGAGTTCGCCCTCTGGAGCTTCGTCGACCTCGGCTACCTCACCTACTACGTCTCCTACATGCTGGCCACCGGCGACCTCCAGGGCGTCGAGGGCGAGACGTTCATGGCCGGCCGCCTCGGCGAGTACACGATCACCCAGGACCCGACGCGGCCGGACGTGGAGGCGCTGCGGGTGCTGATGGGCCCGTTCACGGTCTACAACATCGACAACGTGGAGGAGGCCGCCGGGTAAGCGGCCGGTCTTCATCCGCTGCCCGCGCTCCCGTTTCGGCGGGAGCGCGGGCGAAAACCGGGGGAAGCGGAAACGCAACGCAGCCCACCCCCACGTCCTCGGGGGGGGAAGCCGATCGAATGAACGGCGAGGGCGTTCCGGGTGCCGCGCGCTCGTCACGGGCAGTGCGAGCCGAACTCCCGATACCGCGGCGGCTCCGTCGCGTGGTACTCGCGGCAGAGTGCCGCCAGCCGCTCCTGGAGCAGGGCGAAGAGGCGCCCGCCCTTCGCCGCCGAGGCGACGCGCGGGTTCCCCATCACGCCGTGCTCCATCTCCCGGCGGCGCTCCGGGAAGCGGGCGAAGCGGCCGACCCCCGGGCCGAACTTTAGCCGCCAGGCGTCCTCGACCGCCCGCCCCATCTCCACCAGCTCCGGCCGCAGGTAGAGCTGGAGGCTCGTCTCCCATTCCCCCCCGTGGCCGATGCTGCCGCCGTCCGCCTCGCTCCAGGCCAGCAGTTCGTCCTTCGCCATCGTCCAGTAGGTGAGGGCGACCGCCCAGACATCCTCTTCCGCCAGTTTGACCGCCGCGGACCAGGTCGGGGCCTCGTTCCCGCCGTGGCCGTTGAGCAGGACGATCCGCCGGAACCCGTTGGCCCAGATCGAGCGGGCCACGTCGCACAAGGTCGCGACGAAGGTCTCCAGCCCGAGCGTGATCGTCCCGATCTCCCCCATGTTGTAGTGGGTGAAGCCAAAGGTCACCGGCGGCGCGACGAGGACCGGCACCTCGCCGGCGAGCGCCGCGGCGGTACGCACCGCGAGGTGGTAAGGGATACTGATGTCGACGTCGAGCGGGCAGTGGGGGCCGTGCTGCTCCACCGACCCGACCGGGACGACGACGACCGCCCCGTCCTCCATCGCCGCCAGCAGCTCGTGCCGCAGCATCTCCTGCCAGAGGACCTTGGTCCCCGATTCCGGTCGGACCAGCACGGCATCCACCTCCACCCGAGCCACCCTCGCCATACGGAATCCGGATGAACGGCCCCGGTGTCCGCCGGGAGTTCTCACCTTCAACCCCCTCTCTGCTCGGGGACCCGATGCGCACAAGAGCGGGCTCCACCGGGGCGGATAGACGAAGCAATCAAGGGGGCTCCCCATCAGCCCCCGGGTGTTAGAGCGCGTTTCACAAGCGTTGTCGCCCCCCTCGTTCCGTCATCCATCGGCTCCGCCCCGGATGACGGTGGAGGCGCCAACTTCATCGTTCGCCGCTCCAGGAGCCCGGACCCGAGAGGCAAGGCCCCTCCGACGCCATGGACCGGGCCACGACCAGCAATCTCCCCAGTCCCGGCGGAACCTCGTCGCCGCGGCCCAGGCCTTTGGCGCCGGGTTCCGCCGTCATCGCGCCGCCCGCAGCACCTCCCCGAGCCGGGTCGCCACGATCTCCGTTTCCTCGTCGGTGAGGGCCTGGGGGTTGATCGCGATCAGACCGCGTTCGGCCCACGACTGGACGACGGCGATCGGCGGCTCGCCGGCGAGCAGGGCGTTCACGACCTCGTAGGCGGTGCCGCCGACGAGCACGGGGTCGATGTCGACCAGGAGCAACGGCACCGGCTTGCCCGGAGGGACGTGTCGGGAGACACGGACACCACGGATCCCATCGAGCGCCCGCTCGATCGGGTCGAGTCGGGCGTGGAACCGGGCGAGGTCGACCTCGTCGCTGCCGGCGGCGAACCGGCGGAGGGCCACGAGCAGCCCGACGATCTCCTCCCGGCCGACCTTCATCGGGCGGCCGAACCCCTGGTGCGGCACCCCGCCCAGGCGGCCGCCCTCGACCAGCGCCCGGTGCGACCACGTCTCCGGCCGGACGTCCATGTCCTGATGCTGGAGGGCGACCGAGGCGATCAGGTCGGCCCGGCCGGCAAGGATGCCGCTCGCCTGCGGCCCGCCGATCGCCTTGCCGCCGGAGAAGACGACCAGATCGGCCCCCTCGGCGACGAACCGGCGCAGGTTGGCCCGCGGCGGCAGCTCCGCCGCCGCGTCGACGATCACCGGCACGCCCCGGGCATGGGCGATCTCGCAGACCTCCGGCAGCGGCACCGTGCCCGGCGTGTCGAGGATCGGGCAGGCGACGGCGGCCGTCCGCTCCGTGATGGCCGCCGCGATCTGCCAGGGGTAGGTGCCGCCGGCGCCGGGGTAGCCGAGGTAGCCGACCTCGACGAAGGCGACGCCGGCCGCCCGGATCGCGTGGTCGTAGGCGTTGCGGTGGCCGCGCTGCACCACCACCTCGTTGCGGAGCCCGGCGGTGTCCGGCAGCCGGTCCATCGCGGCGACATCGAGTCCGGCGACGCAGGCAGCCGTGCCGAGGCTCAGCCCGGCGGCGGCCCCGGCGACGACGTAGCCCGCCTCGGCCCCGGTGATCTCGGCGATGGCCGCCCCGGCCTTCTCCTGCAACTCGTCGATCGGGACGAACGAGGCGGCCGCCTCGGCCATGGCTGCCAGGACGGCCGGGTCCATCCGACTGCCCCCGAGCCGGGTCAACGTACCGGCGGCGTTGACGATCGGCCGCAGCCCAAGCTCCTCGTACACGCCCACGCCGGCCCTCCCCTCCCCTCGCCTCCCCGAACCGCGCGAACGCCCGTCATCCCATCGGCAACGCCCGCTCCATCAGCCGTAACCAGTTGCCGTGCATGACTGCCGCCACGTCGTCCTCCCCGTAGCCGCGGCGGCGCAGCAGGTCGGGGATCTTCTGGACGTCGGCGATGGTGTCGAGGTCGCGCGGGGTCTGCTCGATCCCGTAGCCGCCGTCGAGGTCCGTCCCGATCGCGGCGTGCCGGCTGTTGCCGGCGAGCTGGCAGACGCGGTCGATCTGGTCGACGACCGCCCCCAGCGTCAGGCGCTCGTTGGTCGTCTCGCCGCGGACCCAGCCCGGCTCCAGCATCCAGGCGTCCATCACCGCCCCGATCACCCCGTCGCGCTCGACCAGCCGGCCGATCATCGCGTCGTCGAGCTGGCGGTCCCCCTGCACCAGCGCCCGGCAGTTGGAGTGGCTGGCGATGACCGGGCCGGCGAAGCGGTCGAGCGCCTCGTGGAAACTCTCGTCGGTCAGGTGGGAGGCATCGAGGACCATCCCGACCTCGTCCATCAACCGCAGCAGCGCGCGCCCCTTCTCCGGCAGCGGGCCGGCGCTGCCGGTACCGAAGGCGTAGGCGCTCGGGCCGTAGTGGGCGAGGCCGACCATCCGCAGGCCGTCCTCCCACCAGAGGCGGGCCTGCTCCGGCGCGACGATCGGGTCCGCCCCCTCCATCAGGAGGACGAAGCCGAACGGCGCCGTGGCCGGATCCGCCTCCCAAGCAGTCCGCCAGGTGGCGAGGTCGGCGCCGGTGCGGACCAGGCGGATGGTGCCCTGCCGCTCCAGCTCCCGGTAGAAGGCGAGCT
This sequence comes from uncultured Thermomicrobiales bacterium, assembly GCA_902806345.1. Classification (GTDB taxonomy): domain Bacteria; phylum Chloroflexota; class Chloroflexia; order Thermomicrobiales; family UBA6265; genus CADCWF01. The sequence goes on from CADCWF010000018.1 coordinate 8,236, forward strand.
GGCCCTGGGCCTGGGCGTAGGCGATCTCGTGCGTCCGGAAGTCGATCCCGGCGTTCTGGCCGTGGTTCTTGCGGACGATCACCGTCGCGAAGACGAGGCCGATGCCTCCAGCCCGTAAGTCGGGGAAGCCGACCGTGCCGGCGGCGCGGCCCTTCGCGGTCATCCCCTCCTCGCGTTCGATCCGGCGCGTCTCGTGGGCGGAGAGCGCCAGATCCCGGTTCCACATCAGGGCGTTCATCGCGAGGTCGAGGTGGGCATCGACGACGAGCATAGGTCCTCCGTAGCGGAGAGGTGATAGGCGATAGGGGAAAGGAGAACGGGCGGTGGCGTCGCTCGCCTATCCGCTATCCCCTAACCCCTATCACCTCGAACGCGCCCGCGGGTCCAGCGCGTCCCGCAGCGCGTCCCCCAAGAGGTTGAGCGTCAGCACCGTCAGCACTAGGGCGATGCCGGGAAAGAGCGCCAGCCACCAGGCCCGCTGGAGCACCCGCTGGCCGTCGCGCAGCATGTTGCCCCAGGTGGGGGTCTCCGGGTCGACCCCGGCGCCGAGGAACGAGAGCGACGCCTCGGAGATGATCGCGAAGGCGACCACGAAGGTTCCCTGCACGATCAGCGACGAGAGCCCGTTCGGGAAGATGTAACGGAGCAGGATCGAGCGGTCCGTCATGCCGACCGCGCGGGCCGACTCGACGAAGGGCTGCTGCTTGGTGACGAGCGTCGTCGAGCGGACCAGGCGGGCGATCGTCGGGGTGTAGACGACGACCAGGGCGGCGACGACGTTGCCGGCCGACGGCCCGAGGCTGGCCATGATCGCGATCGCGAGGAGGATGCTGGGGAAGGCCATCAGGCCGTCCATCGTCCGCATGACCGGGGTGTCCACCTTCGGGTAGAAGCCCGAGAGGAGCCCGAGTGCGGCGCCGAGGAGGGCGGCGACGACCGTCACCCCGGCCCCGATCGCGAGCGAGACCCGGCCACCGTAAATGATCCGGCTGAGAACGTCGCGGCCGCGGTCGTCGGTCCCCATGGGGTGGTCGGCCGAGGGACCCTGGAGACGGACGGCCGGGTCGAGGAACGTCGGATCGTAGGGGGTCAGCAGCGGCGCGAAGAGCGCCGCGATGACGGCAAGCAGCAGGAAGCCGGCGCTGAAGAGCGCGACCGGGTTGGCGAAGAACCGCCGGACCGGGCCGTGGCGGGGGCGGTGGCCCTCGGTCAGCGCCGGCGCGACTGGGATGGACGCGCGTCCGGTGGCGACCGCCATCAGTCGCCCCCGAGGCGGACGCGCGGGTCGGTGTAGACGTAGAGCAGGTCGACCAGGAGGTTGACCAGGACGTAGGTGACGGCGATCGCCATGATCGCCCCCTGGATGACCGGGTAGTCGCGGCGGGCGATGCTCTGGACGACGAGCCGCCCCATCCCCGGGATGGTGAAGACGGTCTCGGTGACGACCGCCCCCCCGAGCAGCGCGCCGACCGAGGTGCCGATCACGGTCAGCGCCGGGATCAGGGCGTTGCGCAGGGCGTGGCGGACGACGACGAGCTTCTCCGGCAGCCCCTTGGCGAAGGCGGTCCGCACGTAGTCCTCGCGCAGTACGTCGAGCATCGACGAGCGGACCAGCCGCGCCAGCAACCCGGCGGCGGAGAATCCGAGGGCGAACGCCGGCAGGAGCATCCCCTGGACGTGGGCGCCGAGGTCCTCCGTCGGCGCCACGTAACCGCCGGAGGGCAGCCAGCGGAGTTGGACGGCGAAGAGGAGGATCAGGAGGATGCCGAGGAAGAAGGTCGGGATGGCGGCGCCGGAGATGGCGACCACCGTCAGCACCCGGTCGAGCGGCGAATCGTGGCGGACGGCCGCCAGCACCCCGGCCGGGACGCCGATGAGGAGCTGGATAGACAGCGCGTAGAGCGTCAGCAGCAGCGTCGGCTGGACGCGGTCCCGCAGCGCCGCGGTGACCGACTCGCCGAGGAAGATCGACTCCCCGAAGTCCAGCCGGAGGACGCCGCCGAACCAGCGGCCGAACTGGACCGGCAGCGGGTCGTTCAGCCCGAGCTGGCCGCGCAACCGCTGGATGTCCTCGGTGGTCGCCCGGTCGCCGAGGATCACCGCGGCGGGGTCGCCGGGCGTCAGGTGGACGAGGGCGAAGACGACCACGCCGACGACGAGGAGCACCGGCACCAGGAGGACGAGCCGCCGCAGGATGTAGGCGGTCATGGCGCTTCCTCATCCGAAATCCGGTGGGGCCGTGCCGGAATCGTGATCCCCGTCGTGCTCCCCTCTCCCGCGCATCGGGAGAGGGGCTGGGGGTGAGGGCTCGCCGCCGGGTATGGGGACTGCGCAGACGGATTCCGTTTCATCCGTCGCCGGTTGGGGTGGATGGCCCTCACCCTTGCTCGGGGATCCGGCCCCCTGTCCCGATGCGCGGGAGAGGGGGAGAACGCACCGGGCGGCAGATCGCTACCCGTTCAACCAGAGGTTCCAGAACTTGATGCCGCGCTCGAACTGGCCGTCCCAGCCGCCGACGGTGTCGGAGCGGAAGGAGACGTTGCTGGAGTCGCCGATCTTGATCGCCGGGATCTCCGTGTAGTGGGCGGTTTGGATCTCGTCGAAGGTCGCCTTCCGCTCGTCGAAGTCGGAGCCGGCCAGGAGCGACGCGGCCAGCTCCAGGCTGGGCTCGGAGCTCCACCAGCCGGGGTACTGGTTCATCTGGCCGACGTAGGAGATCTGGCTCGGGTCGGGGACGAAGCCGTGGCCGGTGACGAACATGTCCCATTCCTCCGGGATGGCCCGCCGCTCCAGCACCGTCGCCCAGTCCGTCACCTGGAGGTCGACGGTGATGCCGACCGCCTCCAGTTGCTGTTGGGCGACGATCGCCTCGCCGTACATGTAGGAGTACTCCTGGGTCGCCAGGAAGCGGAGCGGCTCGCCGGCGTAGCCGGCCTCCTCCAGCTTCGCCCGCGCCAGCTCCGGGTCGTTCATGTCGTAGCGCTCCGCGCCGGCGGTCGAGTGCCACGGCGTCTGCTGCATCATCAGGCCCGGGTCGAGCCGGATGAAGTCGTCGCCGCCGCGGCCGGACTGCAGCATCGGCCGGTGGTCGAAGGCCGCTTGGACCGCCTCCCGCATCGCCAGGTTGCCCATCATCGGCGACTTCCAGTTGAGGAAGAAAACGTCCCAGTTGGTCGGAGTCAGGATCTCGGCGATGATCCCCGGCGCCCCGTTCAGCACCTCGTATTGGTCGTTCCCGATGTCGAGCGCGAGCTGGTAGTCGCCCGCCTGGAGACCGGCCACGCGGGCCGCCTCGTCCGGCACCGGGATGAACTCGATCGCGTCGGCGTAGGCGTACTTGCGGCCGCCGTAGCCGACCGGCGCCTCACCCGGCGCCGACTGGTATTCGTCGAAGCGCTCGAACCGCATCGCGGCGTCGCGCCGCCACTCGGCGAGGCGGTAGGGGCCGGTGCCGACGTACATCGTCTCGTCCGTGATCGGGTCGTCGCCCGCCGCGTCGAGGACGGATTTGGGGTGGATGGTGCAAGCCTGGGTGTTGTGGGCGAGCGCGATCAGGATGGTGCCGTAGGGCTCGTTGAGGCGGAACTCGATCGTGGCGTCGTCGGGCGCGGTCAGCCCGGCGGTCTTCTCCATCAGCCGCTTGCCGACGCCGCTGATCCGGCCCCAGCGCTCGACCGAGGCGATCGCGTCGGCGGCGGTCAGCGGCTCGCCGTTGTGGAAGGTGACCCCCTGGCGGAGGGTCATCGTGTGGACCAGACCGTCGTCGCTGACGGTGTGGGTCTCGACCAGCTCCGGGATCGGCTGGTAGTCGGCGTCGTAGGTGAACAACCCCTCGTAGGCGCAGTAGCCGAGGACGGCGATCAACTCGGCCGTCGATTGGTGCTCGTCGAGGTGGGGCGGCTCGCCGATGGTCGCCACCCGGAGGATGCCGCCCGGCATCCCCGCCGA
>CADCWF010000019.1 GCA_902806345.1 uncultured Thermomicrobiales bacterium
AGCCGGTGGGGCCTGCTGCCGACCGCGAGCGTGGAGGCGATGAACCCGGCCTTGGCGGCGTTCGCCCGCGACGAGGGGATCGGGCCGACGAAGCGGGCCGTGCTGGCCCTTGCCAACGCCGGCTGACACACGGGCGCGAAGCTGGCGCCGCCGGGGGGCGTCCGCCTGGCGTTCCTGCCGCCCTACTCGCCGGAGCTGCGGCCGGCCGAGCGGCTGTGGGGCCCCGTCGACGAGCCGGTCGCCAACCGCACGTTCGCGACCCTCGCCGCGCTGGCAGACGCCCTGGAGGAGCGGTGCCTCCACCTCGAACGCCAACGGCCGGCCCTCAAGGCCCGCTGCCGCTCCCACTGGCGGCCGCGGGAACGGCGTCCGAGGAAACGGGGGTGATTACCCGGTTTCCGTATGAGCTGGCCGGGTAGCGCCGCACCACTCCGTCTCTCCGCCGTAGACGTTGCGGTACACTTCGCCGGGTTTGCGCCGGGCGGAGCACGGTGGCTGTTGTGCGTGCGGGAGGGCGGACGGGGATGCGCGTCGTGGGCGGCCGGGCCGAGTGGGCGGGGGGCGTCCGCTAGATGGAACGCTGGCTCTTCCTGATCCCGCTCCTGCCGCTGCTTGCCTTCGCGGTCAACATCCTCCTCGGCCGCGGCGTCATCCGGGCCAACGCCCACTGGGTTGCTGCTCCGGCCGTCTTCGGCTCCTTCCTCCTCGCCCTCCTCGTCCTCCGCCAGCTCTACGAGACGGGCGAGCCGATCTCGCAGCACCTCTTCACCTGGATCCCGGCCGGCGACTTCGTCGTCGACGTCAACCTCTACGCCGACCAGTTGACGGCGATCATGCTCGTCGTCGTCTCCTCCGTCGGCTTCCTCGTCCACGTCTACTCGGTCGGCTACATGCACGGCGACGGGGGCTACTACCGCTTCTTCTCCTACCTGCCGCTCTTCGTCTTCTCGATGCTGATGCTCGTCCTGGCCGACAACTTCCTGCTCCTCTTCGTCTTCTGGGAGGGCGTCGGTCTCTGCTCTTACCTGCTGATCGGGTTCTGGTTCAAGCGGCGCTCGGCCGCCGACGCCGCCAAGAAGGCGTTCATCGTCAACCGCGTCGGCGACCTCGGCTTCGGCCTCGGCATCATGTGGATCTTCGCCGTCTTCGGCACCATCTCCTTCCAGGAGGTTTTCTCGGCTGCGCCCGAAGTCGCGGTCGGGACGTTGACCGGGATCGCGTTGCTGCTGTTCCTCGGCGCCTGCGGCAAGAGCGCCCAGTTCCCCCTCCACGTCTGGCTGCCGGACGCGATGGAGGGCCCGACCCCGGTCTCCGCCCTAATCCACGCCGCGACGATGGTCACCGCCGGCATCTACCTCGTCGCCCGCGCCCAGCCGATCTTCGAGTTGGCGCCGACCGCGCTGGTCGTCGTCACGATCGTCGGCGCCTTCACCGCCTTCATGGCGGCGACGATCGGGATGGTCCAGAACGACATCAAGCGGGTCGTCGCCTACTCGACCCTTTCCCAGCTCGGCTACATGGCCTTCGCCCTCGGCGTGGGCGCCTGGGTCGGCGCCATCTTCCACCTGCTGACCCACGCCTTCTTCAAGGCGCTCCTCTTCCTCGGCTCCGGCAGCGTCATCCACGGCATGCACGAGGAGCAGGACATCCGCCGGATGGGCGGCCTCCGCAAGTACATGCCGGTGACCGCCGGCACCTTCTTGATCGCCGCCCTCGCCAACGCCGGTGTCGTCCCCTTCGCCGGCTTCTGGAGCAAGGACGAGATCATCCTCTCGGCCTGGGTCAGCGAGCACCAGCCGATCGGCCAGATCGCCTCGGTGGTCGGTCTCGTCGCCGCCTTCTTCACCGGCCTCTACATGTTCCGCCTCGTCTTCCTCGTCTTCTTCGGCCCGGAGCGCTTCGACAACACCCAGGTCCACCCCCACGAGTCGCCCGCCTCGATGTCGCTGCCGCTCGTCCTCCTGGCGGTCCCCTCGCTGCTGATCGGCTTCGTCGGCTTCCCGCCGGAGGAAGGCCCGATCCACAGCTTCCTTGAACCCGTCTTCGCCCACGGAGAAGAGGCGGACCATAGCGAGGAGGCGCCGGCCGAGATCGCCTCGCTCGTCTTCCTCCAGGAGGAGCCCGCCGGCGAAGAGCACGAGCCGACCGGCGAGCAGGACGCCGAGGCCGGCGGCACCGCCGTCGACGAGGGCTCCGGCGAGGAAGAGCACCACGTCTCGACCGCGACCAAGTTGACCTTCGCGATCATCTCGAGCGTCGTCGCCCTGGCCGGCATCGCCGTCGCCGCCGTCAACTACCGCAACGTGCGGACGGCCGAGGAGGTCGTCGCGATCGACCAGCGCCTCACCCGCGGCTCCTACGGCCTCCTCTTCAACAAGTGGTGGTGGGACGAGCTCTACGATCGCGTCTTCGTCCGCCCCTTCCGCGGCCTCTCGGACTGGCTCTGGCGGGTAGTCGACGAGGGGATCATCGACGCCGCCGTCAACGGCCTCGCCGCCGGCATCGGCGGCGTCAGCCAGCGCCTCCGCCACGTCCAGACCGGCCTCGTCGCCAACTACGCGCTGGCGATCGCGCTCGGGATGGTGGTGATGGTCGGCATCTACCTCGGCTTCTTCAGCGATCTGCTCCGATGACGAGTCGAGGAGTCGAGGAGTCGAGGAGTCGAGAAGTACGAGGGCCGGGTCACTCCTCGACTCGCCCGGAGGGGCGCCCGTGACTAACTTCCCGATCCTGAGCGCGATGACCTACCTGCCGCTGCTGGGCGCCCTGCTCATCTTCTTCCTGCCGCGCGCCTCGCCCGCGCTGCCGCGCACCACCGCCCTGGTCGCCGCCGCGGGTTCCTTCGTGCTGTCGGTGGTGATGCTGCTCGGGCTCGACCCGAACGCCCCCTTCCAGGCCGACCAGGCCGTCCCCTGGCAGGAGAAGGTCGAGTGGTCGTCGGGCCTCGGCGTCTCCTACTTCATGGGTGTCGACGGCATCGCCGCCCTCCTGATCGTGCTGACGACGCTGTTGACCCTGATCGCGATGGTCTGGTCGTGGGACACCGTCAAGACCCGGCAGCGGGAGTACTACATCGCGGTCCTGCTGCTGGAGACCGGGATGCTCGGCGTCTTCATGGCGCTCGACCTCTTCGTCTTCTACATCTTCTGGGAGCTGATGCTGATCCCGATGGCGCTCCTGATCGGCATCTGGGGCTCATCGAACCGAGTCTACGCGGCCGTGAAGTTCTTCCTCTACACGCTCTTCGGCTCGCTCCTGATGCTGGTCGGCATCGTCGCCACCTACCAGGCCTACTATGAGCAGACTGGGATCCGCACCCTGAACGTGCTGGAGCTGGCGAACGGGGCCTACCCGGTGACGTTCCAGTTCTGGGTCTTCGCCGCCTTCTTCGTCGCCTTCGCGGTCAAGGTGCCGCTCTTCCCGTTCCACACCTGGCTGCCGGACGCCCACGTCGAGGCCCCGACCGCGGCCTCGGTCATCCTGGCGGCGGTGATGCTGAAGATGGGCGGCTACGGCCTGCTCCGCTTCAACCTGCCGCTCTACCCGGATGGCACCCGCGCCTGGGCTCCCTGGATCATCGGGCTCTCGGTCATCGCGATTCTCTACGGCGCCTTCGTTGCCCTCGTCCAGCCGGACATGAAGAAGCTGATCGCCTATTCCTCGGTCAGCCACATGGGGTTCGTCACCCTCGGCATCTTCGTCCTCAACCTGCAGGGGCTGGACGGCGCGATGATGGTGATGCTGGCCCACGGCTTCAACACCGGTGCCCTCTTCCTCCTCGTCGGCGTCATCTACGAGCGGGCCCACACCCGCCGGATCGACGCCTTCGGCGGCCTCGCCACGAAGATGCCTGCCTACGCCGCCTACTTCGCCCTCTTCATGTTCGCCTCCATCGGCTTGCCGGGGCTCTCCGGCTTCGTCGGCGAGTTCCTGGTCGCCCTCGCCACCTGGCAATACAACCCGCTCCTGGCCTTCTTCGTCTTCGCCGTCGTCATCTTCGCCGCCTGGTACATGATGTGGATGTTCCAGCGGGTCGTCTTTGGCCGCGCCAAAGGCGAGCTGCCGGACCCCCACGACAACGCCCTGAACGACGCCGAGCGGGCGGAGTTGGCCGCCGCCGGCGGCAGCCACGGCCACGGCGGCCACGGCCACGCCGAGCCGGCATTCGGCCACGCGATGCCGCTGCCCGTCTCCGGCGGTTCCCACGACCACGTCCCGACAACGCCGACGGCCGCGACGGCGGAGGCGACCGGTCACAACGTCGGTCGCGAGGAAACGGTGCCCGACCTCCACGGCGAGCACGACCCCCACGCCTCGGTCTGGCCGGACCTGACCAAGAAGGAAGCCCTGACCCTCTTCCCGCTGGCGGTGCTGACGATCGTCACCGGCATCTTCCCCGGCCCGATCTTCGCCATCGTCGAGCCGGCCTTCGAGCGGATCCTGGCGCTGTACCGGTAACGAGTCGTGAGTCGTGAGTCGTGGGTCATGATGGACTACGGCCAGGGGGAATTAGTGTCCCGTAACTCCACGACTCACGACTCACGACTCACGACTCAGCGATAGGGGACCCGGATGCTCGTCGACCTTTCGCTCTTGCCGTCGCCGGACTGGCTGCTGGCGCTGCCGCAGTTGGTCGTCCTGGCGCTCGCGATCGTGCTCCTGTTCGCCGATGCCTTCACGCCGCGGCACACCCATTCCCGGGTGTTGACCGCGCTTTCGCTGCTCGGCTACGGCCTGGCCGCCGCCTCGCTCTGGTTCGTCGACGGCAAGAACCAGGCGACCTTCTGGTGGCTCTTCCGGGCCGACGGCCTGAGCGTCTTCCTCTCGCTGGTGATCCTCGTCGCGGCGGCGCTGACCGTCGCCTCCGCCGCCTCTTACATCGACCGCCTCGAAGGGCGGATGCCGATCGGCGAGTTCTACGTCCTGCTGGCCTTCTCCACCCTCGGCGCCCTCTTCGTCGCCTCCGCCGGCGACCTGGTGATGATCTTCATCGGGATCGAGCTCTCGTCGCTCGCCACCTACGTCCTGACCGCCTTCGCCAAGCGGCGGACGAGCGCCGTCGAAGGCGCCATGAAGTACTTCCTGCTCGGCATCTTCGCCTCGGCCATCCTCGTCTACGGGATGGCCTGGATCTACGGGGCAACCGGGACGACGAACCTGGACGGCATCGCCGCCAGCCTCCAGACGAGCGTCCAGGGCACCGGCTTCCTGGAGCCGTCGCTCCTCTTCGCCCTGCTCCTGCTGGTCGTCGGCCTCGGCTTCAAGATGGCGGCGGTGCCGTTCCACTTCTGGACCCCGGACGCCTACGACGGCGCGGCGACCCCGGTGACCGCCTTCATGTCCGTTGTGCCGAAGGCGGCCGCCTTCGCCGCCACCATCCGGATCCTGGTCCAGGCGATGGGGCCGATGCGGGAGGAGTGGCTGAACCTGATCGCGGCGCTGGCCCTGCTGACGATGGCCTTCGGCAACGTCGTCGCCATCTCCCAGCGCAACGTCAAGCGGATGCTGGCCTACTCCTCGATCGCCCACACCGGTTACATGATGGTCGGCCTCGCCGCCTACCGGACCGAGTCCGGCTTCGGCGGCAGCGCCGGCGCCGGCGACCAGGCCGTCGCCAGCCTCCTCTTCTACCTGTTCGCCTACGCGATCATGAACATCGGCGCCTTCGCCGTCGTCGCCTGGCTGCAGCACCGCGGGCGGGGCCTGACGCTCGACGACTTCAGCGGCCTCGGCGCCACCCAGCCGCTGGCGGCGGCCGCGATGACCGTCTTCATGATCGCCCTGATGGGGATCCCGCCGACGATCGGCTTCTACGCCAAGTACCGCGTCATCCTGGCCGCGATCGAGTCCGGCCCGGTCGGGTTGTTCCTGGCGATCGCGATCGTGGTCCTCTCGGCCGTCAGCGCCTTCTACTACCTGCGGCTGGTGGCGGTGATGTACTTCAACGAGCCGATCCGGGAGCCGCGGCAGACGAGCACGCCGCTGCTGAACGCCGGGATCGGCGCGATGGCGGTGGCGACGATCGCCGGCGGCCTCGTCTTCGCCCCCCAGATCTTCGACCTCGCCGAGCGCTGGTACCGGGCGCTGTCGGTGGTCGCCCAGGTGGGCGGCGGGGCGTAGCCGGCGTTGCTCCGAGGCGGTCTTCACCCCAACCCCTCTCCCGACGCGCGGGAGAGGGGCTTTTTTGACGGCGACGCCGGGGGCGGATCTCGGCAGGCGCGTAGAGCTCGAACGGAAGGAGCCTCCACTTGGCCGTCCTCGCCGAAACCACCCGTGGCGGCATCGTCGAGAGCGTCCACCACGGCGTCATCGTCGTCGCCGACGTCTCGGGCGAGTTGGTCGCCCATGCCGGCGACCCCTGCCGGGTCGTCTTCTACCGCTCGTCGGCCAAGCCGTTCCAGGCGATCCCGGTCGTCGAGAGCGGCGCGGCGGACCGCTTCGGCTTCACCCCGCGGGAGCTGGCGCTCTGCTGCGCCTCCCACTCGGGCGAGCCCCACCACCAGGCCGAGGTGGCCGCCATGCTGGCCAAGGTCGGGCTCGGCGTCGACGCGCTCCGGTGCGGCTGCATCGTGCCCTACAACAAGGCGGAGGGGGCGCGGGTCGCGGCCGGGGTGGTGCCGCCGTCGCCGCTCCAGTGCGACTGCTCCGGGAAGCACGCCGGGATGCTGGCCGTCTGCGTCCACGAGGGGCTGCCGACCGAGACCTACCTGGAGCCGTCGCATCCCCTCCAGCGGCGGATCCTCGGCATCATGGCCGAGGTGCTTCGGGTGGAGGTCGGCGAGATCGGCCCCGGCACCGACGGTTGCTCGCTGCCGACGTTCGCCGCCCCGGTCGCGGCCATGGCCCGCTCCTGGGCGACGCTGGCCGACCCGGAAGCGGCACCGGCCGGGCAGGGGAGGGAGCACGCGGCGGCCCTGGGTCGGCTGGCGGCGGCGATGGTCGAGGCGCCGGAGAACGTCGCCGGCGAAGGCGAGTTCGTCACCGACCTGATGGCGATCGCCGGGGGGCGGGTTGTTGCCAAGAGCGGGGCCGAGGGGCTCTTCTGCCTGGCCCTGCCGGAGCGCGGCCTGGGGGGCGCCGTCCGCGTCCTCGACGGCTCCTTCCGCGCCCACCCGGTCGTTGTCGCCGCGCTGCTCCACGAGCTCGGCGCCCTCGACGAAGCGACCCTCGCCGCGATCGGGGAGCGCCACCCGGCCGCGATCCGCAACCACAACGGATGGCAGGTCGGGGAGTTGCGGTCGGCGTTCGTCCTGGGTGGCGTCCCCGCGGCACCGTGACGCAGGGCGCTTCCTCTTCGGGGCAGCGGAGCGTCAGCCCGACCTGCCGGCACTCCCCGGTTTCGAATGCACCATGCGATCGAGCGCATCGGGCACTCCGTCGCCGGATCGCGCCATCGCCCGCATGCCGCCCGACTCGGCGGGCCCCCGGGTCGGACCCGTTGGGCGCCGGGGAGACGGCCTGCCTCACCAGCCCCGTCGGTCCTCGGCACGCTTCCCGCGATGAGCCAGGAAGGAACGATCCCGCCGCCGGCGGGGGCGCGTCCCGTCCCATCCACCGAAAGGAGCCCCCCTTGGTCGAGCTCGGCTACGCCCTCTCCAGCGAGGAGCACGCCCCCAACACCCTCGTCCGCAACGCCCAGTACGCCGAGGAGGCGGGCTTCGGCTACGCCCTCATCAGCGACCACTTCCATCCCTGGGTGTCCAAACAGGGCGAGAACCCCTTCGTCTGGAGCGTCATCGGCGGCATCGCCGGGGCGACCCGGACGCTGCGCCTCGGCACCGGCGTCACCTGCCCCACCATCCGGACCCACCCGGCGATCATCGCCCAGGCCGCCGCCACCTCCGCGATGATGATGCCCGGCCGGTTCTTCCTCGGGGTCGGCACCGGCGAGGCACTCAACGAGCACGTCACCGGCGCCCGCTGGCCCGAGACCGAGGTCCGCCTCGAGATGCTGGAAGAGGCGGTCGCGGTCATGAGGCTGCTCTGGCAGGGCGGCAACCAGAGCTGGCGCGGCAAGCACTACACGGTCGAGAACGCCCAGCTCTTCACCGTGCCGAAGAACGGCGTCGAGGTGATGGTGGCGGCGGCGGGGAAGAAGGCGGCGACCCTCGCCGGACGCATCGGCGACGGCTTCATCAACACCGCGCCCGATCCCGAACCGATCCAGGTCTTCGACACGAACGGCGGCTCCGGCAAGCCGAAGTACGGGCAGGTGACCGTTTGCTGGGCGCCGGACGAGGCCAAGGCCCGCCAAACCGCGCTCGAAACGTGGCCGAACGGGGGACTCCCGGGTGAGCTCGGCCAGGAACTGCCGACCGTCGCCCACTTCGAGCAGGCGGCCCAGCTCGTGACCGAGGACAAGATCGCCGAGGAGATCGTCTGCGGCCCCGACCCGGAGAAGCACCTGGCCAAGCTGCGCGCGTACGAGCAGGCCGGCTACAGCCACGTTTACGTCCACCAGGTCGGCTCGGACCAGGAAGGGTTCATGCGCTTCTACAAGGAGGAGATCATGCCCCACTTCGGCGGCTCGACCGAGGCGCCGCCGGTTCCTGCCCAGGCCGGCGCGGCGACGGGGGCGGTCTAGCCCGCGCCAGGGACGGGAGCGACAGGCACGGTCGCGGCCGATTGGTGCGTTCGTTGGCCACAAACGCCGGGTCCGGCGACAAGGGAGTAGAGCCGCGGTGGACCGGGTGCCGTTGCATCTCACGCTGATCTTCGACGGCACCTGAGGGTTCTGAACCCGGTCGGTGCGCCTGGTCCGGGCGCTCGACCGCCACCGCCGCGTGACGGCGGTCCCGTTCCAGGCCCCAGGGACCCCGGCGGCGCACGGCTTGACCGTCGCCGAGTGCGAGGCCGCCGCCTGGGCGATCACGCCCGATCCGGGTCGCCGCCGCTACCGCGGGGCGGCGGCTGTCAACGCCGCGCTCGCGGTCGCGCTCGGAACCTGGCTCCCGGTCCGGTTCTACGAGCTACCCGGCGTCCGCCGGATCCAGGACGCCGTCTACGCCTGGGTTGCCCGCAGCCGTAGTCGGTTGCGGGGCGACGTGCCCTTCTGTGACCGGTACCCGGAGCGCTGTGGCAAGAGGATGGGGGATCGAGGATAGGAAACCGACGCTGTCTGCCGTCGTCGTTCTTCCGATCCCCTCCTCCCTATCGTCTATCCCCTCGTCGGGTACTCTTCTTCGCGTATGGAGGACCATCAGCAACTCGAGCCCAGGCGGAGACGGAGGCGGCGCGGCGCGGCGCCGTGGGAGGTGGGCTTCCCGCTGGTGGTCTTCGCCTTCCACTGGCTCCCCATCCAGCTCGCCGCCACGCTCGCCTACCGGTTTGGCGAGGCCAACGCGCCCTCGCCCCCCTACGGCCGGGAGCCGGGGCCGATGGGTGGGCTTGCCGGCTGGATCGTCGAGCCGCTCCGCCAGTGGGATGGCCTCTGGTACGCCCTGATTGCCGAGACCGGCTACGCCGGCTCGACCGAGAGCGCCAAGGCGGCCTTCTGGCCCCTCTTCCCCTGGCTGATGGACGCCGGCAGCCGCCTCACCGGCTGGCGGCCGGAGACCGTCGGCTACCTCGTCGCCAACGCCGCCTTCGCCGTCGCCCTCGTCCTCCTCCTCCGCCTCGTCAAGCTCGACTTCCCGGAGACGGTGGCCCGGCGGACGATCGTCGCGCTCGCCTTCTTCCCGACCGCCTTCTTCTTCCAGGCGGTCTACACCGAGTCGCTCTTCCTGGTCCTGGCCGTCGGCGCCCTGCTGGCCGCCCGCCTCGACCGCTGGTGGGTGGCGGGCCTGCTCGGCGCCCTGGCGGCGCTGACCCGCTCCTACGGCGTGCTGCTGGCGCTGCCCTTCGCGACGCTGCTCTGGCAGGCCCACGGCACGGATCTCGGCCGCTGGTTCCCGCGGGCGTTCGCGGCCGGGCTGCCCGCGCTCGGGCCGCTCCTGTTCGGCTGGCACCTGGGGCAGGTCCAGGGCAACTGGCGCGCCTTCGTCGACGTCCAAGGCCAGTGGAACCGCTACAGCGCCCTGCCGTGGGAGACCATGCGCTGTGCGATCGAGGGCTGCTTCGCGCTCGGCGGCGAGCCCGACGGCGCGAACTGGGCCTGGGCGGGGCAGATCGCGGCGGTGCCGAGGCTCGCCGCCGACAACGGCTGGCGGGTGGCCGCCGCCAACAGCGACACGCTCGAGCTGGTCTGCACCTTGCTCTTCCTGGGGTTGGCAGTCGTCGGGTTGCGGGTGCTGCCGGCGTGGCAGAGCGCCTACGCCGTGCCCGGGCTGCTGATCCCGCTCTTCTCGCCCTCCGAGGTCCACGCCCTGATGAGCATGCCCCGCTTCGGGCTGACGCTCTTCCCGCTCTTCGTCGTGCTGGCCGTGCTGCTCCGCTGGCGCCCGCTTGCCGTCGCCGCCCTCGCCCTCTCGGCGACGCTGCTCGTCCTGCTGACGGTGCAGTTCGCGCAGTGGTACTGGGTGAGCTGACGCAGTCGTGAGTCGTAGGTCGTGGAGGGACGACGAACGGCCGCCGACTCACGACTCCACAAATAATCCTAGCGGCAGCGCCGCCGTCACGATCCAGTTCGGGGCGTCGACCGTCTCGCTGATCTTGAGGTCGCAGGCGACCGAGCAGAGGACGAGGGCCTCATGGTCGCTCAGGCCGTGCTCGCGCCGCAGCCAGCCGACCATGTAGCGGATCGCGTTCTGGGTGTTTTCCCAGAGGTCGGGGCCGTGGGCGGTGGTGCAGAACCAGCCGGCGGTGTTCCAGGAGGCGGTCATCGCGCCGGCCATCCGGAACTGGAGCTCCGGCACCTCCTGCCCCTTCAGCAGGCCGAAGCGGAGGGTCACCGTGGCCTCCATCTCGATCCCGGTGCCGCAGACCTCGCCGTCGCCCTGGGCGGCGTGGGCGTCGCCGCAGGAGAAGAGGGCGCCCGGCGCCTCGATCGGCATGTGCATCGTTGTGCCGACGACGAGCTGGCGGATGTCGAGGTTGCCGCCGACGCGCCTGGGCGGCACGGTCGAGTGCTCGCCCGGCGCGCTCGGCGCCAGTCCCATGACGCCGCAGAAGGGCTCGAAGGGGACGACGATACCCGGCTTGAACTCGGCGTGGTCGCCCTGCGAGAGATCCCAGACCTTGAGGTAGGGCGTCTGGAAGGCAGAGTCGTCCTTGAGCAGGTTGAACCCCGGCAGGACGAACGAGTAACCCCAGGTCGCCGGCCGGATCTCGACGATCTCCACGGTCAGGGTGTCGCCCGGCTCGGCGCCGCGGACGGCGACCGGGCCGCTGATCTGGTGGACGGGGTCGAAGTCGAGCGCATTGAGCACGTCGCTGGTCGACTCGCGGGTGATCTGGCCACGGGTGATCTCCGGCGTCTCGAAGACGACCGTGTCGCCGGGGTCGATCTCCAGCGCCGGCGGCAGATCCTGGTTCCATCGGTAGTGGATCGCGTTTTTGTCGAGGTGGTGCGTGCGCGGCACGACGGATTCTCCCTCCTGCGAGCGGTCCCCCGGCCCCTCCCGGTGGCTGCCCTCGGCCGAAGCCGGGCCGGCGTCAGTATCGCAAAGGGGAACTGACGGTCCGCCGTCTCCCCGCCCGCGGCGGTGGGGTCTCGATGTTGGACGAACTCTGGCCGATCGCTTCGGCTATGCCGAGGTGGCCGCGCTCACCGCTCCCGATGCGCGGGAGAAGGACACGGGGTGAGGGCTTGACGCCAAACACCGGTCCGATCCAGGCCGATCCGGTCCTAGTGGTGTGTCATGCGTCATTCGCGGGTGGCGGGCCGGCGGCTGTGCCGCCGAGCCCGGCGCTGAAGCACCGGGCCGAGGCAACGAAGCCCCTCCGGGGCTGAGAACGGTGGGAGCACCTACCGCGGATCAGCGTTGACGCGCCACTAGATCGTCCGCCCGAGGAACGCCGCCAGCCGGTCGGCGGAGCTGGCGCCTTCCGGGGCGGGTTGCTCCGCGCCGAATTGGTTGCTGCTGGCCCGGTCGTACTCGGCCATACCCTGGTGGGAGATGGCAAGGGCCGCGTCGCACAGCTCGGGCGCGAAATCGGTCGGCTGCCCGGTAACCTTCGCGATGTCCCAGCCGTGGACCAGAAAGTCCACGAAGCGGAACATGCCGATGGTCTGGCCCGGCATGGTGCCG
>CADCWF010000020.1 GCA_902806345.1 uncultured Thermomicrobiales bacterium
GGCGGCTGCCTCGGCGGCTGGCGGCCCGCGCTGCGGGCGGCGGCCGCGGCACAAGAGGCCACCCCGGGCGGCTCGGTCAACATGGGCATCGTCGCCGACGTCCAGAGCTTCGACCCGCCGATCCCCGGCGACAACCCGAGCATCTGGACGATGCTCAACATCTACGACCAGTTGCTCCGGGTCGCCAAGAGCGGGCAGGAGGTCGAGCCCTGCCTCGCCGAGAGCTACGAGCTCAGCGACGACCTGCTGACCTACACCTTCAAGCTGCGGCCGGGCGTCGTCTTCCACGACGGGACGCCGCTGACGGCCGCCGACGTCAAGTACTGCATCGACCGCGTCTCGTTCGCCGAGGAGTCCGGCTGGCTCTCGCTCTTCACCGCCGTCGAGGAGACCTCCGCCCCGGACGACGCGACCTTCGTCCTGAAGGTGAAGCAGCCGTGGGCCCCGATGATCGCCAACATGGCGCTCTTCGCCGCCTCGATCTACCCCAGGGCCGCCCACGAGGCCCAGGGCGCCGAGCTCTTCGAGCAGCCGATCGGGACCGGCCCGTTCGTCCTCGAGTCGTGGCAGAAGGGCGCCTCGATCGTCCTCAAGAAGAACCCCGACTACTGGCTGGAGGGCCAGCCCTACCTCGACGAGGTGGTCTTCTCGATCGTCCCCGACGCCAACACCCGGATCGTCCAGCTCCAGAGCGG
Organism: uncultured Thermomicrobiales bacterium; assembly: GCA_902806345.1. Lineage (GTDB taxonomy): Bacteria > Chloroflexota > Chloroflexia > Thermomicrobiales > UBA6265 > CADCWF01. Next base: position 696 of record CADCWF010000020.1, read on the forward strand.
CGACATGGACATCGCCAGCGACGTGCCCTTCTCGCAGATCGACGCGCTCGAGGCGGACGACAGCCTCCAGGTGCTCGTCGCCCCGGTCGGCCGGGTCGACTACGTCGCGATCAACCACCAGCGGGAGCCGTTCGGTGATGCCAAGGTCCGCCAGGCCCTGAACCTCGCCGTCGACAAGGCCGCCATCGTCCAGGCGGTGCTCTACGGTCGGGCCGAGGTCGCCCAGTCGGCCCTGCCCCGGATGCGGTTCTGGAACGACGAGACCGCGCCGTACCCCTACGACCCGGAGCGGGCCCGCCAGTTGCTGGCCGAATCCGAGGCCGGCGGCGGCTTCTCCACCACGCTGGGGGTGACCGCCGGCGACGCCGAGCACACCGCCGTCGCCACGATCATGAAGGACCAGCTGGCCCAGGTCGGGATCGAGGTCGAGATCTACGAGGGCGAGAGCGCCGCCCTCTACGTCGACACCTTCCAGGGGCTGGACTACGACCTCGTCATCCAGTACCACACGACCGACACGATCGACGCCTCCCAGATCACCCGCTACGCGATGGCCTCCCGCGACGACGGCACCGGTGCCCTCTGGACCGGCTACGTCAACGAGCGGATCGACGAGCTGGCGGCGCAGTCGCTGACCGAGCAGGACCCGGCCAAGCGGGAAGAGATGTACTTCGAGATCCAGAAGCTCGGCTTCGACGACGCGTTCATCCTCTACCTCTACTTCCCGGACAGCCGGACCGGCCTCCGGGCCGACATCAACGGCTTCGAGATCCTGCCGACGGCCAACTACCGGATGTGGGAGGTGTGGCGGTCGGCCTAGACCCCCGGCGCCGGCGGGACGCCACTCCCGCCGGCGCCAACGGTCGGCTGACGGTAGGGTATGGACAAGCTGGTCTTCCTCGGGCGGCGTCTGCTGCAACTCGTCCCGGTCGCGTTCGGCGTCACCGTCGTCGTCTTCCTGATGCTGCGCCTGATCCCCGGCGATCCCGTCCGGATCATGCTCGGCTCGCGGGCGACGCCGGAGTCGATCGCCAGCCTGGAGCGCAACCTCGGGCTCGACAAGCCGCTCTGGGAGCAGTACCTGGTCTTCCTCGGGAACCTGACCCGGGGCGACCTCGGTACCTCGCTGCTCTACCGCCAGCCCGTCCGCGAGCTGGTCCTGGAGCGGCTGCCGGCGACGCTCTCGCTCGTCGCCTACAGCGCCCTCCTCGCGGTTGCGATCACGTTGCCCCTGGCGATCCTGGCGGCCCGGCGGCAGGACCGCCCGGCCGATCAGGCGGTCCGCGTCGGTACCCTGCTGTCCCTGGCGATGCCGTCGTTCTGGGTCGGCATCATCTTCATGATGTTCTTCAGCCTGCGGCTCGACCTCTTCCCGGTCTCCGGCCTGGGCGAGGGGTTGTCCGGCCGGATCTACCACCTCTTCCTGCCGTCGCTGACGGTCGCCCTCTCCCTGGCGGCGATCCTGATCCGCAGCCTGCGCGCCTCGCTGCTGGCCGTCGCCCGCGCCGACTTCGTCGACACGGCCCGCGCCAAGGGGGTGACCGAGCGGCGGATCATGGTCCACCACGTCCTCCGCAACGCGCTGATCTCGACGGTCACCATCCTCGGCGTCAACATCGGCTGGCTGATCGGCGGCACCGTCGTCATCGAGAACCTGTTCGCCATCCCCGGCCTGGGGGCCCTGATGCTGGCCTCGATCTCCGGCCGCGACTACCCGATGGTGCAGGGGATCACCCTCGTCTTCGCGGTCCTGGTCGTCACCGTCAACATCGCGACCGACCTGACCTACGCGATCATCGACCCGCGCGTCAGCCTGTAGCGGCGGGGGCAGGGGAGGGACCGGGCGATGGCGACCACCAGCACCCACGCGGCCCCGACGGCGCGGCCCCGCGCCGCCTGGCCGGCGGTGCCGGGCCTCCGCCTGCCGCCGACGCTGCTCGTCGGCGGCGTCCTTCTGGCCGTCGTCGTCGCCCTGGCGGTGATGGCCCCCCTGCTGACCCCCTACGGCCCGCTCGACCAGGATCTCCTCAACGCCAAGAAGCCCCCGTCCTGGGGCCACCCCTTCGGCACCGACAACTTCGGCCGCGACGTCCTGACCCGCGTCCTCTTCGGCGCCCGGGTCGACCTCCTGATCGGGCTGGTGCCGACGGCGATCACCTTCGTCGTCGGCGTTTCCCTCGGCGCCGTCGCCGGCTACTTCGGCGGCCGGGTCGACGCCGTCCTGATGCGGCTCGTCGACATCGCCGTCGCCTTCCCCTTCTTCGTGCTGCTGATCGCGCTCGTCGCCATGCTCGGCCCCGGCCTCCGGAACATGATCGTGGCGATCTCCCTGGTCGGCTGGATTTCCTACGCCCGGATCGTCCGCGGCGAGGTGCTGGTCGCCCGCCAGGCCGAGTACGTCCTGGCGGCCCGCACCCTCGGCTTCGGCGATGCCCGGATCATCGCCGGCCACCTGCTGCCGAACGTGATTACCGCCGCCATCGTCTTCTCGATGGCCGATATCGTCCTCAACATCCTGCTCGGCACTGCCCTCTCCTTCCTCGGCCTGGGGCCGCAGGCGCCGACCGCGGAGTGGGGCCGGATGATCCAGGAGGGGCGGCAGTTCATCGCCTCCGGCGAGTGGTGGATGACCACCTTCCCGGGTCTGGCGATCGTCGTCGTCGCCGTCGCCTTCAGTCTGATCGGCGACGGCCTGGCCGACCTCCTCCGGGTCGAGGACCGGGTATGACGCCACCCCCCATCCTCCGCGTCCGCGGGCTGGAAACCTCGTTCGCGACCTCCGGCGGTCTCGTCCGGGCGGTCGACGGCGTTTCCTTCGACGTCGGCCCCGGCGAGGCGTTCGGTCTGGTCGGCGAGAGCGGCTGCGGCAAGAGCGCCACCTGCCGCTCGATCATCGGCCTCCTGCCCGGCCACGCCACGACGGCCGGCGCGGTCGAGTTCAACGGTCAGAATCTGCTGGCGGCCACTCCCGAGGCGATGCGCCGGGTCCGCGGCGCCGAGATCGCGATGGTCTTCCAGGACCCGATGACCGCCCTCAACCCGGTCGCCCGGATCGGCGACCAGGTGGCCGAGGCAGTGCGCGCCCACCAGCGGGTTGGCCACCGCGCCGCCCGGGCGCGGGCGCTGGAACTGCTGCGGCTGGTCGGCATCCCGGCGCCGGAGCGGCGGCTGGACGACTACCCGCACCGCTTCTCCGGCGGCATGCGGCAGCGGGTCGTGATCGCGATCGCCCTGGCCGGCGAGCCACGGATCCTGTTGGCCGACGAGCCGACCACCGCGCTCGACGTCACCATCCAGGACCAGATCCTGACGCTGCTCGTCCGCTTGCAGGCCGAGCTCGGGATGAGCGTGGTGCTGGTCTCGCACGACCTGGGGGTGGTCGCCCGGGTCTGCCAGCGGGTGGCTGTGATGTACGCCGGGCAGATCGTCGAGCAGGGCCCGGTCGAGACCGTGCTCGGCGCCCCTCGCCACCCCTACACGATCGGCCTCCTGGCCTCGCTGCCGGGGATCGCCGGGCGGGCCCGTTACCTGCGGCCGATCCCGGGGGCGCCGCCCAGCCTGCTCGACCCGCCGAGCGGCTGCCGCTTCCACCCCCGCTGCCCGTTCGCCACCGAGCGCTGCCCGACGTGGGCGGTCGAGCGCCTCCCGGTGGGCCCCGACCACGATGCCGCCTGCTGGCGCCAGGAGGCGATCGCCGAGGAGTCGCGGTTGGCGGCGGTGGGGACGACGTGAGCGCGACCGGAGGCGTGGCCGAGATGGGCAATGGGGCACCGCCGCTGGTCGAGACGCGGGACCTGACCATGCACTTCCCGCTGCCGAGCGGGCTCGTCGACCGGCTGCGTGGTCGCCCGGCCGAGGTGGTGCGCGCCGTGGACGGCGTCTCGCTGGCGATCGCCGCCGGCGAGACGGTCGGCCTCGTCGGCGAGAGCGGCTGCGGCAAGACCACCTTCGGTCGCTGCCTGGTCCGCCTCTACGAGCCGACGAGCGGCGACCTCCGGTTCCGTGGCGAGTCCCTGCTCGGCCACGACGCGGCGGCGGTGCGCCGGCTGCGGCGCAGCGTCCAGATGATCTTCCAGGACCCCTACTCCTCGCTCAACCCGCGGAAGACGGTGCGGGCGGCCCTGAGCGAGGTGCTGCGGGTCCACCGGATCTGCCCGGAGGCGGAGGTGCCGGCCCGGGTCGCCGGGTTGCTGGAGCGGGTCGGGCTGTCGGCGGCGCTGGCCGACCGCTACCCCCGCCAGTTCTCGGGCGGCCAGCGGCAGCGGATCGGGATCGCCCGCGCCCTGGCGGTGGAACCGGCCTTCATCGTTGCCGACGAGGCGGTCTCGGCGCTCGATGTCTCGATCCAGGCCCAGGTGCTGAACCTGCTCGCCCAGCTCCAGGACGACCTCGGCCTGACCTACCTGTTCATCGCCCACAACCTGGGGGTGGTCCGCCACATCGCCGACCGGGTGGCGGTGATGTACCTCGGCACGATCGTCGAGGTGCAGGCGGCGGCGACGGTCTTCGACCAGCCCCTCCACCCCTACACCCAGGCGCTGGTGCGGGCGATCCCGACGCTGGACCGCGGCCGGGCCGCGCGGCCGACGACGGCCGCGATCGAGGGCGACCCGCCGAGCCCGATGGCGGTGCCCGCGGGGTGCCGCTTCCACCCCCGCTGCCCCTACGCGATGCCGGTCTGCCGGGAGGTCGCGCCCGTGCTGGCGCCCCAGCCGGGGGGCCCGGCGGTCGCCTGCCACCTCTACCCCGGGCAGCCGGCCGCGGCGGGCGCCGTGTCGGTCAACATCGGAACCGGGGCGTAGGTTGGGGTGTAGTCGGTCCGGAGGTCAACCGGTGAACAGCTCATCGAGGTCGATCGCGACGCCGGGCAGGAACGCCGGCTCGACGATGCCGCCGGTGCGTATCGTCTCGGCGTAGGTCCGATCGGGCTGGCGGATCCAGATCGTGAGGGTCCGCTCGTAGGGGTGGACGTACCAGATCTCCTCATCGCCGCGCTCCTTGTTCCCCCGCAACTTGACCTCGAAATCGTAGTCGCCGGTCGTCGGGGACCAGATCTCGACGACGAGGGAGAACGGGTCGGCGTAGGCGTCCGGGTTGCGCGGGTCGTCCCAGCCGGGGCCGAAGTAGGCGGCCGGGATCACGGCGACATCGGGGATGTAGTAGTTGCGCGGCGAGATGCGCGCCTTGGCGTGGTTGTTCCGGACTCGGAACTGGCGGCGGTCCACCTGGTTGAAAAGCCGAGCGCTGAGCGTCATCGCCGCGTCCCCGTGCATCGCCGTCATTCCGGGCTTCTCCCGCGGCACTCCGTCCCACAGCTCCCAGGTCACGTAGTCGTCGTGGAGGATCAGGTCTCGGTACTCCGCTTCGGTCATGCACTGGGCGAGAACCATGGCAGGCCTCCTTGGAGGAAGGGTCGGGTCGACGCGGCGGCGCTCCCGCAAGTGTACGGCGGAGGGAAGCGCCGGTCGGGGCAGGCTCAGCGCAGCCGGGCCATCACCAGCAGGTCGGCGAGGCCGTCGGGCCGCCGGATCGCCGCCCGCTTGCGCCCTTCGGTCTCGAAGCCGTGGCGCTCGTAGAGGCGGACGGCACGGTCGTTGTCGGCGACCACCTCCAACTCCACCCGGGTCAATCCCAGGTAGCCGTCGGCGAGATCCAGCAGCGCCCCCAGCAGCAGGCCGCCGACGCCGCGCCCCCGCCACCCCTCGTCGACCATCATCCCGATCTCGCCGACGTGGCGCGTCTTGCCGCGGCCGACCCGCAGCCCTGCGGTCCCGACCACCCGCCCCCCAGCCTCGGCGACGAACTGGTGGTCATCAGGGCCGCGCTGCTCCAGGCGGGCGCTGACGTCGGCGACGCGATCCGAGGGCAGCGCTAGGGTGCCGGCGACCACGCTCGGCTGGAGCCGGATGGCGTGGAGCGGCTCACTGTCTCCGGGGCGTAGCGGGCGGATCAGGATCGGTTCGTCCATAGTCGCTCCTGCCGCTGTTCCTACCCCAACCGCCGTCCGGTCGCGCGTCGCAGATTCGTCCGCCTTCGGCCTCCTATCGTACCGGAGGCCTGCCCGGCCGAGCGGGGACGGTGCTGCGAGGCGGCAGGGCGTATCCTTGGAGAGATGTCGCCAGGATGCAGCGGGCAGGCGGCGGGAGGGAACCCTCGTGGAACGGTTGGGCAAGGTGCCGCGCTACCTGGCGACGTTGCCGGAGCGGACGGCGCGGGCCTCCGCCGCGCTCGTCGGCGGCGCGCTGCGGGAGACGGCCGAGCTGGCGCTGCCGGGCGCGGTCCGCCGCTCCCACCTCTACCAGGCGACGGTCGACCGCCTGCTCCGGATCCTGATCGAGCTGGTCGGCGACGTGAAGACCGACCTGCCGCCGGATGCGATCCCGCCGGACGAGCTGCTTAAGCGGAAGGCGGCCGGCAACGCGCTGGAGCTCGCCAGCGTGGTCGCCGTCGGCTTCTCGCCGCTCTGGGTGCTGGCCGCCGCCTCCGACGTGATGGGCGGTTCCAAGGTCTACCTCAAGGCGCTGGTCGAGGAGCTTCAGAAGATCGGCCTGCTGCCCGCCGACACCGACGTCGCCACCTACGACGACCTCCTCTCCCGCCTGGAAACATCCTCCGGCGTCCTCGCCGACACGATCGACGTGCCGCCCCTGAAGCTGGCCGATGCCCGGCAGGCCCTCACCACGCTGCGCGCGCAGGCGGATGACCTGCCGGACCCGGCTGAGCTGGCCGCGCTCTGGAGCGACTTGAGCGCGGCGGCCCGGCGTGAGGGGATCGGGCCAGCCCAACTCTCGGCGGCCCTCGGTGCCGCCGCTGCCCGTGCGGGCTGGGAGGTCGGCAACGTCCACGTCTTCGGCTTCTACCGGGAGTCGCTCGCCACCCTCCGCCAGGAGGGGCTGCCCCGCTACCTGCGGCGGGCGGTCGTCCCCTACCTTCGCGGCGCCGGAAGGCATCTCCGGCCGAGTCGCGAGACCTACACCGACAAGGCGCTCGCCTGGCTGGAGGAGCGGCGGGCGGCCCGCCCGGGCAGCCCTCCCGCCGCGGAACCAGGAGGTCCGCCCACACTTGAGCCGTGAGTGCCGGCTCGGGTCCCACTGCCGGACCCGACGGCGGCAGGGGAATCCCGTTCAGCCGTCCCGACGTAACTCCCGGTAACCGCCCCGCCCCCGATGAGGGTTCGTCGTCGTGCGCCGCGGCTGGGAACGCGACGGCACCGATGGTCCCCGCGGGCCACACCATCGGATAGTGCCTCCGGTGGCAAGGGTGGGGGATGATGCCCCGTTCGTGCGGGATCGGTCCGCGAGAGGAGTCCGTTTGGGCCCGAGTTGGTCCCTCCGCACCCGGTTCGTGCTGGTGGCCGCGGCCTGCCTGCTGCCGCTGCTCGGCCTGACCCTCTACATCTTCGTCCAGACCCTGTCGCAGGGGCGGGAGCAACTGCTCCAGGCCCAGAGCGCGACGGCCGAGGTCGTCGCCCAGGTCGTGGCCGCGACCCTCGACGAAACCGGGCGGATGCTGGACGAGGTGGCGACGGTCGAGCGCATCCGCAAGCTGGAGGCCGACGGATCGGCTGAGGTGCTGGAGCAGTTCAAGCGGGCCCGTCCCAATCTCTACGGCATGTTCCTGGTCGATGGCCAGGGAGAACTGGTCGCCTCGACGGGGTTCGACCCCGATCCGCTGCGGGCCGCGCCCTCGTTCCGCGACGCCGTCGACCGCGCGCTGACGCTCGGCGAGCATGGCATCTCCAACGCGCTGACGACCACCGACGCCTCGATGGTCGCGCTCACCGCGCCGATCCGCCCGCGCGACGGGGAGGACGGCCAGCCCGCCGGCGCCGTCGGCGCCCTCCTCTCGGTGGACCGGCTGCGCGACACGGTGCTGCCGTTCGCCCGCGGCGATACCGTCATCGCCATCGTCTCCCAGGGGGAGATCCTCGCCATCCAGGGTACCGGGCTGGACGAGGCGGCGCTCTCCGCGTCGCTCGCGCAACCGGTCGCCCAGGCGGTCTCCGGCGCGCTCTGGACCGAGAGCTACGCCGATGAGACGGGGCTCGAGCGACTGGCCGCTTCGGCCCCGGTGCCGGGGGTGGACTGGGCGACGCTGGTCACCCACCCGTCGCCGGTCGCGGCGGCGCCGGGGCGGATGCTCCTCGAGCGCGGCCTGTTCGCCCTCGGCTTGGCGGCGCTGGCGACGCTGGCGCTGGTGCTGGCCCTGGGCGAGTGGATCGCCCGCCCGCTGCGCCAACTGACCGGCCAGGCCACGGCGATTCGGCAGGGCGATTTCGCCCCGCTGCCGATCCCCTCCGGCCCCGGCGAGATCCGCGAGCTCGGCGAGGCGTTCGGCGAGATGAGCGACCGCCTTGCCGTCCAGATGGGCGCTTTGGAAGCGGCCCGCGCCGCAGGCGACGCCCAGGCCGAGCAGATGCGCGAGCTGAACCGCCGCACCATCCGCCTCCAGGAGGACGAGCGGCGGCGGATCGCCGGCGACATTCACGACGCCGTCTCGCCGCTGATCACCGGCGCCCTCTACCAGGCGAGGGCCCTCCAGTTGAGCAACGGCCACGTCCCGGCGGCCAACGGCAACGGAACCGGGCCGGACCCCGGTGGCGACGGGCTGGCCGCCATCGGCGACCTCCTGAACCGCGCCACCGACGAGCTGCACAACGTCGTCTTCGCGCTGCGGCCGCCGGACCTGGACGACCTCGGCGTCGTCGCCGCCATCGAGCGCTACATGGACCAGGTCCGTCGGGCCGGCCTCAACTGTCACCTCGAAGTCGAGGGCGAGCCACCGGCGCTGACGCCGGAGGTGCGCCTCGCCATCTACCGGATCGTCCAGGAGGCGCTCCACAACGCCCTGCGCCACGCGGCGGCCGACGATGCGGTGGTCCGGATCGAGGCAACCGAGGACCGGCTGCGGGTGACCATCCGCGACAACGGCGCCGGCTTCAACCCCGACATCGCCGCCCGCCCGACCTCCCTCGGCCTCCTGAGCATGCGGGAGCGGGCCGCCGCCATCGGCGCCAGCTTCGCGATCGCCTCCCGCCCGGGCGACGGCACCACGATCTCGGTCGAGCGGCGGATGGACCCGGAGCCGCGCGACGAGGTTGGTTTGGAGCCGGCGGCGGCGGTGCCGGTTGCGATCGGCGAAGGGGTCCCGGCGTGATCTCGGTGCTGCTGGTCGACGACCATCCCGTCGTCATCGAGGGGCTGCGCAAGGTGCTGGCGACGGCGCCGGATATCGGCGTCACCGGCGAGGCGCACGACGCCTCCGGCGCTCTGGAGCGGGCGCGGACGCTGAAACCGGACGTCATCCTCCTCGACCTCCGGATGCCCGGCGCCAGCGGCGTCCAGGCGGTCCGCCGCTTGCGCGACGGAGAGGCGGACGGGACCGGACCGGCGGTGATCATCCTCACCTCCTACGGCGACCAGGCCTACGTCCGCCAGGCGCTGGAAGCGGGCGCCGACGGTTACCTGCTGAAGTCGACGCCGCCGGAGGCGCTGATCGCGGCGATCCGCGCGGCCGCCCGGGGCCGCCGTCAGCTCAGCCCGGAGCTGCTCGACGGGGTGCTCCAGGAGTTCGGCGGCCTGGCCCGGGAGCAGACCCACCGCACGGCCGACCTCTCGCCCGAGGACCTCGAGATCCTCCGCCGGGCCAGCCAGGGCGCGACCAACCGGGAGATCGGGGCGGGCACCGGCCGCACCGAGGTCGCGGTCAAGAAGCGGCTCCAGATCATCTTCGACAAGCTTGGAGCGGTCGACCGCGCTCACGCCGTCGCCGAGGCGATCCGCCGGGGGCTGATCTAGTCGGAGACGAGGAGACGAGCGTACTCCCTCGTCTCCTCGTCTCAAGAGCCGGCTCTACCGTGCCCCCGGCCGTATCCGAACGGGCCGGGTGGCGGCGGTCGGGGGCACTACCATTCGAGTGTCCCGGTGCCAGCGTGGCACTGGGGTCGAACCGACAACGGTTCCCGCCCGCGCCGCTAGCCACGGCGCGGAGTCCCTTCCCTCCCCGAGGCGACGGCCGCGCGGGCGCCATCCCGCCGGCGCGGCCCACCCTCCTCCACCCGAACGCCCAGAACCGACTCGTTCGTTGTTGATGCCGGGTGCGCGCTTGCCCAACCGGGTGGCCGTGCCCGGCATCGGTGCGCTTCCCGACCTCTTGGCGTCATCCGCGCCACCGACGGTAGAGCCGCCGGGCACCGAACATGCGTGCCCGCGGCACCGGCGCACCCGCGTCCGCATTTGCCATCGTCGCCAGGGAGACAGCGCGTGGAACAGAAACCGACGATCCAGCCCCGAACGGTCCTCGCCAGCGCCGGCCTCGTCGGGGCGACTGTGGCCCTGGTGGTGGGCATCAACGCTGCCATCCCCGGCCTCCTCCCGGCGAGTGGCGGCGGCTTCGCCCAAGGGACGACCGAGACCGCGGCCGGGCCGGCGATCGACGCCGTCGCCGTGGCCGAACGGGTCTCGCCGGCGGTCGTCAGCGTGATCAACCTCCAAACTTCGGGCTTCGGCGGCGAGCCGGCGACCGTCGAGCCGGACGACGAGGGGTTCCCCGTGCCGCCCCAGGAGCGGGGCGCCGGCACCGGCTTCATCGTCGACGACCAGGGCCACGTGGTCACCAACGCCCACGTCGTCGACGGCGGCACCGAGTTCCGGGTCATTTTGTTCGACGGCGAGGAGCGCGAGGCCGAGCTCGTCGGGGCGGACCCGGTGGCCGACCTGGCGGTGGTCCGGATCGACGGCGACCTGCCGGCGATCATCGCCCTGGGCGATTCGGACGCGCTGCGGGTCGGCCAGCCGGTTCTGGCGGTCGGCTCGCCCCTCGGGGCCTTCACCAACACCGTCACCCAGGGGATCGTCAGCGCGCTCGGGCGCACCTACCCGCAGTTAGGCACCTACACCAACCTGGTCCAGCACGACGCGGCGATCAACCCCGGAAACTCCGGCGGCCCGCTCATCGACGCCAACGGCGACGTGGTCGGCGTCAACACCCTCGGCATCCCGGAGGCCCAGGGGCTCTTCTTCGCGATCCCGTCCAACTCGGTCGCGAACGTGAGCCAGGAGTTGATCGCCGAAGGCGCCGTCGTCTACCCCTACTTCGGCGTGACGACCCAACCGTTGACCAACGACTTGGCCGCCGAACTTGGCGTCGACCTCGACTTCGGCGCGGTGGTCATCGACGAGGCGGCTCCCGGGTCGCCGGCCGAGGCAGCGGGCATCCAGGCGGACGACGTGATCGTGGCGCTCGACGACAACCGGATCGACCGCGACACGCCCTTCGTCGAGGTGCTCTTCGAGTACGAGCCGGGCGACACCGTCCAGGCGACGGTCCAGCGCGGCACCGACCAGCTAACCCTCCCGGTAACGCTGGGCGAGCGGCCCGAGGACCTGGAGTAGGCGGCGCTCGGGAGGGTTCCTCGGCCGCCTTCGATCGGCGCTCGTCGGCCGCGATTTCCCGACCGGTTTCGGATCGAGCGCGAAGCGCCCCGGCGGGAACTCCGCCGGGGCGTCGTCGTCCGCGAGGAGGCACGAGCGCGCTCCCTCGCGGTGGCGCCGGGTAACCGCGAGCCGGCCGTTGAAGATGAGCCGGCGTCCCGTGGGATCGAGGTTGGCGGCGCCGCGCACCTTGCCGGCGCCGAAGACGCGGCGGAAGCGGCGGATTTCGTTGTCGACTCGGGAGGTGCCCCGGAAGTGGGAACCGCCGTCGTCCCGGACAACCTGCTTGGCGGCACCCATGACGTCGATTGTGTCGCCGACGGTAGCTTCCCGCCCCTTGGACTCGGACGTCGGCTGGGGACGCCCACGCCGGGCGTGGTTCCCGGGCGGGAGCGGACCGTCGCGAGTGAGACGGAATCCGGTGGATTGGTAGGGCGACGATCGGACGCCGGAAGATCCCTTCCCACGCCCGTTGGAGGGGCAGGGGAGGGAGCCTCCGCGACGCCAACGGCCGCCAGTCAACCGGATCTCGCATGATGCGAGATCCGGTTGAAGCGCGATACCGGAATGGCGAGCGGACCGCCTCTCGCTTAAGGCGATTGCCTCATCAGGTGAGGATGCCGGAGGTGACCGTCCTCGGACCCATTGACGGCGCTTCGTGGCTTCGGCCCGGCCATTGATGGCCGGGCCTCGGACCGCCAGAGTCCGGGTTGAAAAGGGCATCCGCCGTCAATGGAGCGGCTTCGGGGGTGGGGGCTTGGGGTCGAACACGGCGACGCCCCGGTGGGGGAACACCGGGGCGTCGTCCGTTCGGGTGGCGGGGGCGCCGGGTTCGGACGGTGCCCCCGCCGTTGTCCGCTAGAGGGAGCGGCGCCGGGTGGCGACCGCGCCGGCCGCCACCGCCAGGGCGCCGGCCGCGAGGCCGACCGCCGGGGCGCCCGCGACGCCGACGCCCGTGGCGGGAACAGCCCGCACCTCGGGCGCACGGCCCGGCCGATCGACCCGACCCGGCGTGACGATGACCTTGCCCGGCTTGTCGCAGCAGACCGGCTTGATGGGCTTCTCTGGGACCGGCTTGACCGGGACCGGCTTGATCGGCTTCTCCGGGACCGGCTTCTCGGGCACCGGCTTCTCGGGCACCGGCTGGCCGGTCACCGTGTCACCGACCGAAATGACGTTGCCGGCGTTGCCGCCGGAGTTGATGTCGCCGAGGCTGACCGCGCCGCCGTTGGCCGCGGCGTTGGCCGAGCCGCCGTTGCCGACGCTGGAGATGGAGCCACCGTTGCCGGCGCTGCCGCCGTTGGCCGCGACGTTGTTGTCGCCGCCGGAGGCGTCGGCGATCGCCGTCCCGCCGTCGGCGCTGACGCTGATGTTGGTCTCGTTGACCACCTCGCCGCCGCTCACCGACACGGCCGGGACGCCGTCGCAGAGGTTGCCGTCGAAGGTGTCGCCGACGGCGATGCCGGTGCCGGCGTTGCCGCCGGAGTTGACGTCCTGGACGCCGATCGCGCCGCCGTTGGCCCCGGCGTTCGCGCCGCCGCCGTTGCCGGCCGCCGCGGTGCCGCCGTCGTTGCCCGGCAGGGCGACGTTGGTGTCGCCGCCGGAGGCGTCGGCGACGCCGGTGCCGCCGTTTGCGCTCAGGTCGAGGTTGGTGGTGTTGGTCATGGTGCCGGCGTCGATGACGACGGCCGGGGTGCTCTTGCATTCCGCCTGCGCGACCGGCTGGGCCGGCGGCTTGGCGTTTGCCTCGGCCCCGGGCGCGGCGGCGAACAGACCGCCCCCCAGCACGAGTGCCGCGATGCCTAGCCGCAGCGGGGCGGCAGACCAGGATGGCGACATCTTCCCTCTCCTCTTCCCCCCGGTCCGCGCGGACCGGCCGTCGCGGTCGGTTGCCCGGGGAGCGATCCCTCCCGCGGCGCGGCCCCGGCGGCGACCGCCCTGGCCTGCGGGGGCCATGGCGCGCGTCCGGGGTCCCTTCCCGCAGCCGGCCGCCACGCCCGTGGTTGCCGGCACCATCCTCTACGCGCGGAGCCGGGAATTGGTTACGCCGGGGCAGGGAGATCGGTCACCTTTTTGGGGCAGGACCGATGAGAACCTCAGCGGCGACGGACTTGGGGGGCGCTGGGCGCGTCGGCGGGGTGTCGGGGGAGGCGGCGCAGAGGCGGCACCACGGGGTGTCTGGCGGCGCTCGCGGTTCGTTCCCGTCCAACGGCGAACGGGGTCAAGGGTGGCTTGCCGCCGTCGCGGGGGCGTGCGACAACGCGGCGGGGAATGACGATGGGAGACCCCGGAGGGAGCGATGCTGCGGGTCGTCACCGCGACGAGGTACGTCGTCCCCTTGCGGGAGGGCGGGTCCTTGCCGGGCGTGGTCGAAGCGGACGACGACGGGCTCTACGTCGTCAAGTTCCGCGGCGCCGGCCAGGGTCCGAAAGCGCTGGTGGCGGAGGTCATCGCCGGCGAGGTCGGGCGGGCGCTCGGGTTGCCGGTGCCGGAGTTGGTCGGCGTCGAAGTCGACCCGGCGCTCGTCGCCGGCGAGGCCGACCCCGAGATCCAGGAGTTGCTCGAGCGCTCCCCCGGCCTCAACCTGGGCATGGACTTCCTGCCGGGGTCGCTGCCGTTCGGCAACCCCGAGGCGGCGGGGTTATCCCCGGAGCTGGCGGCCGATGTCGTCTGGTTCGACGCGCTCGTCGCCAACGTCGACCGCACCCCCCGCAATCCCAACTTGCTGCTCTGGCACCGCCGCCTCTGGTTGATCGACCACGGTGCCGCGCTCTACCAGCACCACGGCTGGAGCGGCGCCCCCGCGGAAACGGCGGAGGGAGCGCGCGGCCGCTTCCCGGCGATCCGCACCCACGTCCTGCTCGCCGCCGCCGGATCGGTGGCCGAAGCGGACGCGCGCCTCGCCCCGATGCTGGACGGCGCGGCGATCCGCCGGATCGTCCGGCTGGTGCCGGATGTATGGCTCGACGGCGTCGGCCCGTTCGCGACCGCCGATGGGCACCGATCGGCCTACGAAGCCTACTTGGCCGCTCGCCTGGCGCCGCCACGGGCGTGGGTGGCCGAGGCGGAGGCGGCGCGCCAGGGAGCGACCGGTGGCTGATCCAGAGGCCGCGCGGGCGGACCCGGTATCCGACATCGGGTGGTCACCGCCGGCCCGTCTTGGGGACCCCCTCCCGATGCGCGGGGGCCGGGAGCCCGGCCCCAGAGGCACCCCCGACGCAACCAGCCGGAGCTCGCAGGAGGGCGACCAGGAGCGGGAGCGGGCGGCCTACGCCTACGCCGTGATCCGCTTGGTGCCGCGAGTGGAGCGGGGCGAGTGCCTCAACGTCGGCGTCGTCCTCTTCTGCCGGGCGCGCCGCTTCCTCGGGGCGCGGACGCTGCTCGACGAGGCGCGGCTGCGGGCATTCGCGCCGGGGCTCGACCCGGAGACGGTGGCGCCCCACCTGGAGGCGATCGAGCTGGTGGCGGCGGGCGACCCGGCCGGCGGGCCAATGGCGCGGCTGCCGGCGTCGGAGCGGTTCGGCTGGCTGGTGGCGCCGACCAGTACGATCCTCCAGCCGGGTCCGGTCCACGGCGGCGCCAGCGCCGACCCGGCCGCGACGCTGGCGCGGCTGTTCGACAAGCTGGTGGCGCCGCCGGGGTAATGGGGGGAGCGGCGACCCGCGGTCAGTGCGCGGGAGCGGGGACTAGGTTGGCGGCCGGGAGGCGACGCCGACGACCGGAGGCCGGATGGGCTGGCGGCTCGGGGCGGCGCCGGCAGCGGCCATCGTCCGGCACGTGCTCCCGCAACCTCGGCCACGCGGGGGACGCGGCATCGGCCGCCGCGGGTCGGGTCCGGTGCGGCCGCGAAACCGGCATCGGTGCAGGCGGAATCGCCCCGTAGGGGGCGGGCGGAGTTCGAGGCGGCGGTCGCGACGGTGCATCGCGCCATCCTCCCGCAACGCCGCGGGCATGCGGGAGGATGGCGGAGGACGGGGACAGGGAGAGGGGTTAGGGGTGAGGGCTCATGCTGAGCGACACCAGGATCATTCCCCGGAACCCGGCTCAGGCGATCGGGGAGGCCACGGGCGAAGCGACCGGCGAGGCGACTGGGCTGGCGGCTGGCAGGGCCAGCGTCTCATCGGTGCCGCCGTCGCAGGGGGCGCCGAGCTCGGGGCCGTTGCCGGCGTAGGCCCGGACGAAGGCGCGCAGGCGCTCGTCGGTTGCCTCCTCGAGCCGGAGCTGGGCGCCCCAGGCCGAGACGACGACGGGCTCGGCCTGTTCCGGGTAGGGGCTGACCAGGACGTACTCGTTGCGCTCGACCAGCCGCTCGAGCAGCGTCAGTTCGCGCTCGGGCAGACCGGGCCGGAACGTGATCCAGACCGCGCCGTGCTCCTGGGAGTGGACGGCGTGCTCGGGCCGGACCGGCGCCTCGTAGAAGCCGCAGCTCTGCCAGACGGGGTTGTGGGGGCCTCCCGCAGGCGGGTCCTGCGGGTAGTCGACGTCGTCCTCGGTGTGGGCGGCCGAGTCGACCTCGAAGGTCTCCAGGCCGGCGATCTCCGGCGCCGCCGGCGTCGCCTCGTCGGCGCCCTCCTCCTGGGCGGCGAGCGGCGCCGCGAAGAGCAGGGCGGCCATCGCCGCGGTCGCCAAGGCTCGGCGAGGGGTGGGGTTCGGGCGTAGATGCTGCATGACGATCCTTTCTCGACTATGGGGACGGCTCGGCGCGACCTCGCCGCGCCTCCATGGAGGGTAGCCCACCCGGCCGGTTCCGTGCCGATCCGGGGACGGTCGTCCCCAGCCGGAGGGTGATCCAGGAGACGGGCCATTGGTGGCGACGAGGCGGCCGCTCTGCGGCCGGGCGACCAGCGGGACGAGCGTGCCCTGCCGTCTCGCTTGCGCCGGCATCCGCGTCAGGGTCCGGCGTCGACCCGCTGCGCCTGCCTGGAGGGGAGAAACGCTGCCACGTCCGCGATGGCGGGCGGAATCTCCTGACGAGACCGAATCCGACCGCACCGGCTACGGAATCGGATCCTCCGCCGCAACGGCGACCTCGGCGGCGATGCCGCGGAGGACGGCGCGCAGCTCCGGCGGCTCGGCGACGACGAAGGGGAAGCCGAGGCCGATCAGGTAGCGGGCGGCCCAATCGAGATCCTCGACGTTGAAGCGGAGGGCGACGCCGCCGTCGGCCGGCTCCAGCACCGCCTCGTGGGGGGCAACTCGGGTCCGCACCGCCTCGAGCGTCGTCGCCAGGAGCGCTTCCACCTTCCAGCAGCCAGGCGCCGCGGCGAGGGCGTCCTGGACGAAGGCGATCGGGTCGAAGTCGGGTGGCGGGGCGAAGCGCTCGCCCAGCGGCTCGATGGCGCCGATCCGGTCGAGCCGGAAGAGGCGGGGTCCGCCCCGCAGGTGGCACCACGCCGGCAGGTACCAGCGCCGCCCGAACTGGACCAGACCGTAGGGTTCGACCACCCGCTCCGAGGCCTCACCCTGGGCGGAGGTGTAGGAAAGGCGGACCTGCCGGCCGCCGTGGGCCGCCTCGCTGAGCGTCAGGACATCGGCGGTCGCGGGGGCGTCCGGGGGCCGGGCGGCGTCGATCGTCAACGTCCGCTGGACGGCGGCGACGCGCTGCCGCACGTCGGGCGGCAGGGCCCGCTCCAGCTTGGCGAGGGCACCCTCGACGGCCGCCGGCCCCGCCGCCAGACCCAGCCGCCGCGCCGCCATCAGGCCGAGGGTTGCGGCCAGCGCCTCGTCGTCGGTGAAGAGCAGGGGCGGCAGCCGGAAGCCGTGCCGCAACCGGTAGCCGCCGTGGCGGCCGCGCTCCGTCTCGACCGGGATGCCGAGGTCCTGGAGCATCGTGACGTAGCGGCGGACCGTGCGGAGGTCGACCTCCAGCCGCTCGGCGATCTCCGGGCCGGAAAGCCGGCCCCGCGCCTGGAGCAACTCCAGGACCGTCAGGACCCGCGTCGTCGGGTGGTACATCCGCGCCGCTCCCCCTCGTTCCCCCGATTGTCGGTCATCTCGCCGAAAGAGGACCCTTCCTGTCCGCATTGCGGCGTAGGATGGTGGCAGGTGGAGAACGGATGTTCGCCCATCGTCCGGCCCGCGTCCAGTCCCCGCCGCCGCCGCACCCCGGCGGGCACGAACCAGGAGGCGTCACACGATGTTGCGGAGCTATTGGGATTTCGAGCAGCACGCGCGCCACACCGAGCGCGCGGCGATGACCGAGGCGGAACGGGCGCGTCAGTTGGCCCTGGTTCCGGCCGCCGAGGGGGGCGGACGCGGTATCGGACTCGGCTTCGTCGCCTGGCTGCGCGCCGGCGGCGCCCGGGTCGAGGCGTGGGTGGCGGGGACGCCGCGGCAGGGTGCCCCGGCCCCGGCGCCGTGCCACGAGCGGGCGGTCTGATCCGGTTGACCGTCCTCGCCCCCGATCCATCGGGCGCTACGGAGAGACCGGTGCCACCACGCAAAGCGACCGTCGAGAGCTCCTGCGATGGGTTCCGCCGGAGCGACCATCGGCAGACGCTTGCCTCCCTCACCGACGACGTCGTTTGGCGCCGCCCCGGGTTCAAGCACCGGGGGGCAAGGCCGCGTTCGCCGGGGAGATTGAGAACGACTGGTTCGTCGGCAGCCCGGAGCTGACCGTCGACCGCCTCACCCCAGTAGCCGACACCGTGGTGGCGATCGGCGCCGGCGAGACGACACACACGAGCGGAACGGTCCATCGGGTCGCCTTCTGCGATGACTTCACGTTCGCGGGCGAAAAGGTCCGCCGGGTCGAGCCGTACGTCGTCCCCCCCCGTGTGAGGCGAGATCGACGGCAGAACGCGGGCGGCACGAGCGGGGGCGACGGATGGGCGACCGGATCGTGGCGCGGTGGCGGGAGTGGTCCGGCGACGGCATCCAGCACCTCGAGCTGCACGGGGGACCGGACGGGGTCGTCGCCGAGGCGGTGGTCGTCGCCGAGGAGGCGGGCAATCCCTTTGCCGCCCGGTTCAAGATCGCCTGCGACGGCGCCTGGCGGACGCTCCGGGTGGAGGCCGGCGTGGTCGGTGACGAGCGGCGGATCGACCTCGTCGGCGACGGCGACGGCCGCTGGACGGACGGCGCGGGCACCCCGCTCGCGGAGCTCGGCGGGGCGGTCGATGCCGACCTGGCGCTGACCCCGTTCACCAACACGCTGCCGATCCGCCGGCTTGGGCTGGGGGCGGGGGAGTCGGCCGAGATCCGGGTGGTTTACGTCGAGCTGCCGGCGTTCGCGGTGACGACCGACCCGCAGCGGTACACCTGCCTCGAACCCGGACGCCGCTACCGCTACGAGTCGCTGGAGAGCGGCTTCGTCCGCGAGATCGACATCGACGGGAACGGGCTGGTCGTGACCTACCCTGGACTGTTTCGGCGGGTGCTGTAGACGCACGAGTGGCGCGCCGGCAGGCAGCCGGCCGCGAGAGGAGCATCGGGTGGTGGAGTTCGAGGCGGTCCGGTCGCTCGCCCTGGCGCTGCCGGAGGTGGAGGAGGGGACCTGGTACGGGACACCCTCGTTCAAGATCCGCGGCAAGTCGTTCGCCCGCCTTCGGGAAGACGGCCTCTTCGTCCTCCGGGTCGATCCCGGGCTGCGGGAGATCCTGATCCGGGAGCGGCCGGATGCCTACCTCGTCACGCCCCACTACCAGGACTACCCCTACGTGCTGGTACGGCTGGGCGCCGTCGACGCGGCGGAGCTGGGCGACCTCCTGGCCGATGGCTGGGCCGAGGTGGCGCCGAAGAAGCTGGCGGCGGGGTTCGCGGCCCGCGGCAGCGGCTAGCCGGGGCGGGAGCCGGCATGAGACGGCTCCGGTTCGGCGTCTCGTTGGACGTGGCTAGCCGCACGAGGCGGCCGGCCGCCGGACACGGAGTGGAGGATAACGATGCTGCCCTACACCGCACTCGACCGGATCGCCGCGATGCGCGCCAGGTACGGTCTGCTGGAGGCGGCGCGGGAGCGAGGCGACCGCCGGACGCTCTGGACCCGCTGGTTCCAGCGAACGGCCGCGGCGGGCCGGGTAGGGGCGCCCGGGAGGGAGCCGGGAGGTCAACGGGCTGACGCCGCATGACGAATCGGAGGTGGAGGAACCTTCTGTGTCGATCGAGATGCTCGTTTCCCCAGTGGTCCGTTCGATGAGCGGCGAGAACGCCCGCTGGTACGATCTGAGCGGGCAGCCCCTGGCCGTGTTGCTCCACGGGGAGGAGACCGACGGCCGCATCGCCGCGGTCGAGGTCGTCGAGACCAGGGGCAAGCACCCGCCGCGTCACGTCCACCACCGCCACGACGAGCTGCACTACGTGCTGGAGGGCGAGTTCACCTTCGAGGTCGACGGGCGGCGGTCGTTCGCCCCGGCCGGGACGCTCGTCTTCGTGCCGCGCGGGGCCGAGCACGGCTGGGCGGTCGAGCGGGAGCCGGCCCGGCTGCTGGTCGTCTGCACGCCGGGCGGGCTGGAGGACGGGTTCCTGGAGACCAGCCAGCCCGCGTGGTCGCTCGACCCGGCGACCAGACCGGCGCCCCCGACCGGCGGTGCCGGGTGCCTCCACCTTGCCGAACGGTTCGACTCCGAGGTGACCGGGCCCCCGGTCGAGCCGGCGCGGTAGCCGACGACCTCGCGGCGGCGAGCCGCGAGGCCTCCCGCGCCGCCCGGCCGGGTTCGCGGCTGAGCCGGCTCGGTTCGCCGTTGGGATGAATGTCGCTGGAGCCCCTCGCCGGAACGGAGGCGAGGGGCTTCCCCGTGGCCGCCGGCGAGGCGCCGGCAGCGCCTTGACGGCCGCTCGTCCATGGTTCAGTCTATAACCGATCGGTTATAGAACGGAGCGGTGATGGATGACCCCTGACGGACTGAGCGCGGTGTTCGGGGCGCTGGCGGACCCCACCCGGCGGGCGATCCTGGCGCGGCTGGCCGAGGGCGACGCCACCGTCGGCGAACTCGCCGCGCCCTTCCGGGTGTCGCAGCCGGCCATCTCCCGCCACCTGCGGGTGCTCGAGCAGGCGGGGCTCGTCTCGCGCCACCGGCGGGCGACCGCCCGCCTCAGCCACCTCGAGGCGGACCCGTTGCGAGAAGCGACGGCCTGGCTGGCACGCTACCAGGCATTCTGGAACGAACGCCACGACCGGCTCGACGCGCTGCTGACGGCGCTGCAAGACGACGGCTCCGGCCGACCGGGGCCGCTCGACCAGATCGCTGCGTCGTGACGAGCAGGGCCGGGGGAGCCGAAAGCGCCCCGGGCCGGGCTCGAGGCGGTTGGGCGGGGCTTGGGGGCGGGGGCCGCGAACGGGGCCGTACCCGATCTCCCCGTTCGGCACCGACGGGAGGACGAGGGATGACGGAGAACGATGCCAGCGGCGGGGTTCCGCGGATGTCGGACACACCGAACCCGGCCCTCCGCCGGCTCGACCGGTTGGTCGGCACCTGGGACGTTGCCGGCGACGACATAGCCGGCCGGGTGACCTTCGCGTGGATGGAGGGCGGTTTCTTCCTCACCCAGACGGTCGACCTCGTCCACGGTGGGCGGCGGATCACGGGCGTGGAGTACATCGGGTACGACCCGGCGTCGGGGCGGCTGACGTCGCACTACTTCGGCAACCAGGAGCTCCCGCTCACCTACGACTGGGAGGTCGAGGGCGACACGCTGACGATCTGGGGCGGGTCGGTCGGATCCGCGGCCCGCTACCTGGGCACCTTCAGCCCGGACGGCACGGTCAACGCGGGCCGCTGGGGGTGGCCCGGGGGCGGCTACGCCTCGACCATGACTAAGATGGCCTGAACCGGGTCCGATCCACTCCGAGGCCCGGGGACCAGCCTTGGTCGGGCATCGATGGGCGGCCCGGCGTGATGCCCGGAGTCGTGGCGGCCGCCGCCGGGACCGCGCCACCGGGGATGACTCGCCTCGCGCCTGCCGAGCCGGGGCGATCGGGCAAGCGCCGTTCGTGAGAGGAGTCATCCGTGGGGCGGACCGAGATCGTCGCGGTGCCGGGGAGCCACCAGATCCTGATCACTCGCGGGTTCGCGGCGGCGCCCGCGCTGGTGTTCCGCGCCCACACCGAGCCGACGCTGCTCGCGCGGTGGCTGGGGCCGCAGGGGATGACCGTGACGGTCGAGCGGATGGAACTCCGCGACGGCGGCACCTGGCGCTATGCGCACCGGGACGCCGAAGGCGCCGAGTACGGCTTCCACGGGGTCTTCCACGGCCCGCCCTCACCCGAGGCGGGCATCGTCCAGACCTTCGAGTTCGACGGAGCGCCGGGCCACGTCTCCCTGGAAACGCTCACGTTCGAGGAACGCGACGGCCGGACCTTGGTGACCTCCAACGCCGTCTACCAGTCGGTGGCGGACCGGGACGCGATGGTCGCGTCCGGGATGGAGGCCGGGGTCCGCGAGGGGTACGAACGGCTGGACGCCCTCCTCGCCGGGCTCGCCCCGCCCGGCTGACCCCGCACCGCCTCCTCCGGTTCACCGGACGACCGGAGGAGGCGGTTGTCGATTCGGCGCGCCTCCGACCGACGATTCACGCGGGAGACGGCCCGGCGACGATCGGCAACCGGATGGAGGAGGTGGCACGGCCATGGAGTGGAAGTTGGAGGCGGTGACGGTCCCCGTCGCGGACGTGGACCGGGCGAAGCGGTTCTACGGCGAGCAGGCGGGGTTCGCGGTCGACCTTGACGTACCCATCGGTAACGGGACGCGCCTGGTTCAGCTGACCCCACCTGGGTCGAGTTGCTCCATCCACCTGAACACCGGGATCGCCGGCCCGCCGCCGGGGTCGCTCCAGGGGTTGCTGCTCGTGGTCGATGACGTCGACGCGGCCCGGGCCGAGCTGGTCGGGCGCGGCGTCGCGGCCACCCCCGTTCGCCACATGGAGGGGGGCGAGTGGGTCGACGGGCGGGGCGGCCCCTGGAACTCGTTCGTCCACTTCAACGACCCCGACGGCAACGGCTGGGCCGTCCAGGAGCGCCCTGCCGGCGCTTGACGCCGCGGCTTGCGGCTCGTCGGCTTCGCCGCGCCGGAGTCGGCCCGGCGGGGGGGAACGGAGGCTTGGCCATGGGGATGGTCGGCACGTCGCTGACGGTGTCGCTGGACGGGTTCATCGCCGGGCCGAACGACGGCCCCGCCAACCCCCTCGGCGACGGGGGCGAGCGGCTCTTCGCGTGGTACGCCGGCGGCGACACAGAGTACGTGGTGCCGAGCGGCGGGATGACCTTTAACGTCTCGCCGGCCAGCGCCGCGATGCTGCGGGAGACCTACCCGGCCTGCGGCGCCTTGGTCACCGGGAGGCGGACGTTCGACATCGCCAAGGGGTGGGGCGGCCGCCACCCGCTCGACGTCCCGGTCTTCGTCGTCACCCACGCCGTCCCCCCGGAGTGGGTCGGGCGGGACGCGCCGTTCACCTTCGTCACGGACGGGGTCGAGCGCGCAGTCGAGCTGGCCAGGGCGGTCGCCGGGGAGAAGAACGTCGGCGTCGGGGCGGCCAGCATCGTCCAGCAGTGCCTCCGGGCCGGGCTGCTCGACGAAATCCAGGTCGAGCTTGTGCCAGTCCTGCTCGGTGGCGGGGTCCGGTTGTTCGACCACCTCGGCATCGGGCCGGTGGCGCTGGAGCGGACCGCGGTGATCCCGGGCGACGGGGTGACGCACCTACGGTTCCGGGTCGTCAGGTAGGCGGAGCGGGCGCCCCGCCCCGAGCGGCACGGGCGAACGGCCGGAGGGGCAATCCGGACCGGCCGACGACGACTCACGGCGGGCGGGTCGAAGCGTCTTACCCGTGAGCGGCGGCCGGGTGCGTCATCGGGCGCGGGGTCGTCGGAAAGGGGACCCGAGGATGCTGCCGTACACCGCGATCGACGGGCTCACCAGGATGCAGGCCGTGTACGGGCTCGCCGCCGCCTCGGCGGCCGGCGGGCCGGGTCGGCGGCGATCGGGCGCCCGGGTCCGGGGCGCCGTGCTGACGCTCGCGTCGTGGGCCGCCGCTGCCGCCGGCGGGATCTGGTTGGGCTGATCGGGCGGCGGGCCGGCGTGGTGCTCGGCGGTGCGGCGGCGGGGGCTCCGGCTACCGCAGCGGCAGCCCCGGGAAGCCGCCGCCGCCCGGGCCGCCGAGACCGGGCGGCATCTTGCCCTTCTTGGCCATCTTGCCGAGCTGGCCCATCATCTTCTGCATCTCCTCGAACTGCTTGAGGAGCGCCTTGACCTCCTGCGGCGTGCGGCCGGAGCCTCTGGCGATGCGGGCCGTCCGCCGCTTGCCGATCACGTCCGGGTTGCGCCGCTCGTCGGGGGTCATCGAGTAGATGATCGCCTCGATGTGCTTGTAGTCGTCGTCCGAGATCTGGGCCTTGGCCTGGCGCATCTGGGCGCCGAGGCCGGGGATCATGTCGAGCAGTTGGGTGAGCGGCCCCATCTTCTTGATCTTCTGGAGCTGGTCCAGGAAATCCTCCAGGTTGAAGTTGCCCTTCAGCATCCGCTCCTGGAGTTTGGTCGGGTCCTCGTCGCCGTCCAGCTGCTCCTGGGCCCGCTCGACCAGGGAGAGGATGTCGCCCATGCCGAGGATCCGTCCGGCGAGGCGGGAAGGGTAGAACGGCTCCAGGGCGTCCAGCTTCTCGCCGGTGCCGATGAACTTGATCGGCACCCCGGTGACGGCCCGGATCGAGAGCGCGGCGCCGCCGCGGGCGTCGCCGTCCATCTTGGTCAGGATCAGCCCCGAGGCGCCGACCTGGTCGTGGAAGGCCTGGGCGACGCCGACCGCCTCCTGGCCGGTCATCGCGTCGGCGACGAGCAGGATCTCGGTCGGCCGGACCCGGTCCCGGATGTCGACCAGCTCCTGCATCAGCCGCTCGTCGATCTGGAGGCGGCCGGCGGTGTCGACGATGACCGGGTTGTGGCCGCGGTCCTGGGCCCAGCGGAGGGCGTTGGCGGCGATGCTCACCGGGTTGGCGCCCGTGCCCTCCTCGTAGACGGTGATCCCGACCTGCTTGCCGAGCGCCTGGAGCTGGTTGATCGCGGCCGGGCGGTAGACGTCGGCGGCGACGAGCAGCGGGTTGCGCCCCTGCTTGCGGAGGTGGAGCGCGAGCTTGGCGGCGTGGGTCGTCTTGCCGGAGCCCTGGAGGCCGACCAGCATCAGGATCTGAGGCGGCTTGTCGGGCGCCTTCAGACCCTCCGGCTCCTCGCCGAGGACCCGGACCAGCTCCTCGTTGGCGATCCCGATCACGGTTTGGGCGGGGGTCAGCGAGCGGAGCACGTCCTGGCCGACGGCGCGCTCGCGCACCGCCCCGACGAACTCCTTGGCGACCTTGAAGTTGACATCCGCCTCGAGCAGGGCGCGGCGGACTTCGCGCATCGCCTCGTCGACGTCGGCCTCGGTCAGGCGGCCCTTGCGGTTGAGGCGGGCGAAGGTTTCGTTGAGGCGGTCGGTGAGGGATTCGAACATGGCGGGCTCCTGGGTCGTGGGGTCTTGGGGTGATCGGGTGATGGGGGACGGGGTCGTCGGGGTTGTTATGCGGGTTTGCCACCCGTGCGGGTCGAGGATAATCCATCGCGGAGAGCGACGAGTTGGCGGCTGACGGAGGCGGCGAGATCGAGGAGTTGGCGGGTCTCGTCCTGGGCGACGTAGCCGAGTCGGGGGATGAGCTCCAGGTACGTTTCGACCTCGGCCAAGGACGCACGGGCGATCGAGACGAAGTGCAGGTATTCGGCGAGGCCATGACGGGTGTGGCCCTCGGCGATGTTGGCGCGAACGGAGACGGCGGCTCGTTGGAGTTGACCGGCGAGCCCGTATGTCTCGTGCTTCGGAAGCCGGCGACTCAACTCGTAGACACCGACGGCCAGGTCCATCGCCGAGTGCTAGACCCGCAGATCTCGGAACCCCCGCACGCTCACCGTCCGCCCCTCATCACCTAGCCACCCAACCGCGAAGCGACCTTCACCGTCCGTTCCCCATCACCCCATCACCCGACCACCCCATGACCCCGTCAGAACCCTTCCCCCTGCCCGAAGAACAGCGAATCCACGTACGTTTCCGGCCGGAACTCCGCCAGGTCCGTCGCCTTCTCGCCGGTGCCGACGTAGCTGATCGGGGTGCCCAGTTCCTTGGCGACGGCGAAGGCGATGCCGCCCTTGGCGGTGCCGTCCAGCTTGGCGATCAGGATGTCGGTGATCGCCACCGAGGCCGAGAACTCCTTGGCCTGGACCAGGCCGTTCTGGCCGGTCGTGGCGTCGATGACGAGGATCGTCTCCTGGGGCGCGTCCGGCACCGACTTCTGGACGATGCCGCGCAGCTTGCCCAACTCGGCCATCAGGTTGTGCTTGGTGTGGAGGCGGCCGGCGGTGTCGAGGATCAGGACGTCGGCGTTGCGGGCGTGAGCGGCCCGCATCGCGTCGAAGACGACGGCGCCGGGGTCGCCGCCCTGGGCGTGGGCGATCACTGGCACCCCCAGCCGCTCGCCCCAGACCGTCAACTGGTCGATCGCGGCGGCGCGGAAGGTATCGCCGGCCGCGACCATTACCGAGCGGCCGAACCCCTGGTGGTAGGCGGCCAGCTTGGCGATGCTGGTCGTCTTGCCGACGCCGTTGACCCCGACGACCATGATCACGAAGGGAACGCCGCGCTGGAGGATCTTCACCGTCCGGTTGCGCATCGACCCTTCGAGGAGCTGGATCATCTCCTCCCGCAGGATCTCGCGGGCGGCCAGGGGGTCGACGAGGCGGTCGCGCTCGACCCGCCGGCGCAGCTCGGCGACGAGCTTCTGGGAGACGTCCCAGCCGACGTCGGCCTGGATGAGGAGCATCTCCAGCTCCTCGTAGAGGTCGTCGTCGAGGACGCCGCGGTCGAAGAGGCGGGTGATCTCGAGGAAGACGCCGCGCCGCGTCTTTTCGAGTCCTTGCTCGAGCTGGGCATCGGGCGCGGACTTGCGGCGGAAGAACTTGAGGATCATTGGGTTTCCTTGGTGGTGGCGGGCGGTCGCCGCGCCAGTCGCTCGAGGGAGGGCGGTAAGGGGAAGGCCGGCGCCGCCGCGGCTCGATCGAAGGGCCACCGCGGCGCGCGGCGGTTCCCAAAGTATAGCCTTCGGTAGCGACCCGGCTTCCGCCGACCAGGCCCCGAGGCCGCGTCACCGGCCCGGTCCGTGTCGGCCGCCGCGACGCCCGCCGCATGGGGGAACGATCCCGCCCCGCCGGTGCGTCGCGCACGATTCGAGGAAGGGACGGGCGGCGCGTGGCCGGACCTCGGGGGCACAAGCCGACCGCCCGGCACCCAGGCCGGCCATTTCGCCGAGTTGCCGTCGACGAACCGCTCGGGTTCGTCGTGCCCGCCGGGGGAACCGAGAGGCGAAGGACATGTACGTGATCGGCGACATCCACGGTCAACTCGGCAAGCTGACCCGGCTCCTGCGGCGCGCCGGGCTCGTCGGCGAGGACGGCCGGTGGGCGGCCGGTGAGGCGCGGCTGCTCTTCGTCGGCGACTTCTTCGACCGGGGCGAGGACGGGATCGGCGTCGTCGATCACGTCATGCGGCTGCAGGAGGAGGCGGGCGATGCCGGCGGCCGGGTCCACGCGTTGCTCGGGAACCACGAGGCGCTCATCCTCGCCGCCCACCGCTTCGGCACTCCTCCCTTCCTCCGGGCCTGGAAGCAGAACGGCGGCCGGGACGCGGACCTGACCCGCCTCCGCGACCGGCACCTGGCCTGGCTGCTGGCGCTGCCGGCGATGGAGCGCCACGGCGACGGGCTCTACGTCCACGCCGACGCCGAGTTCTACCGGGGCTACGGCGGAACCGCGGCCGAGGTGAACGCCGGATTCCGGGAGATCCTCGCGGGCGACGACCCGGAGGCGTGGTACCTCCTGCTCGACCGCTTCACGCAGCGGCACGCGTTCGCCGCGTCCGGCAACCCCGCGCCCGCGGCCCGGTTCCTGGCCCGCTACGGCGGGCGGCAAATCGTCCACGGCCACACCCCGATCCCCCTTGTCACGCGCCGCCCCGCCGAAGCGACGACCGCGGCGTACGTCTACGCGGCGGGTCTGTGCGTCAACGTGGACGGCGGCATGTTCCTCGGAGGACCGGGCTTCGTCCACGAGACGGACGACGAGCCCCCGCCGGCCGCCGCACCCTAGCGGCCGGCCGAGGCTCGACGGTGCCTCTCCCACGACGAGATCTCCGGGACCGGCACCGCTGCTGCCGGCTCCTCCCGGTCGCGGCGGGGGGCGGTTGACGCTACCCTGCTGGCCCTATGGGCCAACCCGCGCCGCTCGCCGCCGTCTACCTGCCGACCGCGCTCCTGGCCTTCAGCCAGGGGCTGCTGCTGGCGACGCTGCCGCTCTACGCCGACGGCTTCGGGGTGGGGTACCAACTGGTCAGCCTGGCGGTCGGGGCGGCGGCCCTGGGCACCCTGCTGACGGACGTCCCAGCAGGCGCCCTGCTGGTCCGGATCGGGCTGCGGCCGGCGATGGTCGGCGGGTCCGGGCTGGTCGCCGCCAGCACCCTCGTCCTGGCGCTGACCGACACCTTCCCGACGGTCATCGTCGCCCGGCTGCTGGCGGGGGTCGGCACCGCCCTCTGGGCGCTCTCCCGCCACGCCTTCCTGACCGAGACGGTGCCTGTCGGGCAGCGCGGCCAGGCCCTGTCGGTCTTCGGCGGGATCAACCGGATCGGCGTCTTCGCCGGCCCGGCGCTGGGCGGCCTGGTTGCCGGCCGCCTCGGACTGGACGCCTCGTTCCTCCTCTCGGCGGCGCTGGCCGGGGCGGCCCTGGCGGTTTCCGTCGTCCTGATCGAGGCCGCGCCGCGGACGGCCGCCGCACCGCGGGGCGTTCGCTGGGGCTTGGTCGCGGCGGCGGTCAGGTCCAGCGGGCGGGACCTGGGGGCGGCGGCGGTGGCCCAGACCCTGGCCCAGATGATCCGCGCCGGCCGCTACCTGATCATCCCCCTCTACGGTGCCGACCGGCTGGGACTGGACCCCGGTCGGATCGGACTGGTGATGACCGTCGGCGCCCTCGTCGACGTCGCGATGTTCGTCCCGGCCGGCTGGCTGATGGATCGCTTCGGCCGCAAGACCGCCTCGGTGCCGAGCTTCGCCGTGATGGCGGTCGGGGTCGGGTTGATCCCCCTGGCGCGAGATCTCAACGGCCTGCTGCTCGCCTCGGTCGTGATCGGGCTCGGCAACGGCCTCGGCTCCGGCGCCATGATGACCCTCGGCGCCGACCTCGCCCCGCCCGGCGCCACCGGCGAGTTCCTCGGCGTCTGGCGCCTGATCGGCGACCTCGGCGCCGTCCTCGGTCCGGTCTCGGTCGGCTGGATCGCCGCGGCGTTCGGCCTCGTCGGCGGCGCCTGGGCGCTGGCCGCGGTCGGCGTCGCGGCGTCGCTCACCCTGGCGCTGCTGGTGCGGGAGACGCGGGCGGGGCCACGGGTGGAGGGCGACTAGGTCTGTGCTGATAGGGGACAGAGGGCTAGCGGCGAGACGTTAGCTGCTGAAGTGATTTGGGCGGCTGGTCAGCCCTCACCCCCAGTTTCGTCGCGCTCCACGGGTACCCTCCGCTGGGGAGGGCGATCGTCCCGGTGGGTGGGCAAATAGGTGGCGCTGTTCCTCGTCGTCATGGTGCCGTTGCCGGCGGACCCGGTTCGACTCCACCGCAAGTACTGGCCTTGGGATGCTACGCGCTCGTCCAACGCCGCAGCAACCGCTCCGCATCGTTGGCCAGTTCGTGCACGATTTCGGCCGCCGGCTGCACCCGGGTCACCCCGCCGACTGACTCGCCGGCCCAGAGCGGCATGGCTTCGATGGCTCCGCTCGCGTGGCGTGTGGGGACCATCTTCTCGAACCGGTGGACGGGTACCCGGTCGCCGTAAGGGGGCCGGAATCGCTCGCCGACGACCTCGCCCTGGAAGGCGGTGACTGCCTCGACGGACGAGCGCAGCGCGCGGTGGGGAAGGCCCGGGTGGTCGAGCGCGAACGTGTCGCCGTAGGCGGTGTCCTCGGGCCCGGCGGCGATCAGCGCCGCGACGTAGGCGGGGTGCGCCTCCGCCTCCTCCGCGGCGACGAAGCGGGTGCCGACCCGGACGCCGTCCGCCCCGGCGGCCAGCGCCGCCGCCATCGCCCGCCCCGAGCCGACGCCCCCGGCCGCCAGCACCGGCACGTCGACGGCGGCGAGGACCGCGTCGAGCAGGGCCAACAACCCGACCCGCCCGCGGACGTGGCCGCCGGCCCCGAACCCCTGGGCGATCACGAAGTCGCAGCCGGCGCCGACCGCGGCGCGGGCCTCCTCGGCCGAGCCGACCTGCCAGCACGCCAGCGCGCCGCCCGCGTGGGCGATCGCGACCAGCGTGGGGTCGGGGTCGGCGTAGAAGAAGTCGACGACCCGCGCCCGCTCCGCCGCCGCTGCTACGCCCTCCCGGACGATGGCGGGGTCGGCCACGGACACGAAGAGGTTGGCCCCGATCGGACCAACGGTCTGCCGGCGCGCCTGGTCCAGTTGCGCAGCGACGATCTCCGGCGGGTCACCGGTCACCGCGACCATCCCGAGCCCCCCTGCCTCGGCGACGGCCGCCGCCAGCCGCGGGGTTGCGCAGCCGCCGATCGGCGCCTGCTGGATCGGGACCGTGCAACCGACCAGTTCCGTGAAGCGCGTCGTCAGCATCGTCGGCTTCCTTTCGCGCTATACGGACGGATCGCCCGCCACCCGGTCACGGTCCGTTCGACCTCCAGCCTGGCGGACGACCTCACCGACGTCGGGAGCAGGGGGCCGAGGACCACCCGCAGGCCTCGAAGCTGCCGACCTGCCACGTGCCGTGCTGCTCGGCCACCAGCATCACCATCCGTCGGATGACCGCGACGGTGTCGGGGACGATACCAGCAACCGTTTGCAGCCGCTCCACCGGTTTCGTGCTTCATGCGCGACGCCCGAGCGCTCGGCCCCACCGCAGCAGATCCGGCAGCTGGGCCTCGGACCGGGGCGATCTTGATGACAGCTTCGATCTCACCCGAACCGCCCCGCATCTCTAGGGGCACCGTTCAAGGCACGTCTGCGCCAAACAAACGCAATCCGGCGCTACGCCCGCTCCGCTACGCCCTTCACGTCCAGCGCGTCGCGCAGGCCGTCACCGAAGAGGTTCAGGCTCATCACCGTCAGGACGATGGCGAGGCCGGGGAAGACGCTGATCCACCACGCCTGGCGGACGAAGTCGCGCCCCTCGTTCAGCGCCAGCCCCCAGGTCGGCGTCGCCGGGTTGACCCCCAGGCCGAGGAAGGTCAGGGTCGACTCCGAGAGGATGCCGAGGCCGACGGCGAAGGTCGCCTGGACGATGAGCGGGGCGACCATGTTCGGCAGGATGTGGCGGCCCATGATCCGGCGATCGGTCGCGCCGAGCGCGCGCGCCGCCAGCGTGAAGTCCTGCTCCCGCAGCCCGAGCGTCTCGGCCCGGACGATCCGGGCGAAGTCGTCCAGGTAGGCGACGGCGATGGCGAGGGTGACGTTGCGGAAGCCGGCGCCGAAGACGGCCACCAAGCCGACCGCCAGGATGATCACCGGGAACGCCCACAGCAGGTCGATCGCCCGCGAGATCAGGCTGTCCACCCAGCGCCCGTAGTACCCGGCCAGGAGGCCGAGCAGGCCGCCGACGACCAGGGCCGCGGCGGCGGCGACGATCCCGACGCTGAACGAGACCCGGGTGCCGATGATCATCCGGCTGAACAGGTCGCGGCCGAACGAGTCGGTCCCCATCGGGTGGGCCAGGCTCGGCGGCTCGAGGATGCCGAAGTCGTCCGCATCGGGGTGGTGCGGCGCGACGGCGGGCCCGATGACGGCGACGACCGCCAGCAGGGCGATCAGGACCAGCCCGACGAACGCCTTGCGCTCCCGGCGGAGGCGGCGCCAGAACCGGCTGCCGCCGGACGGGGACCCGACCGGCAGATCGGCCGGGGGGCCGACGCCGGCCTGGCCGACCGGGGAGACGCCTTCGACCGCGGGTGCCGAAACAACCCTAGCCATAGTGGATCCTCGGGTCGAGGAACGTGTAGACGATGTCGACGACGAGGTTGGCGAGGACGAAGATGACCGCCACCAGGAGGATCACCCCCTGCACCATCGGGTAGTCGCGGTCGAAGATGGCACCGACGAGGATGCGGCCGATGCCCCGGATCGAGAAGACCGTCTCGACCACGACGGCGCCGCTGAGCAGGAGGGCCAACTGGATGCCGGCGATCGTGACCACCGGGATCAGGGCGTTCCGCAGCGCGTGGCGGACGATGACGGTGCGCTCGCGGGCGCCCTTGGCGCGGGCGGTCCGCACGTAGTCGCTGCCGAGGACCTCGAGCAGCCCAGCCCGGACGAAGCGCATCAGGATGGCGGCGTAGCCGGCACCGATGGCCAGGCTGGGCAGGATCAGCCGCCGCAGCCACTCGACGAACCCGTCGTCGGTCAACTCGGCGTAGCCGGTTGCCGGCAGCCAGCCGAGCCAGACGGCGAAGACGAGGATCAGGATGATGCCGAACCAGAAGCTCGGCATGCTGACCCCGACGAAGGCGACGACGCTGGCCGCGTAGTCGACGATCGTGTTGCGCTTCAGCGCCGCCGCGACGCCGGCCGGGACGGCGATGACGATCGCGATCAGGAAGGAGAGGGCGGCCAGACTGAGCGTCTTCGGCAGGCCGGTCGCGATCGCCCCGGTCACCGTCTCGCCGGAGGCGATCGAACCGCCGAGGTCGCCCCGCAGGATGTTGCCGAACCAGCGCACGTACTGGACCTGGAGCGGCTCGTCGAGGCCCAGCTTGCGCCGCAGCGCCTCGGCCGCCTCGGGGGTGTACTCCGGGCCGAGCATCTGGATGACCGGGTCGCCGGGGATCAGGCGCAGCAGGAAGAAGACGAGGGTGGCGCACCCCCAGATGATGAAGACGGAATGGATCAGCCGGCGGAGGACGTACTGGGTCACGGTGCCCTCGCTCCTCCCTGGCGGCGCCCCCGCCTCGGGGACGCCGCGCAACGACGGGTGGTCGACCGGCGGCTACCGGTCGAGCCAGACGGATTCCAGGTAGCGCATCTCCGGGATGGGGACGTAGCCCTGGACGTCGGGGTGGAAGCCGGTGATGTCGACGGTGTGGTACAGGAACGCGTAGGCCACGTCCTGCTGGAGCAGCGACTGGAGCTCCTGGTAGTGTCGGGCGCGAACCTCGGGTTCGGGATCGGCGCGGGCGGCCCGGAGGAGCTCGTCGGCCCGGTCGCTCGTGTACCCCTGGCTGTTCCACGGACCTTCGGAGAAGAAGAAGTTCCAGTGGCCGTCGTCCGGGTCGGCGTCGACGACGCTGCCGTTGACGACCCAATCGAAGTCGCCCGCCAGCCAGCGTTCGTTCCAAGCCGCGGCCTGGAGCTGCTCGACCTGGACGTCGAGCCCGAGGTCCTGGAGCTGGGTCCGCAGCACCTCGGCCGGCCGCGGGTTGTCGACCGTGGCCAGGATCGTCGGCGTGAGACCGACGAGACCGGCCGTTTCGGCCAAAGCCTTGGCCGCCTCGAGGTCGTAACTCTGCGGTGTCGTGGTCTCCTCCGGCGGGACGTAGGCCCAGGCGAACGCCGGGGGAATGGCGCCGATGGCGGGAGCGGCGCGCCCGAAGAGCGCCCGCTCGATCAGGTCCTCGCGGTCGATCGCCTTGGCGACCGCCATCCGGGCGTCCACCGCGTCCCACGGCGGGCGGGCCATGTTCATGCCCAGCCCGATCCAGTTGGTGCCGGGGGCCTCGACGAGGGTGACGTCGGAATTGCCTTCCAACTGAGCGACCCCGACCGCGGGCACGATGTCGAGCATGTCGACGTCGCCGGCTTCCAGCGCACTGATCCGGCTCGACGGCTCGGCGATCAGGGTGACCTCGATCCTGTCGAGGAACGGCCGCCCGCCGTACCACCCGTCGAAGGCCTCCAGCACGAAGCCGGAGCTCAGATCCGCTCCCTCGGGCACGACCCGGAACGGCCCGGAGCCGACCGGGGTGATCCCGAAGCGGTCGTCCCCCAGTTCCTCGACCGCCCGCCGCGGCACCGGCGTCAGCGCCCGGCCGGGTCCCCGGCTGCAGGCCACGGCGAGGAACGGGGCGAACGGCGTGGTGAGGGTGAGCTCGACCGTCCGGTCGTCGGGGGCCTCGATGGACGAAACGGATTCGAGCTTGTTGGCGTGGGGCGAGGCGAAGTCAGGGTTGGTGGTGCGCTCGTAGGTGTAGACGACATCGCCGGCCCTGAGCGGGTCGCCGTTGTGGAAGGTGAGCCCGTCGCGCAGCACGAAGGTGTAGGTCAGCCCGTCCTCGCCGACCTCCCACGTTTCCGCCAGGTCGGGAACCAGGGCGAGCTCGGCGTCGAACTGGACGAGGCCGGAGAAGATGTTGGGGATGAGCTCGCCGGCGACGATGCCGAGGTTGACCTGGGCCGGGTCGAGGGTCGGGATCTGGCTGAGCCCGTAGCCGAGCCGCAGCGTGCCGCCTCGCCGCGGCTCGGCTTGGGCCGAACGCGCCAGGGCTCGCGGGGCGGCCGCCGTGCCTCGACCGGCTAGCCCCAGGGCGCCCGTCGCCGCGGCGATCTCCAGCAGGGTCCTCCGGGAAACGCGGGGACCACTGAGGCGGCTCCAGTCCATGGTCGTCATCGCGCACCCCCCTTGGGCGATCGGGCTATCGGTCGAGCCAGACCGTTTCGAGGTACCGCATCTCCGGGATCGGGACGTACCCCTGGACGTCGGTATGGAAGGCGGTCTGGTCGGGCTGGTGGAACAGGAAGGCGAACGGCACCTCGGCCTGGAGCAGGGTTTGGAGTTCCCGGAAGAGCTTGGCCCGCTCCGTCGGGTCCGTCGCCTCGCGCGTCGCCTCGATCAGCCGGTCGGCCTCCTCGCTGACGTAGCCGTACGTGTTCCAGGGGCCCTCGGAGTGGAAGAAGTTGAAGTGGCCGTCGTCGGGGTCGGCGTCGACGACGCTGCCGGTGATCATCGTGTCGTAGTCGCCCGCGTCGCGCCGCTCGAAGTAGGTGGCGGTCTGGACCTTGTCGATCGTCAGATCGAGCCCGATTTCGGCCAGGATGTTCCGGAGGACCTGGTGCGGGCGGTCGTCCTCCGACGCCAGGAGGGAACTCTTGGCGCCCGTCAAGCCGGCCCGTTCGGCCAGCGCCTTGGCCGCGGCGAGGTCGAACGCCTGGGGCGTTTCGACTTCTTCCGGCGGCACGTAAGCCCACCCGAAGGCCGGCGCGATCGGGCCGACGCTCGGCACGCCAAGGCCGAAAAAGGCCGTGTCGATCAGGGCCTGTCGATCGACCGCCTTGGCGACGGCCATGCGCGCGTCGGGGTTGTCCCACGGCGCCCGGGCGCGGTTGAAGCTCACTCCCCACCAGTTGGTGCCCGGGGCGTCGACGAGGGTCAGGTCCGGGTTCTGCGCGAGCTGCGCAGAGCCGGTGGGCGGCACGATGTCGAGCATGTCGACATCGCCCGCTTCCAGGGCGCTGAGGCGACTCGACGGCTCGGGGATGATCTGGACGACGATCTTGTCGAGCAACGGCCGGCCGCCGTACCACCCCTCGAAGGCGATCATCTCGAAGCCTTCGCCGCCGGTGTTGGCCGTTTCCGGCACGAGCATGAACGGCCCCGAACCGACCGGGGTGAGGCCGAACTGTTGGTCACCCATCTCCTCGATCGGACGCCGCGGCACCGGGGTGAGGGCACGGCCGGGGCCGCGGCTGCACGCGGTCGAGAGGAAGGGCGCGTAGGGGGTACCGAGCGTGATCGCGACGGTGCGCTCGTCCGGCGTTGCCACGTCGGTGATGAAGGCCAGCTTGTTGGCGTGGGGCGAGGCGAAGTCGGGGTTGCTGGTCCGCTCGTAGGTGTAGCGGACGTCCTCCGAGGTCAGGGTGTCTCCGTTGTGGAAGGTCAGCCCCTCGCGCAGGGTGAAGGTGTAGTGGAGACCGTCCTCGCTGACCTGCCAGGTTTCGGCGAGGTCCGGCTTCAGCCCGAGCTGCTCGTCGAACTGCACCAAGCTGGAGAACAGGTTGCCGAGCAGCTCGCCGGCGACGATCCCCGTCGTTTCCTGGGCGGGATCGAGGGTCGGGATCTGGCTGATGCCGAAGCCGAGCCGCAGCGTGCCGCCCTGCTTCGGCTGGTCCTGGATGGTGCCGAGCACGGCCCGTGGCGCGGCGGCGGTGGCGGCGAGGCGGCCGGCAAAGCCCACCGCGCCCGTCGCCGCGGCGAGCCCGATCAACGTCCGCCGCGAGACCCGAGGACCGCTCAAGACGCTCCAATCGACGGTCGTCATCGCGCGATTCTCCTTGACGCTGCCCGTCCGCCCTCGGCGCGCTCCGCACCGGACGGACCCGGGGGTGACGGGGCTACTGGTCGAGCCAGAGCGTTTCCAGGTAACGCTGCTCCGGGATGGGGACATAGCCCTGAACATAGCCGTAAAACGCGGTCCGGTCCGGCTCGTGGTAGAGGAACGCGTAGACGGCGTCCTGGGCAACGAGGGTTTGCAGCTCCTGCAGCAGGCCCGCCCGCTCCGCCTGGTCGGACGTCCGCCGCTGGCCGTCCGCCAGTTCGTTGGCCCGCGGGTTGTTGTAGGCGTAGGAGTTCGAGGGTCCGTCGGCGTGGAAGTAGTTCCAGACCCCGTCGTCGGGGTCGGCGTCGACGACGCTGCCGAGGATCGTCATGTCGTAGTCGCCGGCCGTCCGCCGCTCGTTGTAGGCGGCCGTCTGGGCCTGCTCGATCTGGAGGTCCAGCCCGATCTCCAGGAGCAGGCCGCGCAGCACCTGGGCCAGACGGGGCTCGTCGGAGCTGGAGATGAAGACCGGCTTGACGCCGCTCAGCCCGGCCCCCTCGGCCAGGGCCCGGGCCGCCTCGAGGTCGAATGCCTGGGGATCGTCGGCCTCGGCCGGGGGGCGGTACACCCAGGCGAAGGCAGGCGCGATCGGGCCGACGCTGGGGATCGCGAGGCCGAGCAGCGCCTTGTCGATGAAGTCCTGGCGGTCGATCGCCTTGGCGACCGCCATCCGGGCGTCGGGGTTGTCCCACGGCGACCGGGCCTGGTTCATCGCCAGCCCGATCCAGTTGGTGCCCGCGGCCTCGACCACCGTCAGGTCGCCGTTCTGCTGGATCTGCTCCAGACCGATCGGCGGCACGATGTCGAGCATGTCGAGGTCGCCGGCTTCCAGGGCGCTGACCCGGCTGGACTCCTCGGCGATCAGCTCGACGACCACCTTGTCGAGCAGGGGCCGACCGGCGTACCACCCCTCGAACGCCTCCATCTCGAAGCCGCGGCCGACCTCGGCCGTCTCCGGCAGGATCCGGAACGGGCCACTGCCGACGGGCGTCAGGCCGAACTGCTCGTCGCCCAGCTCCTCGACCGCGCTGCGCGGCACCGGGGTCAGCGCCCGGCCGGGGCCGCGGCTGCAGGCCGTCGCCAGGAAGGGGGCGTAGGGGGCGCTCTGGGTGAGGGTCACCGTTTGCGGATCGGGTGCCGCGATGTCGGTGATCAGCGCCAGCTTGTTGGCCTGGGACGAGGCGAAGTCGGGGTTGATCGTACGCTCGTAGGTGTAGACGACATCCTCGGAGGTGAGCGGGGCGCCGTTGTGGAAGGTCAGCCCGGGCCGCAACCTGAAGGTGTACTGGAGGCCGTCCGGGCTGACCTCCCAGGTCTCGGCGAGATCCGGCTTCAGGCCGAGTTGCTCGTCGAACTGGACCAGGCCCGAAAAGATGTTGGCGAGGAGTTCGCCGGCGACGATGCCGAGGGTGACCTGGGCGGGATCGAGGGTCGGGATCTGGCCGAGCCCGAACCCGAGGCGCAGCGTGCCGCCTTGCTTCGCCTCCTGGAGGCTCGCCCGAACCGCCTGCCGCGGCGCGGCCAGCGCGCGGTCGTGGGCCGTCAACCACCCGGCGAAGCCGGCCGCGCCAGATGCCGCCGCCAGGTTGAGCAGGGTCCGGCGTGAGACGTAGGGGCCGCTCAAGACGCTCCAATCGATCCCTGCCATCGATCGCTCCTCCCGGTTGACCTTCCTCCGCGCCCCCCGACCTGGGGGGCGAAACGGTCGTTGGGGAACGAGGGGGGAGCCGGTTCCCCGGCTCGAAGGGATGGTTGGGTGGTCGGATGGTCCGGGTGGGACGGCGCGACATCAAGCGACGGCGTTTGTTCCCGAACGGCGGTGGGTACCGCACAAAGGAGATCGGCGCATGGTACCACCAAAGCAGGGAGCGGGCGGCCATGCCCGGGGCCGCCGGTACCGATCGGGTGGGGTCGCGGCGGCCCCGTCACCCGTCCCGAGGACGGCATCGCGTCTCCGGACCGAGTGGGGCGGGCTAGTCCTCGAGCGAGACCTTCTCGTAGTAGCGCTGCTCGGGGATCGTCGGCAGGCCGGACACCGCCGCCGACATCGCGACCAGGTCCAGGGGATGGTAGGCGAAGGCCGCCGCGACATCCCGCTGGAGCACCCCTTGGAGCTCCTGGAAGAGGCGTGCCCGCTCCTCCTGGTCGGCGGTCTCGCGGCTGGCGACGAGCAGCCGGTCGGCCTCCTCGCTCTTGTAGCCGAAGGTGTTCCAGGGGCCTTCGGAATAGAAGATGTTCCAGTGGCCGTCGTCCGGGTCGGCGTCGACGACGCTGCCGTGGAGGAACATGTCGTAGTCGCCCGCCTGCCAGCGCTCGTTGAAGGTCGACGCCTGCTGGAAGTCGACCTGGGGGTCGAGCCCCAGTTCGGCGAGCTGGGTCCGCAGCACCTCAGTCGGCCGCTGCCCGATCTCCTCGGAGGAGATGATGACCGGGCGGGCGCCGACGATGCCGGCCTGTTCGGCCAGCGCCCTGGCCTCCTCGAGGTTGTACGCCTGCGGGTCCTCGACCTCCTCCGGCGGCAGGTAGGCCCAGCCGAAGGCCGGGGCGATGGCGCCCACGGACGGCGCCGCCAGGCCGAAAAAGGCGGTCTCGACGAACGTCTGGCGGTTGAGCGCCTTGGCGACCGCCATCCGGGCGTCGGGGTTATCCCACGGCGGTCGGGCCTGGTTCATCACGACGCCGCGCCAGGACGTGCTCGGCCCCTCGACCACGACCAGGTCGGGGTTGCCGGACAGCTGCTCGAAGAGCGTCGCCGGCGCCGGGTCGATCACGTCGACGTCGCCCGCCTCGAGGGCGCTGGCCGCGCTCGAGGCCTCGGGGATCAGCTGGATCTCGACCGCGTCGAGGTAGGGCCGCCCGCCGTACCAGCCCTCGAACGCGGCCATCTCGAAGCCGCGCCCGACCTCGACGCTCTCGGCGACGATGGCGAAGGGGCCGGAGCCGACCGGGGTGATCCCGAACTGCTCGTCGCCCAGCTCCTCGATCGCCCGCCGCGGCACCGGCGTCAGGGCGCGGCCCGGGCCGCGGGTGCAGGCCACCGCCAGGAACGGGGCAAACGGGGCGCTCAGCGTGATGTTCACGGTCCGCTCGTCGGGCGTCTCGAGCGTGTCGACGAGGGCCAGCTTGTTGGCGTGGGGCGAGGCGAAGTCGGGGTTGGTCGTCCGCTCGTAGGTGTAGCGGACGTCGTCCGCGGTCAGGGTGTCGCCGTTGTGGAAGGTCAGCCCCTGGCGCAGGGTGAAGGTGTAGCCGAGCCCGTCCTCGGTCACCTCCCAGGTCTCGGCGAGGTCGGGGACCAACCCCAGGTCCTGGTCGAACTGGACGAGGCTGGAGAAGATGCTCGGCAGGATCGAGCCGGCGACCACCCCCTGCGCAAGCTGTTGGGGATCGAGCGTCACGATCTGCGAAACCAGGAAGCCGACGCGCAGCCGGCCGCCTTGGGTGGGTTCCTGCCGCCGCAGCGCCGGGGCGCCGTGGATGCGGACGCGTGGCGCGGCGGCCGCCCCGGCCGCGCCGAGCCTGGCGGCGAAGGCGGCGGCGCCGCTCGCGCTAGCGACCTTGGCCAGCGTCCGTCGGGAAACGCGGGGACCGCTCAGGACGCTCCAGTCGATAGCTGTCACGTCGGACCTCCTATGGTGTGCCGGCCGGAACCGGCTCCGGATGGATGACCGACCGGCATCCTACCAAGGGAGG
This sequence comes from uncultured Thermomicrobiales bacterium, assembly GCA_902806345.1. Lineage (GTDB taxonomy): Bacteria > Chloroflexota > Chloroflexia > Thermomicrobiales > UBA6265 > CADCWF01. The sequence continues at coordinate 40,110 of CADCWF010000020.1, forward strand.
CGGGATGTCGCCCGGCGTGACGAACGCGCGCTACCGAGCCGACCCCGAATCACCGGGGCGGCGATTGGGCACGTGGCACAACGGCTCCAATGGTCCCTCCGCTGGCGGCGTTGCCGACGGAGCCACCGTCGCCCTGCCAGCCCGCCCCGACCCGGCTACACCCCGATCGCCAGCCCCTCGCTGTGGGGGTCGGAGCCGGCGGCGAGGACGCCCGTCTCCGGGTCGCGGGCGATGACCTGGACGTTGCCGCCAGCGCCCCACGGCCCCAGGCGGGCGACGGCGTGGCCCTTCGCCTCCAGAGCGGCGATCGTCGCCTCGCCCAGCCGGTCTTCGACCCGCAGCTCCATCGGCTGCCCGATCTCGGCCGGGTAGGTCGAGGGCCAGACCTGCCACCGCGGCTGCTCCGTCGCCGCCTGGACGTCCAGCCCGCCGTCGATCAGGCCGGTCAGGGTCTGCAGGTTCCACTGCGGCTGGTAGTCGCCGCCGGGGGTGCCGCCGACCAGCACCGGGGTGCCCTCGGGGTCGGCGACCAGGTAGCAGTTGAGGGTGTGCATCGGCCGCTTGCCGGGGGCGAACAGGTTCGGGCTGCCCTCCTCGAGGCTGAAGCAGTGGCCCGCCCGGTTGGTCAGCAGGATGCCGGTGTCGCCGGCGACGACGGCGCTGCCGAAGGCAGCCGACAGCGTGAAGATCAGGGAGATCATCAGGCCGTCGCCGTCGACGCAGCAGAGCGAGGTGGTGTGGGCGGCGGACAGGGCGCCGGCGCGGGCATCGGTCGAGGCCCGGGCGGGGTCGATCGCGGCGAACCGCTCGGCCGCCCACCCCTTGGAGATCAGGTCGTCGATCGGCACCTCGACGTGGCGGGGGTCCCCGGCGTAGGCGTTGCGGTCGGCGAAGGCGGCCTTGAGCGCCTCGGCGCCGAGGTGGACACCGTCGGCGGAGGTCAGGGCCCCGGGGCCGACCTCGGCCCGCTCGACGATATTGAGCGCCTCCAGGACGACGAAGCCCTGGGTCGGGAGGGCGGTCTCGTAGACCGTGAAGCCGCGGTAGGTCGTCGCCAGCGGCGCCGAGGTGTCGGTCGCGTGGCCGGCGAAATCCTCGGCCGAGAGGACGCCGCCGACCTCGGCCAGCGCCACCGTGATCCGGCGGCCGAGCTCGCCCCGGTAGAGGGTCTCGGGGCCGCCGCGGGCGATCTCGCCGATGGAGCGCGCGAGGTCCGGCTGGCGGAGCAGGTCACCGGAGTGGGGCGGCCGGCCGCCGGGCAGGAAGACGGCGGCGGTGGCGGGGAAGGCGGCGAGGAGGTCGCGGGCCTCGGCGATGACGGCGGCGCCCCCCGGCGAGAGGGGGAAGCCGTCGCGGGCGTAGCCGATGGCCGGCTCGGCCAGGTCGGCGAAGCGGCGGGAACCGAACCGCTCCAGGAGGGTGAAGGCGCCGTCGACGAACCCCGGCACCGCCGGCGAGAGCGGGCCGTGCTGGGCCATCACCCGGTGCCCGACCGGGCTGTCTTCGCCGTGCTCCCGGAGCCAGTCGGCCGACACCCCGCCCGGCCCGACGCCGCTGCCGTGGACGGCGAGCAGGGCGTCATCGCCACCGCCGGGGCGGTGGACGATCGCGAAGATGTCGCCGCCGACACCGCACATCGCCGGCACGACGACGGCGGCGACGAGCGCGGCGGCGACGGCGGCGTCGACCGCGTTGCCTCCCTCGGCGAGGACCCGGACGCCGGCGGCCGAGACGAGCGGGTGGGCGCTGGCGATGGCGCCGCGGCGGGCCATCACCGGGCCGCGGCGGCGGAGCACGGTGGAGTCGGCGGTGGCGGCGGGGAAGCCGAGGGTCACGGGGCACCTCCGGTGACGAGTCGAGGAGTCGAGGAGTCGAGAAGAGCGGGGGGCGTGTTCCCGGTTCGGGGTCATCCTACCCGAGGATCCCGATGGAGTGTGGACGAGCACGAGGCTTGCCGCCGCTACCGAGACCGGCCAGCGATGCTTGACAGGGCCACTCCGAGGGGGGTTACTTCCTCGACTCCTCGACTCCTCGACTCCTCGACTCCTCGACTCCTCGACTCCTCGACTCCTCGACTCCTCGACTCCTCGACTCCTCGACTCGGAGAGCCCATGCCCCTCGTCTTCGCGGCCGTCGCGCCGCACGGCTTCCCGATCATCCCGGCCCTGAGCGACGACGCCGAGGGGGCGCTGGCCACCCGGGCGGCGATGGCGGAGCTCGGCCGGCGCTCTGCCGCGGCCGGGGTCGAGGTCCTGGTGATCGCCGGGCCGCACGGGATCCGGGTCGACGGCACGGTCTGCCTCGCCGACACCGCCCGCGCCGCCGGCGCCCTGGCCTGGAAAGACCGCCGGGTCGAGCTGAACGTGCCGCTCGACGGCCCCCTGACGACGGCGGTCGCGGCGGCGGCGCGGAGCGTCGGGGTGCCGGTCGCCCTGGCCGGTTTCGCCGGCAACCGGCGCGACCAGAGTACCGTCCCGCTCGACTGGGGCCTGCTGACGCCGCTCTGGTTCCTCGGCCACGGGGAGAACATGACCGGCCACGGCAACGTGCTGGCGGAGCCGCCGGCCGCCGACATCGGCCCGCCGGTGGTCATCGTCACCCCATCGCGCACGCTGCCGAGGGCGATGCTGGTGGCGTTCGGTCGGGCTGTCGCGGAGGCGGCCGAGGCGGATGGGCGGCGGGTCGGCCTCGTCGCCTCCTGCGACTGGGGCCACGCCCACCGCGCCGACGGACCCTACGGCTTCCACCCGAAGGCGGCCGAGGTCGACGCCCGCGTGGTCGAAGCCATCGCCGCCGGGGAGCCGTTACGGCTGCTGGACCTGCCGGAGGCGGACGCGGCGGCGGCGGCGATCGACGGCCTCTGGCAGGCGCTGATCCTCGGCGGCGCCCTGGAGCGGGCGCCGATGCGGGCCGAGCTGCTCTGCTACGAGGCGCCGACCTACTACGGGATGCTGACGGCGGCGTTCTCGCCCGCAAGGTGAGGCCGGGCAGGGCAGGCTGGCTCCGTTCTCCGCACTACCCAACAGTGGTTTACCAAGGGTCATACGATATCCGGTTGGTTCTTTCTGTTTGGACGGCCGCCAGAGCCCCCTCTCCCGCGCAGCGGCGGGTGCCTTCGACCGGATGGCACTTGGCTGCGGGTTGGGGGTGAGGGCTCGTCGCGGGGCAGGTCGGCTTTTCTACAGCCCGCGCCCACCGGTCCCGGCGGCGATGCCGTCAACTGGACGGTCGACCCTTGTCCGGTTCCGCCGACCCGAGCAGCGGCAGGATCTCCGCGAGCGCATCGACGACGAAGTGTGGCGCGACGGGAAGGAGCGCCTCGGGCCATGCCCGACCGTGCCGGAGCCAGGCCGTCCGCATCCCGGCAGCGGCGGCACCGACGATGTCGGACTCGGGGTTGTCGCCGACGAAGTCCGTTCGCCGCGGGTCGGCGCCGAGCCGAGCCGCCGCCAGCAGGAAGATGGCCGTGGCCGGCTTGCGGACGCCGACCACCTCGGAGACGACGACACACCGGGTCCGCCCCGCCAGCCCAAGCGCGCGGACGCGCTCGATCTGCCCCGCCGAGCCGTTCGTGACGATGCCCCACGGGATGCGCCGGTGGTCGAGACCGTCGAGCAGCCGGACGGTCGCCGGATCGAGCCCGCCGAGGTAGGCGAGCATCTCCGTCCGGAAGGCGAGCGCCAGGGCGTCAGCCGCGTCGGGCAGCGCCGGGTAGCGCTCCTTGATCCGGCCGAACATTGCCGCCTTCGGGGATCTTCCCCCGGGGTCGAGGCCGGTGATGAAGCCGACCGCCCCCTCCGCGGCGGGGCCATCGGCCAAGCCGAGCCTCTCGCGGACGAACCACGCGGCCCAGGAGCGGAACGCCCAGTCGCGCCCGTGCACCGTGTTGTCGAGATCGAACAGGACCGCGTCGATCCCGCTCATCGCCGACACCTGACCGAGAATCCGACCGGCACCCCGCCCGGCGGCGAGGGGCGCCGTGCCGAGCGAGCCGCTCCGTCAGCCCGCCGCGCCGTCGTCCCCATCGAACGCGATCTCCATCAGCGGGCTGCCGTCCAGCCACGCCGCCAGGTCGCCCGGCTGGTGCAGGTCGGCCAGGATCGCGGCCATGATCTCGCGCCGCGCTGCAGGGTCGGTGATGGGCGTCGCCC
>CADCWF010000021.1 GCA_902806345.1 uncultured Thermomicrobiales bacterium
CGATCCGCCAGTACCTGGATAACGGGACCGCGCCCACCCCGAGGTTGCCCCATGACCGTTCCGAACCCGCCGCCCAGATCCCGTGCCCGCGATGCCGGGATCGAGATCGGCAGCCTGCCGCCGGGGCCGTTCAACGCCATCACCGACGTCGCCGGTGTGCTCGTCGGCCAGACCACCGTCCGCTGGGGCGAGGGGTCGCTACGGCCGGGGCACGGTCCGGCCCGGACCGGGGTGACCGTCGTCCTGCCCCACCCCGGCAACCTCTTTCGGGAGAAGGTGCCTGCCGCGTTCCACGTCATCAACGGCTTCGGCAAGAGCATCGGGGCCGTCCAGATCACCGAGTTGGGGACCATCAAGGGGCCGATCGCGCTGACCTCGACCCTCTGCGTCGGCCGCGTCGCCGACGCGTTGGTGACCCACGCGATCCGGGAGCACCCCGGCATCGGCATCGCCACCTCGACCGTCAACCCGGTCGTCGCCGAGTGCAACGACGGGTTCCTCAACGACATCCAGGGCCGCCACGTCGGCGAGGCGCACGTCCTCGCGGCCATCGCCGGCGCGGCCGGCGGCGCGGTCGCCGAAGGGACGGTCGGGGCCGGCACCGGGATGACCGCCTTCGGCTTCAAGGCCGGGATCGGGACCGCCTCACGCCTGATCCCGGCAGCCCTCGGCGGCTGGACGGTTGGGGTGCTGGTGCTCGCCAACCACGGCCGACGCGGGCAGTTGGTGGTCGACGGGGTTCCCGTCGGTCGCCTGCTTGGGGACGGCGGCGCGGGCTCGCCTGAGCGGGGCTCGGTCGTCGTCGTCGTCGCCACCGACGCGCCGCTGCTCGACCGCGGGCTCGGCCGGTTGGCGCGGCGGGTCGCGCTCGGCTTGGCCCGCGGTGGCTCGCTCGGCGGCCACGGCAGCGGCGAGCTGGCGATCGCGTTCTCGTCCGCCCCGACGGTCCGCGTCCCCCACGAACCGGGGCGGCGGACGCTGGCGGTCGAGATCCTCGCCGACGACGACCGGGGGGCCAATGACAACTCGATCGACGCGCTCTTCCAGGGCGTCGTCGAGGCAACCGAGGAGGCCGTCCTCAACAGCATCTACCGGGCCGAAACGACCGTCGGCCGGGACGGCCACAGCGCTGCGGCTCTGCCACTTGGCCGGGTCGCCGAGGTGCTGGCGGCGTACCGGGGGATTCCCGGAATTTGATCCCGAGTGGGACGATCGGCGGCGGCCCTAGAGCAGGCCGTTGAGGATCAGCGTCAGCAGCAACGACCCGACGATCGAGACGATCAGGCAGCCCGGCGAGCAGCCCCAGACCTGAACCCGGCCGCCGCCGATGCTGCGGGGGCCGAACATCGAGCCGAAACCACCGAACCCTGGCGTCTGCGGTGCTTGCGGGAACGGGTCGCCGGACGTATACACCTCGTCCGCCTCGACCAATTCGGGAGTTGGCACCCCCTCGGCCGGTTCCGCCTGCGGGCGTTTGGGTACCAGCCGGGTCGGGTTGCCCAACCGGGACGGCCCGGTGGATTCCGTGCGCGGTCGCGACGGCTCGCTGCCGGTCCCGGGCGTTCCCGCCCCTCCGTCTGCCATGGTGTCTCCCTCGTCGGTACCGCGGTCGCGGGTTCCTCGGGGAACCGGCGGCCCCATCTGGAGACGGTGAGGGCAAACCTCGTGCCAGCAGATCGCGAGGTGCCCGAGCGCCTCACCCGGGCGCCTCGGTCCCACCCCGCCGCCGGCGACCGGGTTGGCAACGATCGTGCATCGTCGTCATGCCGGATACGCGACGGACCGATGGAATCGGGAAGGCGCCGGATGCCGGAGCCGATCGGGCGACACGCGAGGTGAGGCGGATGGACGGGCGGCAAGGGTCGGGCGGGCCGAGCGATCTCGAGCGGGAACTACGCGAGGCCGAGGAGGCCCAGGCGGAAGCCGAGGCAGCGGCGCAGCGCGCGGCGACGGCGCGGGCGGAGGCCGACGAAGCGCGCCGCCGGGCCCGCGAGGAGCAGGAGACCCAGCGACGGGTGTGGGCGCAGGGGATCGTCGACTCCTACGACGCCGACCTGGGCGCCGCCGAGTCCGCCATCCGCGATGCGTCCGAGCATTTCGCCGAAGCCGCGGCGACGGACCTCCCGGCGGCCGTCGCCGCCTACCTGGCCTGGGTCGAGGCCAGCCATCGCCACTATGCGCTCCAGGCCCGGGTTGCATCGGTGGCGCCGGTACTCGACCTGGAAGCGACGCCGGGGGAGCGCCTCAGTCCGCCTCCCTTCTCGCAGGCGCTGGATGCCGCCCTCGACCGTCGGGGCGCGGCCATCTCGGCGAGGATCCTCGACGAGACCGCCGCCCAGCTCGCCGCCCAGCTCGATGCCGGCGGCGGAGCCGGAGCCTCCGCGGGATCGGACGCGGTGCCAACGCGGATTCCGATCTCGCGGTAGGGCAAGCGTTGCTCGCCCTGTCGCGCCGCTGGGCGAGCCCTTATCCCCAGCCCGCCGCCTGGATGGCACCCGGCCCACCGAGGCAGCAAGCTGGGAGCAGGCCGGCGCGTAGCAAAGGCCCGGCCGCGGTCTGATGGCCAAGACAAGGGTCGCCGGGCGCGGGGGTGGCCGGTAGGCACCACTATCCGCCCCCTACTCGCCTCATACGAACTTCGGGTGAACGGAGGTCGCTCCCGCCCGGGGTTCCCTCATCTCCCCCACCCCGCGATCCACTCCGCGGCTACTGCTCGGGGGACGCCGCCGCGGGGGCAGGAAAGGGGGGAGCGCGTTCGATCACCCCGACGATCACCCGGACGTCGACCCACCTGCCTCAGCGGTCCGGGTACCCCTCGGGTGGCGGCTGGGTGCGGGTCCTCCTCCGCGAAGGCATCCCGACTTCAGGCCCCGGACGGCGGCTCGATCCGCTTCAGCTCCGCCAGTTCCGGGTGGATCGTGGCGGCGTCGGCGACGTGGCGCCAGAGGTCGACCGCTTGGCCCTCACCGACCGGCAGGTCGGTCAGCTTGAAGAACAGCCCGGGCGCATCGCCGATGAGGAGGGTCGGGGTGCCGAAGACGCCGGCCATCGCCGCATCGCGGTGGGAGGCGGCGACCAGGCCCAACCCCTCGGCGAGGTCCGCCTCGGAGACCGGATCGCTGGCGTGCCGGACGATGAGCCGCAAGAGCCCGTCCATCGAGGGGTCGTCGCGCTCGTGGAAGAGCGAGAAGACGGCTTGGCGGTAGTCGACCAGATCGCCGCCCCGCAGCCGAACCACCTCGTGCCCTGCCTGGGCCATGGTCGTCGGCTCCTGCCGGTCGACCGGCAAGCCCCAGATCAGGGGCGCGCCGGGCGGTTGGTGGGCCGCGGCCAGCGAGAAGCAGCGGGCGTCGAACCCTACGCTTGCCGCGTCGAGCCAGCGCTGGGCGAGGTAGCTGTAGGGGCACCCGTAGTCGAGGTAGAGGGCCACGTTCCCGTCCCCGTCGTGCATCCGGTTCCTCCATACCGCACCAGCGGTCACCGATCGGGTGCCATCGCGCAGGGCGGCCCGGACGGACGGCGACCCCCTGCAAGCCGGCGGCAACGCCGCGAACGCACCCGCCGTGCTCGCCGCGCCGTCCGGCGCCTGGGCAAGAACCACGCCGCACCCGACCCGGTTCCGCTCCCGCCACGGGGACAGCCGCGGCAGGAATCCTCCTGCCGGGGCCGTCGGCAGGGAGGGCCGCGCGTGCCGATCCCATTCCTCAGTGAGGGCCGCTCCGTTGTCGCTCCCCCTCGCTTCCTGGCCACCGGGCGGGAAGCCTCCCGACCGATGACGCTTCTCGGCCACGTCGGGGGTCTGCGGCCGGTCATCGGTCAACGGCTTGTCGCGCCACCCGCACGTTCGCGTCCGAGAAGGCCGACCAAGCGAAGGGAATCAGCGCCGCCCCGACGACCGCGCCAAGCCAGAACGGTGCCGCCAGACTGAACCGGGCGGCGAGCGCCCCGCCGAGCAGCGCCCCCGGCGCGGCGGTGCCGTACTCGATCAGTAGGTGGACGCTGCCGACCCGACCGCGGAGCCGGTCCGGCGTCAGTTCCTGCCGGAGGGAGGCCAGGACCGCGCCCCAGACGGTGGCGTGGAGGCCGAAGCCGACGAAGACCGCGCCGACCACGAGGGCATCGGCGGTCAGGGCGATCGCCAGCGGCACGAGCGTCTCGACGACGATCGCCAGCCGCAGGTAGCGGGCGTCGCCGACGCGGGCGAGGACACGTTCGGCGACGAGGGCGCCGGCCACGCCGCCGACGCCATAGGCGGTGACGAGCAGGGCGTACCCCTCCGGGCCGACCCCGAGGCGCTCCTCGGCGACGAGCACCATGATCGCCACCTGGGCGACGAGGGTGAGGTTCAGCAGCGCCATCGCCAGGGAGAGCGAGCGCAGCAGCCGGTGCCGCCAGAGCCAACGGACGCCCTCGGCGATCTCGGCTCGGAGGTGTGGCCGCTCCTCGTCGGCGTTTCGCTCCGGGGCAAACGACCCCGGCAGCCTGGACAGGAGCGAGGCGGCGACGGCCAGCCCGCTGGCGCCGACGAGGAACGGCGCGACGGCCGCGGTCGAGAAGAGGACGCCCCCCAGCGGCGGCCCGACGAACTGGTTGGCGACGGTCCAGGTGCCGCCCAAGCGGGCGTTCGCCTTCGGCAATTGGCCGGCGGGGACGACGGCCGGCACCAAGGCTGCCGCCGAGGTATCGAAGAGCGTCTCGCCGGTGGCGATCAGGAAGAAGACGGCATACAGCAGCGGCAGGCTCGCCCGGCCGAACACGACGGCGGCGGCGAGGAGGCCGACGAGCGCGGCCCGCGCGAGCGCCACCGAAACCATCGCCCGCCGCCGGTCGAGGCGGTCGGCCAGGGCACCGCCGACGAGCCCGAACAGGAGCCACGGCAGCCGCTGGGCGAAGGCGAGCCCGGCGACGAGCGCCGGGTCGCGAGTCAGCGTAGCGGCCAGCAGCGGCGCGGCGACGAGCCAGACGCCGTCGCCGAGGTTGGAGGCGGCGCTGGCTGCCCAGAGCGTGCGGAACCGCGGGCCGAGCGCGGTCCCGGATCGGACTTGTTCGCTCGATTCTGTCATGCGGACGAGCCCTCGTTGCCGGCCGCGCCGCGGCGCCCGCGCGCCCACTGGCACGGCAGGCGGATCACACCCCACCGTGGGACGCCGGGGTGGTCGACGAGTGCCGGGGAAACGGAAACAAGGAGACCGCGGCCGGCAAGGACACGCGGTCGGAGGACGGGCGGTGGCGGAGGGGCGCACGGGTGACGCCGACCGGGAAACGGTTGAGGGCGCACAATCCTCCGACCCCGTCACTGGGGCGCCGCGCCGTCTCGTCCGTTTTCGCCCGTCTAGGCCGTCAAGCCGTGCCAACTCCTTCTGGCTGCCGGACGCCATCGTATCGCGGGGGCGGCGGTTCTGGAAGCCGCTTGAGGCAGCGAAGGGCGGCAAGGGACGTGTTTCGGGCCGCTCGTGGCTTGGCGGGTGGACGCCGAACCGGTAGGGTGACGATGCCCCGAGGGGAACCCTCCCCTCTGGTCGGGCCTCGTTGGTGCCGCGGGGTGGTGCGTGTACGAGCGGTCGGCTCGGCTCTACGACGCGGTCTTCGCCCCGCGGCACGACTACCCGCGCGAGGCCGAGCGCCTCCGCGGGTGGATCGAGGCGCGGCGGCGGAGCGCGGGCAACGCGCTGCTCGACGTGGCGTGCGGCACCGGCGCCTACCTCCCCCACCTGTCCCGCTGGTACGCCGTCGAAGGGCTCGACCGCAGTCGGGCAATGCTCGCGATCGCCGGCCCGCGCAACCCCGGCGTCCCCTTCTACCAAGGCGACCTGGTGTCGTTCGACCTGGGACGACGCTTCGATGTTGTCCTCTGTCTCGGCAGCTCCATCGGCTACGCGCGGACGCTGCCCCGGCTGCGGCGCGCGATCCAGGCGTTCGCCGACCACACGGCGGACGGCGGTGTCGTGGTCGTCGAGCCGTGGTTCGACCCCGAGGCGTGGGAGGCGGGGAGGCTGACGCTCGACTTCGTCGACGAGGCGGCCCTGAAGGTGGCACGGGTGCTCGTCAGCGGCATCACCGGGGTCACGGTCTCGACGCTCGACATCCACCACATGGTGGCGACGCCGGCGGGGGTCGAGACCTTCGCCGAGCGGCACGAGCTGGGCCTGTTCTCCCGCGCCGAGTACGAGGCCGCGTTCCGGGCGGCGAGGCTGGCCGTGGCGCACCACCCGGACGGGCTGCTCAGGCGAGGCCTGTACATCGGAAGCAAGGCGTGACGAGCCCGCAGATCCGGCCCGCCGCCCGCGTCGTCCTGCTCGACGAGCAAGGCCGCGTCCTCCTGATCGAGATCGACGACCCGACCGTGGTCAACCTCGCCGACCCGAGCCCAGGGCCGCGCTGGGTCACGCCGGGCGGGGGCGTCGACGCTGGCGAGCGCCACAAGGACGCGGCGCGGCGGGTGCTGTGGGAGGAGACGGGTATCAAGGCGGCGATCGGGCCGTGGATGTGGAGCGCCGAGGCGCGGCTGGCCACCCCGCGCGGGATGTGGCTCCTCCCGACTCGGTTCTACCTAGCACGCGCGGTCTCCCCCACCGTCACGCTCGACCATCTGGTCGACGATGCCGAGCGGGCGGCGTACCGCGGCCACCGCTGGTGGACGGTCGCCGACATCCAGGTATCGCCGGACCACTTCGTTCCGGGCGGCCTCGCTGACCTCCTGGCCCCGCTCGTCGCGGGCGAACTGCCGACCACCCCGATCCTCCTGCCGTAGCCGGTCGCCGTCGTCCGCGAACGATCGGCGCGAGCGGTGGGCAGTGGGTGGGGGTCCGTCCAGAGCGATGCCGTACCGACTCCCCGAACTCCGTCTCCGGCGTCAGCCTCCGCGCCCGTGCACGCCCCCGAGGAACGCTAGCGCCGCTGCGATCACCTCCGGGTCACTGGGCGAGAGCGTCCGCGCATCGTCGGCGGTGCCGGTGGGCAGCGGCGCCGAGGCGGCCGGCAGCAGCCCGGCCAGGCGCTCGGCGACGAGGGCATCCGGCTCCGGCGCAGCGGCGTGGCGGAGGACGAGGGCGGGCATCGCCAGGGCACGGATCCCCGCCGGCGCCGGCTCGTGGCCCTCGGCGCCGCCGAGGAGGGCGCCCAGCGACCCCGCGTAGCGGCGGATGGCGGCAAGTTGCAGCCTCGGGAGCCGCGCCTGCCAGCCGCGCCCGAGCCGGGGCTCGAGCAAGGCGTCCAAGGCGCGGTCGGTCTGCCCCTTCCCCGCCGCGGCGGCGGCGGCCGAGCGCGACTCCCGGGCGACGGAGGCCACCCAGCGGACGGCCGGGTCGTCGTCGTGGGCGAGGAGGCCGGCCAGATCCGGCTGCAGCAGCAACAGGGACGCCACTCGGGCTGGCCCGAGTTGGGCGACCGCCAGCGCGGTTGCGGCGCCCCAGCCGTGCCCCGCTAGGTGGACCGCCGCGGTCCCCTCGGCGTCGAGGATTGCCAGCACGTCGGCGGCAAGCTCGGTCGGCGGGTAGGGACGGGTCGAGAGGGCGGCGCTGGCGCCGTGGCCGCGGGCATCCGGCAGCAGGAGCCGGTAGCCCCCGCTTGCCAGGGCGATCGCCCACGGGCGCCAGACGGCGCGGTCGGCCAGCAGGTCGTGGAGCGCGACGACGACCGATGCCCCGGGCCCGCCGATCGCCTCGTAGGCGAGTCGGGTGGTGCCGCGGGCGGCGAACCGCGTGACGCCGAGGCCAGGCGGCGCTTCGTTGCCGGTGCCCGATGCGGGTTCCGATTGGGCCGGGCGGTTACCGCCGAGGTCGGATCTCCCCCCTCCCTCGGGCGGGAGCGGGCCAGGGACCCGCGGTGCGGCTCGGGAGCGGAGACCGCGGTTCTCCGCGCCGAACTCGGACGCGGCGTCGTCCGGCCGGCTCACCCCCGTGCCCCCGCAACCGGCGCGCCGCGACCCCCGAACGACTCCACCGCTTCGCGCTCGGGTTCGGATTCGGCGAGCGGGTCCACCCCGGGGCGGGTCAGCGCGACCCGCAGCAAATCCCAGCCGCCCCCGGCCGCGAGACCGATGCAGACCGCCTGGGCCGTCAGCACCGGCAGCAGGTAGCGCGCAAAGTCGGCCCGCATGCCGACCACGACGAGCCCGACCTGGGAGCCCAGGACCAGCGCCGCCATCGCCTGCCGGCTGGCGAGCCCATGGCGGATGGTCGCCGCCGCGAGCAGCAGCGCGCCGACCAGGGCCAGCGGCAGGTCGATCCCGTTCGGCTGCCAGTCGACCCCGGCCGACCAGGCGAGGAGCGAGCCGAGGCGACCCGTGGTGGAGTCCAGGTCACCGAACCAGTTGCCGACCCGGCTCAGGGCGTCGACCGGGCCGTTCACGTTCAGCTCGGGCCAGATCTCGCCCTGGTTGAACATCTCCTTGGCCCGGAAGCGGAAGAGGACGAGGGTGCGGCCGATCGGGTCGGGCCAGAGGTAGGGGAAGGTGGCGACGAAGGTGGCGAAGGCGACCGCCGGCAGCGGCAGCAGCTTCCAGCCGATCGCCGCCGACCGCGCCCGCGCCCGAGCTTGGTCCGGTCCGGCTGCCCGCCACGCCTGCCAGAGGAGGACGAGACCGAGACCGACGAACGGCAGTGTCATCGGCAGCGGACTGAGCTTGATCGCGGCGCCGAGACCGAGCAGGACCCCGAGCAGGACCGCCCTCGGCCAGGTCGGCCGGTCTGCCATCGCCATCGCCGCCAGCGTCACCCCGGCCAGTGCCAGGCCGAGGGCCGCGTCGGAGCCGGAGAGGCTGGAGAGGTAGATTGCCAGCGGGTGAGGGATCAGCATGACGGCGGCGACGAGGCCCGCCACCCGGCCCCCCAACCCCCGGGCGATGAAGTAGACGCCGACGGCGAGCAGCGCGCCCACGACGCTGTTGGTCCGGCGAGCGGCCAGCAGGTCGCGCTCGTCCGGCATCGTGCCGTGGCGGCGATTCCAGGCCTCGCCGTAGTGGAAGTTGTAGAGGTCGTTGGTGAGGATGTCGCGGCCCTGGGCCAGCAGCCCCCAGCCGGTGATGTAGGAGCCCAGGGGCGGCTGTCCCCACATCAGCTCGCGGCTGCGCCAGTAGGGGCCGGTCGGGTCGGTCAGCTCGCCGACGAAGCGGGCCCGGTGGATCCAGCGGGGCTCGTCGCGGTGGAACTCCGTCGTCGGCACGGCGGCCAGGTTCACCCAGAGCGCGACCGCGAAGACGATGAGGGCGATCAGGCCGTCGCGGCGGTCGGTGCTCACGGGACGCGCTGCTCCGGGTCAGGCGGGCCGGTCGGGACCGCACGGGCGGTGTGGCGGAGTGTAGCCGAGGCGTGGAGACGAGAAAACGAGGAGGCGTCAGTCGTGAGGGCGGGGGCCTGCGGCGGCGAGCCGATAAGGGGGGTGGCCGAGCGGGAAGGGTCGGGATGTCGTCCTCCTGAGCGAACGCGAAGGATCTCGCTCCGACTCGGGGATCGGCCGGACGAACGACGCCGTGGCAGCGGGCCCCCGAGGTGAGATCCTTCGCATCCGCTGAGGATGACCGCCTGCGCGCTAGCCTACGCCCCTGTCTCCTCGTCTCCCCGTCTCGTCAACCAGCGCGTCCAGCCGCTGGAAGAAATCCGGGAACGTCTTGGCGACGCAGCCGGGGTCGCGCAGGCGGAGGCCGGGGGCGCGGAGGGCGGCGACCGCGAAGCTCATCGCCATCCGGTGGTCGTCGTAGGTCGAGACGTCGGCCGGGAGGAGCGGCCGCGGCACGATCCGCAGCCCGTCCGGAAACTCCTCCACCTCCTGGCCGAGGCGGCGCAGCTCCGTCGCCATCGCCGCGACCCGGTCGGTCTCCTTGAGGCGGGCGTGGGCGACGCCACGGATTGTGGTCGGCCCCTCGGCGAACGGGGCGATCGCCGCCAGCGTCTGGGCGGTGTCGGAGATCGCCCCGAGGTCGAGGTCGACGCCGCGCAGGCGTCCTCCCGCCGGGCCGCGCACCTCGACGGCGGCGTCCGTCTCCTCCACCGTCGCCCCCATCGCCGCCAGCACGTCGACGAAGCGGAGGTCGCCCTGGGTCGACCGCCGGCCCAGCCCCTCGACCCGGACCCGGCCGCCGGTGACGGCCGCCGCCGCGAAGAAGTAGGAGGCGTTGGAGGCGTCCGGCTCGACCGCATAGGCACGCCCCGTGTAGCGCTGACCGGGGCGGACGGCCAGCCTCCGCCAAGCGGCCGTGTCCAACTCGGCCGCGACGCCGAAGGCGGCCATCACGGCGGCGGTCATCGGCAGGTACGGTTTGGAGACGAGGTCGCCGACCACCTCCACCTCGATGCCCCGCGCCGCGTACGGCCCGACCAGCAGCAGGGCCGAAAAGTACTGGCTGGAGGCGTTGCCCGCCATCGCGCAGCGGCCACCGGGCAGGCCGTCGGCGCGGACGACGACCGGCGGGCAGCCGGTGCCGAACTCGCTGGTGGCGTCGGCGCCGAGGTCGTGCAGGGCGCCCAGTAGGGGCTGGATCGGGCGCTGCCGCATCCGGGGCACGCCGTCGATCCGGTAGGTGCCGCAGCCGAGCGGCAGGGCAGCGGTCAGGAAGCGCATCGCGGTGCCAGCGTTGCCGACGAAGAGGTCGCCCGCGGCCAGCGGGAAGGTGCCGGCGCCCCCCTTGACGACGAAGCGGGCGCCGGCCTCGTCCGTCTCGACCGGGACGCCGAGGGCGTTGAGGGCGGCGGCCATGTACCGGGTATCGTCGCTGTGGAGGGCACCCGTCAGCTCGCTCGGGCCGTCGGCCAGGGCGGCGACCAGCAGCGCCCGGTTGGTGATCGACTTCGAGCCAGGCACCGCCACCGTGGCGTCGATCGGGCCGGCGGCTGGCCGTGGCGCGAGCACGTCCGGGTACGCCGGCGGGGGGAAGGTCGCGGTCATGCGGGGCGGCTCCTGCTCCTGGTCGGCCTGGGATCGGGGGCCAAGCCTAGCAGAGCCTCGCCGGCCGCCGCCCGACCCGGAGCCTCGGTTCCGTCAGGACGGTACGCTGAGTCCAGCCCAGAACGTGTCGGGGGGGTCAAACCGGAAGTTTCGGCGGCATGAGCCCGGCCAGCAATGCGATGTGACCGACGTAGTCAGAACTGGTTCTACACCTCTCCTGCGTCTGGCTCAACTCGCGCGGTGCACGACCGGCCGTGGCGAACGCCACGGCCGGTCCGGCCCAGTCTGTTGCGGGGCGCGGGGAGCTCCTGGACGGGCGTCGCTTCCGCCGCGCCGCCACCACTGCTCATGGCTCCTGGCTCGATCAGCAACACGCGCACATTCGTGCCGCCTTCGCCATCGTCCCCGAACCAGGCGGTCCCGACGTGACCCGAGCCGTTGAGCTCGGCGAGGGCGATGTCTACCTCCATTCCCTCGCCGTTCTCCCGCTCATGCACGACGCCACCGATGTTGCCGAAGGCGATGTAGGTGCCGATCTCGTCGGCGCTGAGGTGGACGTTGATGGCGTGGCCGCCGTCCAGGATCTCCTGCAAGGGAACATCGAGGTGGTTCTCCGTGCTGATCTTGACCGGATGGGCGCCGGCCGCCCCCTAGGCGGGCCGGCCGGCGTCGTAGAGGATCGGCGGCTGGCAGAAACCGGGGAGGTCGTCCGGCAGCGCCGGCGGGCGAGCGGCTCGTTGCAGCAGGCGACGGGCGGGCCGAGCCGGTCACGCTTCACCCACCCGGCGAGTTCGAGACGAACAAGCGCAACCCAAGCTTCGCAGTGATCCTGCGGATCACTGCACCCCTCTGCGTGCCAACCTCGTAGCTCATGGCGGAGGTGGATGCGCCGGGGGCGGCATGGGCGGGGGCGGCTAGGGTGTGTCCAAGCCGAGGCAGGGCGCCACGCGTTCCTCCC
>CADCWF010000022.1 GCA_902806345.1 uncultured Thermomicrobiales bacterium
AGGACGGGGATGCCGGCGGTGGCCGGATCGGTGTGCAGGCGCTCCCGGTGGTCCCAGCCGTCGCGCCGGGCGACGTTGACGTCGAGGACGATCACCCCCGGCTGGAGCGACGCGACCATCGCGAAGGACTCCGGCACGAAGTTGGTGGCGGTCACATTGGGGCGCTCGTCCTGGAGGAGATCCCGCATCAGTTTGAGGAACTCGGGGTCGCCGTTGATGACGACGAGATGCTTCCGTTCGCGCTGGACCGCCTCTGTCGCCGCACGCTCCGTATCTGCTTGCCGAGGGGGCCTTGTTTCCCTGTCTCTCACGATCGAGATTGTCCCCTATTCCAGCGAATCGGCGGGGCGATGGAAGCCCGGGGCATCCCCAGAGCCCTCGCCCCAAGACCCCTCATGGCCCGGATGTTGCAACCGCCGCCAAGGTGGTCCGCGAGGGGGCCATGTGGAAGAAATCTCGGAAAGGACGATTCGATGACATACGTTCCCAATCGCCTGGCGGCGCTCGCTTTGGCACTGGCCTTCTCGGCGGCGGTCGCCGCCCCGACGTTCGCCCAAGATGATGACGCGGCCGAGGACGGCGGCGAAGGCAGCACCGTGCAGGTCGGCGTGGACGCCACGGCGGAGGCCGGAGCCGCCGCCGACGGAGCTACCGACGACGGGGCCGCCGATGATGCGGCTACCGACGATGCAGCCGCCGACGATGCAGCCGCCGACGACGGATCCGAAGACGATTCGGCCGACGCCAGTGCCGGAGCGGCCTCCACGGGCACCTCGGCGACGGGCGGTGCCGGCACTACAGCGCTACCGAGCACCGGCGTCGGTGCGGGCCTCGCCCCCGGCGTCGCTGCTGCGCTGGCCGCACTGGGATCCGCTGGCGTCGCGACCCTCGGCGTCGCCCGGCGGCGCACGGACGGCCGCGCCTAACCGCCTCCCCCCGCTTAACCGACACTGACAGGATCGACGGCAGGAGCCCGACCGCCCGGTCGGGCTCCTTCGCGTTCGCCAGCTCCCACCCGAACGACGAGCGACCGATCGGCCGCCGCGACCGCGGGTTATCCCTTCAGCGCCCCCGCCATGATCCCCTCGATGAAGCGGCGCTGGAAGAGCAGGAAGATGAGGACGATCGGCAGGGTGCCCATGAACGACCCCGCCATCACCGCCCCGTACTCCTGGCTGTACGGGCCGATCAGCGTCGCCAGCCCCAGGCTGACGGTGAACTTCTCGTCGCTGAGGACGACGATCAGCGGCCACAGGTAGTCGTTCCATGACGCCGTGAAGAAGATGATCCCCATCACCGCGATCGCCGGTTGCGCCAGCGGCAGGACGATCCGGGTGAAGATCGACCACTCCCCGGCGCCGTCGATCCGGGCCGCCTCCAGCAGCTCGTTCGGGATCGCCAGCAGTTGCTGTCGCGCCAGGAACACCCCGATCGCCTGGGCGGTGAACGGCAGGATGAGCGCCAGGTAGGTGTCCGTCCACTCGCGGTCGACCATCATCCCGAAGAGCGGCACCAGGATTACGTAGAGCGGCAGGGTCAGGGTGCCGATCACCAGGAAGAAGAGGGCGCGCTTCAGCGGGAACTCGAACTTGGCGAAGGCGTAGCCGGCCATGATCGAGAGCGCGATCGCGATCACGGTTCGCGACAGGGAAACGAAGATGCTGTTGCCGAACCAGCGGACGAAGTTGGTCTCGTCGAGGAGCAGATCGTAGTTGCCGAGGTAGAGGTTCTCCGGCCAGAACCGGAAGGGGATCGAGAAGAGGTCGTTGCCGGGCTTGAACGAGGCCACGACCATGTAGACGAAGGGCATCACCGTCAGGAAGACGCCGAGCAAGAGCCAGGCGTTGCCGCCGACCCGGGCCACCCGCCCGCCGCGCCCGATGCCGACCATCGCGTTTCCCCTTTCGCCGCGGCGCCCCGGCCGTCAGTCGTTCTGGAAGGTGCGGAACAGGACGAGCTGGATCCCCGCCAGGAGGATGCTGATCACGGCCAGCGAGTACCCGATCGTCGCGGCGTAGCCCTGGTCGAACTGACGGAACCCCACCTCGTAGAGGTAGATCGCCAGGGTCAGCGTCGCGTCCGATGGCCCGCCGCCGGTCAGCAGGAACGGGATCTCGAAGATCTGGTAGGAGAAGATCGTCGCCTGGACCATGACGAAGAGGATGGTCGGCCGCAGCAGGGGTAGGGTGACGTGCCAGAACGCCTGCTGGCGGGAGGCGCCGTCCAGGTAGGCCGCCTCGGTCAGCTCATCCGGGATGTTCTGGAGTCCGGCCAGGAAGTAGAGGCTGTTGATGCCCAGGTAGGTCCAGATGCCAACGCCGATCATGGCTGGCAGCGCCAGCGATTCGTCGCGCAGCCAGTTGTGGCCCTCCAGCCCGATCGCCGTCAGGCCCGCGTTCAACAGGCCGTAGTCGGTGTCGAGGACGAGCCCGAACATGAGAGCGATGACGACGAACGAGGTGATGTTCGGCAGGAAGAAGGCGATCCGGTAGAAGCTCTGCAGGTTCGCCGAGGGGACGATGAATGAGCGGACGGCGAGGGCGACGAGGAGCGCCAGCGGGCTGAGGACGAAAACGCTGGTCAGGGCGTAGATCGTCGTGTTCAGCAGCGCCCGCAGGTAGCGTTCGTCCTCGAAGAGCTGCCGGTACTGGGCGAACCCGACGAACTGGGCCTCGGAGATGCCGACCAGCTCGTAGAAGCTGAGCCGGAGCCCGGAGTAGACGGGGAAGAGCAGGAATATGCCGTAGACGACGAAGAAGGGCAGCAGGAAAAGGTACGGCGTAATCAGGCGGCTGCCCGGTGGCCGGCCGCTGCCCGTGCGCCTCGCCCTCCCGCCGGCGCTGGGGATGGTGCCAGTTCCGGCTGGTGACAATGCCCGCGCCATGGGCTCCTCCTGGCTGTGGTACGCCGAGGCGCAACCGGCCGGCGGTCTTCGCGGGAGAACGGTGCGGCGGCAGGGCCGCCGACCCCGGCCCTAAAGGGACCGGGCCGAAACCACGATGCCCGATGAATCGGGCTAGGATCGGCGGCGAACCCGCCGGAGCTGCATCGACGGGTTCGCTACCTCGACGATGCGGACGATCGGCCCACGGGGCCTAATTCAACAGGGCGGCGTGCGGGGTGACCGGGTGCCAGGATCCAGCCCGCTTCGGCGGGCTTTGTGGCGTCAGCCCGATGGCTTCAGCCTCGGGCTCGGTGGCCAAGCGGCGGCGGTGCCCCCACGCGTGGGGCTCGCCGCCCCCGCTCAGCCCGGACCCCCGTGCCTCACGCCCGCTGGCGCGGCCACCGTTCTCCCGCGCCCGAGCATCGGGCACGGGAGAACGGCAAAGGATCCGGATCTTACTCCGCCATCCCGGCGACTTCGGCGCCGAGCTCTTGCAGCGCCGCCACCGGCTCCTTCTGGTCGTTCATCACCGGCGTGATGACGACCCGGATCATCGCCTCCGTTGCGTCGTAGAACATCGGCGACTGGTTGAACGGCGGCAGCTCGCCCGCGACCGAGGCGTAGACCTGCCCGATCTCGGCGCCGCTGAAGTAGGCCGAGGGCTCCTGCAGCTCCGGCCGCTCGTAGGCCGGGATGTAGGCGGGATAGACCGTCCGGGCGGCGAAGTCGTTGAGGTTGCCCTCGACCGTCAGGTTGCCCACCCGCAGCAGATCCCAGGCGATCTCCTGGTTCTGCGACTGCTCGGTGATGCACTGGCCGGTGCCGCCGAAGTTGGCCGTCGGCCGGCTCTCGCCGAGCCCGCTCGGCACCTTCTGGACCGCCCATAGACCTTCCTGGTCGGGCACGTTACTCACCAGGTTGCCGAGGTGCCACGGCGGCCCCCACATCGCGACGAACCGGTCCGCTTCGAATGCGGCCCAGTAGGCCGGACCGAACCAATCGTTCTGGGCGTCGGCCGGGGCGATCCCGGCGACCTGGTGCTCGTAGACCAGATCCCGGAGGAAGGTCAGCGCCTCGACCCCCAGCTCGTTGTCGGCCTGGTAGTTGCCCTCGGCGTCGAAGAACGAGGTGCCGGCGAACTGGGACGTCATGAAGAAATCGCCGAACGCGATGTCGTGCAGCCCGAGCATCTTCGTCTCGCCGGTCGAAACCGTCTTGCCGGCCTCGATCACCTGGTCCCAGGTCTCGAACGGCGTCTCGACCCCGGCCGCGTCCATCACGTCCTGACGGTAGGCGAAGACGACCGCGTTGAGCTCGTTGCCGAGGCCGTAGATCTGGCCGCCGAAGCTCCAGGGGTCGACCGCGGCCGGTGCGTAGACGTTTGCGATCTCGTCGCCGATCAGGTCGTTCAGGGGCACGAACGGGACGCGGTCGCCCTTGATGAACATCGAGAACCGGGCGATCTCGACGTCGGCGATGTCCGGGGCGCCGCGGCCGCTGGCGAGCGCCGCCAGGAGCCGGTCGTGCATCTGGTCGAACTGGAACTCGCGGAAGTTGATGGTGACGTTCGGGTGGGCGTCCTTGAATGCCGGCAGCTCCGCCGCCGCCTTGGCGAAGTTGAGGCGCCCCTCGTCGAAGCCCCAGAACTCCAGGGTGGCGGCCTCCTGCCGGGCGGCCCGGGCTCGCCCGGGCGCTGCGCCCAGCCCGAGCGCCGTCGCCCCGGCCGTCGCCCCCAGGAATCGCCGCCGGTTGACGCCGCCCTGCCGGGGCACCGCCTGCCTACCAGTTGTGTGGTGCCTGTCCACGCCGACCTCCTTGCTCTGCCGTGAGCACGGGACTTCGTCGATCGGGGGGCGACCGCGCCGCCGCCCCCGCCCCGCCGGCCGCCGCTCGGGATCGCCGCATCGGGGATGCGTAGGGTAGCCCCCACGCGGGCGTTGTCAACGTCGGTGGGCGAGCGTGGCGGCCGCCCCTCAGAGACGCACTTTCACCTGCCCGTCCTCGACGACAACCGGGTAGGTGCGGACCTTCAGCCGGTCGGGTGCGACGAGGCTGCGTCCGGTGGTGATGTCGAACTCGACCCCGTGCCAGGGGCAGGTCACCACCTCGCCCTCCCGCTCCCAGGCGAACTTCCAGCCCGTCGCCGCCGAGCAAGCGGTGGCGCCGGTGACGCCTCCCTCGCACAAGGGGCCGAACTGGTGGGGGCAGACGTTCGGCAGCGCGTAGAACACCCCGTCGACGTTGAAGACGCCGACCTCGATCCGTCCCAGCCGGACCAGGCGCTGACTTCCCGGCGGGAACTCCGCGACCGGCCCGACGACGTGCTCCGGCATGGTGCTTCCCTTTCTGGCGCGCAATCGGACCATTCGTGCCCCGCCGGCAACCCCGCTGTTCCGAGCCCGCCGGCGAAGGATCCCTCTCCGATACCTCGAATCACCAAACGAACAACGTCGCCCTGGAGGAAGATCCTTCACTGAGGGATGGGGATGACGAGGCGCCCGACGCGAATCGGGGTTGGGCCCGTTCTCTGCCGGGCGCCGGTGCGGTCAGGCGACGCCGGCAATCTTGCCCACCGGCTTGGGGATGCCAAACAGCTCCAGCGCGTTCTCGCCCATGATCTTGCGCTTGGTCTCGATCGGCATCGGCAGCTTCAGGAGCGCCCGCGGGTGGTCGAAGTCGTGGTGCGGCCAGTCGGAGGCGAACAGCACCCGATCGGCGCCGATCATGTCGATCATCCGGACCAGGTCCTTCGGGTCGTCCGGCTCCTCGATCGGCTGGGTGGCGAACCACATCCGCTCCTTCATGTACTCGCTCGGCCGCTTCTCCAGGAAGGGGATCATCCGCCGGTACTCCTGGTAGTACTTGTCCATCCGCCACATCATGTAGGGCACCCAGGCGATCCCGGCCTCGGTGAACCCCACCCGCAGCTTCGGGAAGCGGGCCGGCACCCCCGTGTGGATCAGGCTCGTCAGGTTCGCCATCATCGCGAACGAGTGGGAGAGCATCTGGCGCCCGAAGTGGTTCTCGAACTGATCGAGCTGGCAGGGGAAGGCGGGCGAGACGAGCGTCACGCTGTGGAGCAGCACCGGCAGGTCGGCCGCCTCGGCGGCGGCGAAGATCGGGTCGTACGTGCGGTGGCCCCAGAGCGGATTAACCCCGGCCGTCGGCAGGTAGACGGCGACGACCTTGTCGTTGGCCGCGTACCGCTCGATCTCGCGGGCCGAATCGACCGGGTCCTGCGGGCAGGCCAGGAGCGCGCCGTAGAGACCTTCCTCGTCCAGCCACTCGGCGGTCAGCCAACGGTTGTAGGCATGCGAAAGGGCAACGGCGTACTCAATATTTGGGAGGGGCGCGAAGAGCAGCAGGTTGTCCGGGAAGAGGACGCCGATGTCGACCCCGATCGCCGTCAACTCGGCGCGCATCTCGGCCGGGGTGTGGACCGAGCGGTTGGCGTGGCCGCCGGGGATCGGCGGGTCGAGCTTCAGGGTCGGCGAGAACCCGGGGATATCGAGGTAGCGCGAGGGGGTCTCGGCCAGGATCTCGAGCGATTTCCGCCACGGTTCCTCGCAATAGGGCGCCAGCGCCGCCGGCGTGTCGTTGATGTGGATGTCGGCGTCGACCACGATGATGTCCGAGATGGTCGCCCGATCCGTACGTTCCACCGTCGCCTGCATCGTCTCCTTCTCCTCGTGCCGTCCATCGTTGTTGCCGTCAAGGGGATACTGCCGGGAACCGCATGTCCCGCGCCCACATCGATTCCCTAGCCTAACCGTGCCCCGCTCCCACGATCGAACACCAGCACCCGTGCCGGGTCGACCGCGACGAGGATCTCGTCGTCCGGCGCGAGCCGAGCCAGCAGGTCGTCGTCGCGGTGCCCGCGCATGCGGACGAGCTCCTGGCCAAGCCGGACGTCGACGAGCACGTTGTGGCCGATCGGCTCCGTCACGTAGACCCGCCCCACGGCGCGGCCCGGTCCAGGCTCTGCCCCCCGGGAAATCGTCTCGGGCCGCACCCCGAGGGTCACCTGATCAGCCACGCCAGCGGCGAGCACCTTCTGCCCGACGACCGCCGGCAACGCTACCGCCAGCGGCCCGCTTCGCGCCACCACCGCCTCGCCGTCCCGCTCCAGCGTGGCCGGGAGGAAGTTCATCGGCGGCGAGCCGAAGAGCCCGGCGACAAAGGTGTTAGCCGGGTCGTCGTAGATCTCGTCCGGACTGCCCACCTGCTGGACCACCCCGCCGTCGAGGACGACGATCTTCGAGCCGAGCGCCTGCGCCTCGGCCTGGTCGTGGGTGACGTAGAGTGTCGTCGTGCCGAGGTCGCGCTGGAGCGACTTGAAGGCGGAACGCGCTTCGACCCGCAGTTTGGCATCCAGAGCGCCGAGAGGCTCGTCGAGCAGAAAGATTTGCGGCTGGCGGACGAGGGCCCGGCCTATCGCCACCCGCTGCTGCTGACCGCCGGAGAGCTCCCGGGGGTAGCGGTTGAGCAGGCGCCGCATCTGGAGCGTCTCGGCAACGCGAGTGACGCGGGCGTCCTGCTCCGCCTTCGGGACCTTGGCGGCCTCGAGCGGAAAGCGCCAATTCTCGTCCACGGTCATGTGCGGGTAGAGGGCGTAGCTCTGGAAGACCATCGCGATGTCGCGCTTGGCGGGCGGCTGCCCGGTCACGTCCGTCCCGCCGACGACGACCCGGCCGCCGGTCATCGGCGCGTACCCGGTGATCGCCCGCAGAAGAGAGGTCTTCCCGGAGCCAGATCGCCCGACCAGCACCGCCAACTCACCACTCTCGACGGTGAAGCTCGCGTCGCGGACGACCTCGCGCCCGTCGTAGGCGACACGGACGTTCTCCAACCGGACCTGGGTCATGGGTGCCATCCCCTGCGGAGAGCTCGTGACGACGAGCTCTCACCCCGCGCCCCCCTCTCCTGGTGGGCAGTAGAGGGGGAGGCACGCTTCGCAGGACGTCCCGGCTCCGCATCCAGCGATAGCACGAGTCTCGGCAGGAGACGCCGACCGTTCTTCCCTCTCCCGCGCACCGGGAGAGGAGCGCGGGGTGAGGGCTTCTTGGGGACGGAGGCGTCGATCGAGTTGACCCTTTGGATCACGCCACCCGCTCCTCGCTCGCCGCGTCGAACAGCCGCAGGCCCCGCGGCCGGATCGTCAACCCTACGAGGTCCCCGGGAGCGACGCCGCCGGCGGGACCGTGCTTCGGGGCACGCACCTTCCAGATGGGAGCGTCAGCGGTTGGTGCCGCGCCGAGGGCAACGCTGACGATCCGTTCGTCGCCCAGCGGCTCGACGACGACGACCCGGCCCCGGGGCATCCCGTCGGCCGGGGCTCCATCGAGCCCGACGTCCCCCGGCCGCACGCCGAGGGTGACCGCCGCGCCGGTGCCGAGTACGCCGGGTCTCGCCTCGGTGGTCAGCGGAAGCACGAAGCCGGCCACCTCCAGCTTCAGGCCGGTGGTCCCCGGCTGGACGACCGCCGGCGCGAAGTTCATCGGCGGGGTGCCGATGAAGCCGGCGACGAACCGGTTGACTGGGTCGGCGTAGAGCGCCCGCGAATCGGCCACCTGCTGGACCCGCCCGTCGTGCATGACGACGATCGAGTCGGCCAGACTAAGCGCCTCTTCCTGGTCGTGCGTGACGTAGACGGTGGTGATCCCGAGCTCGGACTGGAGCCGCTTGAGCGCGGCGCGCGTCTCGAGCCGGAGCCGGGCATCGAGGTTGGTCAGCGGCTCGTCGAGCAAGAACAGCTTTGGCTGGCGGATCAGCGCCCGCCCGATCGCCGTCCGTTGCGCCTGGCCGCCGGAGAGCTGCCGGGGCCGAGCGTCCAGCACGTCCTCCATCTGGAGCAGGTCGGCGATCTCGGCGACCCGTCGTTCCCGCTCCGACTTGGGCACCTTGTGGGCATTCAGCGGTAGCTCGAAGTGGCCGCGTACGGTCAGGTGGGGGTAGAGGGCGTAGCTCTGGAAGACCATCGCGATGTCGCGCTCGCCGGGGTAGAGCCGGTTGATCACCCGGCCGTCGAGCCGGATCTCGCCGCTCGTCGGGGACTCCAGCCCGGCGATCATTCGCAGCGTCGAGGTTTTGCCGCAGCCGGAGGGGCCGAGAAAGACGCAGAACTCGCCGTCGCCGACGGCGAGGTCGACGTCGCGGACGGCGTGGGTGGCGGCGTTGCCCTTGCCCCCGTAGACGAGGTTGAGCTTGTCGAGTCTCAGCGTGGCCATGCGCGCTCCGTTGGGCGTAAATGGGGTGAAGGGGGTGTCACTCCGCTAAGGGAGTGGAGGAGCGGCCGATGAGCGTCGATCAACGTCAGGGTGGTCATGGTCGGCCCGGTGTTTCTCGCAAGCTCCCGAGGAGACCTCGCAAGAGGCGGTGGACGTGGGCGACGTCAGACAGCAAAAGGCTGGTCGACTCGGAGGAACCGGAGCCAAGCGACTCGGCGATCAAGATCTGCGTTTGGACTTCGCAGAGTGAGCCGTAGGCAATCGAGGCGTGGTGGGCAAACTCGCGCGCCCCGGGGCGCCCGTGGCCCTCGGCGAGGGTGGACAGCATCGACACGGCAGCCCGGCGAACCTGTGCGGTCAGGCCATACTGCTCCTCCTTGGGCCAGCCCCACGTCACCCGGTACACCGCCATCACCGACGCCATTGCTCTCTGCCATGCCACAAGATCCTAAAACCCCCGCCTGCTCCCGTCGTCCGCGCCGTTGACCCCCTGGCGCTTCTCAAACGCTTCTTACGCCCCGTCCACCCCTCCACCCCGTGAGCGAAGCGGGACCCCCTCTTCCCCCACCTCCCCCTCACTCCAACTGCCCGAAGCTCATTCCCCGAATCAGGTGTTTGCGGACCAGGACGGCGAAAACGGCGACCGGCAGCACCAGCATCGTCGAGGCCGCGCTGATGCCGCCCCAGTCGAGGCCGAGAGGGGTCAGGAAGTTCAAGAGGGCGACCGGCGCGGTCGTCGCCTCCCGCTGGGTGAGGACGAAGGCGAGCAGGAACTCGTTGACCGACTGGACGATGTTGAAGACCGCCGCCGTGGCGATCCCCGGCACGACCAGCGGGAGCGCCACCCTCTGGAAGACGCCCCAGGGGCCGTAGCCGTCCATCTTGGCCGCCTCCTCCATCTCCCGCGGCACCTCGTCGAAGAACCCCTTCAGCAGCCAAACGGTGAAGGAGATGTTGAAGATCGAGTAGACCAGCATCAGCGCCAGCAGGGTATCGGTCAGCCCGATCCGCTGGAACAGCAGGAAGTAGGGAAAGATGACGGCGATGACCGGCAGCATCCGCAGCGACAGGATCCAGAAGAGCAGGTTGTCCTGGCCGCGCAGGGTGTAGCGGGAGAAGCCGTAGGCGGTTAGCGTCCCGAGCACGATCGAGAACGCGGCCGAGACGACGGCAACGACAATGCTGTTGCCGACGGTTCCCATGTAGTCGGAGGAGAGCACCCGCTTGTAGTTGTCGAGCGTCGGGGCGAAGACGAACTTAGGCGGCGACGAGAAGACGTCGACCGGCTGCTTGAGCGCGGTCATCACCATCCAGATCAGGGGAAAGGCGAAGAAGAGGACGATCAGCCCGACCGGTAGGTACCAGAGGACGCGCCCCACCAGCGTGCGCGACACAGTCGCGGAAGACGCGTTCATGCGACGGCAACCTCCTCGTCGAGCACACGCTGGGCCTGGGCGCGCGGCCGGGTCAGCATCCTGATCAGGATCGTCGCCAGCACGTTGATGACGATCACGATCAGCCAGGCGACGGCGGCGCCACGGCCGATCGCCGAGAACTGGAACCCTTCCCGGAAGGCGAAAAAAGCGAGCGTTTCGGTTTCGTCGCCGGGGCCGCCCTTGGTGACGATGAAGGGGACGTCGAAGATCTTGAAGGTGTCGATGGTGCGGAACAGCAGCGCCAGCAAGATCGGGGTCTTCAGGTACGGCAGGGTGATCCGCCGGAACTGCATCCAGCCCGAGGCGCGGTCGAGCGTCGCCGCCTCGTAGAGCGCCGGCGGCACGCTCTGGAGACCCGCCAGCAGGATCAAGATCACGAAGGGCGTCCACATCCAGGTCTCGACCAGGACGATCGACGCCTTGGCCAGGGTCAGGTCGATGGTCCACTGCTGCGCCGGCACGCCAACGAACGAGAGCAGGTGATTGATGACGCCGAACGAACCGTCGAGCATGAAGCTCCAGAAGTAGCCGACGACCAGCGGCGAGAGCATCATTGGCAGGTAGATGATCAACCGCAGGCCGCCTATTCCCGGCAGCCGGCGATTCAGCGTCATCGCGCAGAGGAGGCCCAGCCCGAGCTCGATGACGACGGCGGCGACGGTGATCTGGAGCGTCACCCCGGCCTTGCGCCAGAAGACCGGGTCGGAGAGCAGCGCGCCGTAGTTGTCGAACCCGACGAAGGTCTGGTTGATCCCCGGGGTGTAGTCGAACAGGCTGATGTAGAGCGAGTAGATGAGCGGGAAGATGCTCATCACCAGCAGGTAGAGGACCGTCGGCCCGAAGAGCAGCCACGGGAACCACCGGGCGCGCCGCTCGAAGCTCGAGGCGGAGACGGCCGGCGGGGCCTGGGTTTCGAGTGCCGGGACCGGGACGGTGGTGCTCATGGCAGGTCGCTCGGGATGTAGCTGGGACGCACAGTGAGGCCTCCTCCCCAGCCCCCCCCGTGCGCGGGGGAGGGGCTTTGCCGGACATGGGTTTCGGAGGGCGCGAGGCAACGGCTCCCACAACGATCGTTCGGAGACGCCCCTCCCCCGCGCACGGGGGAGGGGTTGGGGAGGGGGCCGCTGCCCCGCTCCCCTGGCGCGGCTACGACGCCGCCGGAGTCGCCGCGTTGGCCGGCTTGTCCGGCGAGCTGTCGTAGATCGCTTGCTGCTCGACCGCCGCGTCGTTCAAAGCGTACTGCGGCGCCTTCC
>CADCWF010000023.1 GCA_902806345.1 uncultured Thermomicrobiales bacterium
GGACACCGAGACGGTCGCCCACGCCGACGAGTTCGAGACCTCGCTCTACCTGCACCTGGCCCCGGAGCGGGTCCAGATGGACAAGGCCGCCGCCACCGAGGACGTGATGGGCGCCTACCTCTCCTCCGACAGCACGACCCCCTACGCCCGCTTCAACGACTACTGGTCGCGCTGGACCGACAACGGCGTCCACGGCGACGCCCGCACCGCGACGGCCGAGAAGGGCGAGCGCATCTTCGAGACGACCGTCACCCGGCTGCTTGAGCTGTGCGCGGAGTGGCGCGCCTGGCCCCTGGCCGAGCGGCGCGACTTCCACGATGGGCCGGTGCAGTCCCAGGTCCGCTGGTAGCTTGGGGCCACGGATAGTCGGACGGGCTTGGGATGCCGCCCGAAGGTCACATCTTGGCCCGGCTCAACCCCGCAGTGCCGTTCGAGAAGGAAGAGGGGCCGCTCGACAACGTCCCCTCCGGGGCGGCCGACTCGAGCTTCCGGCGAACGCCCGGACGCTCTTCTCAAACGTCCAAGCGCCGGGAGTCACCGTCGCCGCTTGGGGCACGGTCCCCGGCGACAGCGCGGTGCCGCCGCCGGCCCGCCTCGCCCCGTACGTCTCGGTCGAGTTGGCCGGGGTCGGATTCCGGTACGGACCGAGCCAGTTCGGAGCCGCGGACTTCCGTCGCCCCCACCTGCCGATCCGGTAGACCGAACCGATCGTCCAGGGCACCGCCGGAGCACCCGTCGGCGGGTACCCGGCGCGGATCGAGACCGTCGACCTCTTCTCCTGCGCGATGCCGGAGATCCTCGACGTGGGCAACGGCAGCCACGACCTGCTGCTGGTCCCCGTCCAGGCCGGGCCGGCCGTCGGCTTGGGCGAGTGCGCGGCGTCTCCTTTATCGACCATCGCCGCCCCCGTCTGCGCGTCGTCTCATCTCCAACGGGGGTGTCCGTGGGGAAGTGCTGCGATCCGGGTGGAGGGGGCTTTCCTTCAGACGGGGCGGGGACGCGGTCCCGGTTCTTTGGATGCCGGTTGCGTAGTCAGGTCGGGGCTTTTCGCCCAACCGGTCTCGCGGTGTGCGAGAGAACGGGAGACGGTCGGAGCGAATCGTTCGCCTGCCGGCGCTTCCCGAGACGGATGAGCCGAACTGCGAGGCGACCCGTCACCCCCCTCCCGCCCGCCGGGCGAGGGGATCCTCGGCGGCTGAGCCGGACGATCCTCCGAAACACGCGTTCTTCCTCCGCTCAATCCCGGCCGGTGTCGTCCCGGAGGTGCCCGAGGGCGGCGAGCGTGCCCGCAACAAGCCGGTCGGCGGCACCCGGGGCGAAGGGGGAGGTGTCGACCTCGTAACCGCCCAGGGGGTAGGCGTCGGCGGTCGGGACGTAGCCGGCCCAGCCGCCGGTGTAGCCGCCGAACCAGGTCGCCGGCCAGGGCGATTGGGCCTTGACCGCCTGCCCGATCGCGGCGAACGGCTCGCCCTCGGTGCCGACCAGCACCGCGGGTCCGATCCGGAGGAGGTGAACCTCGACCGGAAACTCGGCCTTCCCTCCGTACGCCTCGGCGCGGGAGAGCGCCATGTTCGCCCGCTTGGTTGCGAACGTCGCCGCCTCCACCTCGGGTGCGGAGGCTCCGCTCGCCTTCAAGTCGTCGAGCAACCTCCGTGCCTCTTCGATCCGCGCCCGAGCCTCCACCAACGGCGGCTGCTCGATCAGCGGCAGCGGGACCGTCTCGGAGCGGATCGCGACGGTCGGCGCCGGCTCCTCGACGGGTTCGGCGGTCCACTTGCCGAGCGGCGCGCCGGACTCCCAGACCCGCTCGTGGCGGTGGCGGACGGCGGGGGAGGCGAGGCCGAGGAACACCCGCGCCGCCTCGCAGCCGACGAGCTGGCCGAGCCGATGGGGCACAGCGAGGTCGCTTGTAAAACCCTCCGGACCCGGACCGATGTCGCCGGTCGCTCCCTGGGCGAAGAGGCAGGTGGCGCCGGTGATCGCCTCGACGGTGCGCTTGAGGTGGCCGGGCCAGTCCGGGCTCACCATCCGGTTGCCGGGGCCGAGCGTCGTCGGGTGCATCGTGTAGCCGACGACGGCGGCGAGCGTCGCGCCCTCCTGTCCGTCGATCCGGATGACGAAGACCTCGGGGTCGATCGGGCCGTCCAGGTCGACGCCGGTCACCATCCGGCCGCCGGGGGCCGTCTCGCGGCGGTTGACCGCGACCCGGCTCTCGCCGGAGCCGACCGCCACGGTCGCCGGCCGGAGGGCACGGAGTGCCAGTCGGGCAACGCCGGCCGCGTACTCCGGCAGGAGTCGGTAATAGGCCTCCAACGCCTCCCCGCCTTGACGGGTCCAGTTCCAGGCGCTCGGCGGCGGGCCGGCGTGGTTGTGGGTCACCGAGACGCGGACGGCAGCCGGCGGGATGGAGAGCGCGTCAGCGACCGCCGTCCGGATCGCGTCGCTCTCCGCCTGGGAGACAATTACCAGGTCGAGGTCGACCCAGGCCGCCGTTGTCGCGCCCTCGGCGACGACGAGCGCGGTCGCCCAGAGCGGCGCCTCGACGCCGTCCGCCAGGACGTGGAGCTGGGCGCCCCAGCTCGCGTGCGGCGCCGAGAGCGGCGGCGTGATGTCGACGCGGCCGACTCCGGCCCGGAACCCGTTGCTCGTCACCGGCTTCTCCCCCGAATGTGCTGGCCCTGCATCCGTCGACGCGCCCGGTCCGCATGCCTTGCGTGGACGTGGCGCGTTCCCGCGTCCCATCGCCTCGGTGCCCTAGACCGCGTACCGGCGGACGACCTCGTCGTCGATCTCGATGCCGAGGCCGGGGCCGTCCGGGATGCGGACCATCCCGTCCTCGAGCGGGAACCGCTCGACCGTCAGCGCCTGGTTGAGCGCCGTCTCCTGGACGCAGTACTCGAAGAAGGTCGCCCGCGGCATCGCCGCCAGGACGTGGAGGGAGGCGGCTTTGATGATCCCCGTGCTCCAGGAGTGGAGCACCGTCGAGACGCCGCGGAGGTCGGCGAGATGGGCGATCCGGATGCACTCCGAGATGCCGCCGGCGCGGGTGACGTCGGGCTGGACGACGTCGACCCCGGTCCGCTCCATCAGGTCGGCGAACCCCCAGCGGGTCGCCTCCTCCTCGCCGCAGGCGATCCGGGTCTCGACGGCATCGGCCAGCTTGCGGTAGCCCGCGAGGTCGTCCGGCCAGAGCGGCTCCTCGACCCAGTAGGGGCGGAACGGCTCCAGTCGGCGGACCTGGCGGATCGCGTGGTCGGCGTCCGGCCAGCCGAGGCCGATGTCGAACATCAGCTCCACGTCGTCGCCGGCGGCTGTGCGGGCGGCGGCGGCCAGCTCGATGTCGAGGTCCGGGTCGCGTCCCCACGGTCCCCAGCCGAGTTTGATCGCGGTGAACCCCCGGCCGACCAAGCCGGCGACGACCTCGGCCGTCTCCGCCGGCGTCTCCGGCATCAATGTGCTGGCATAGGCCCGGATCCGCTCGCGGTGGGGCCCGCCGAGGAGGCGGCAGGCCGGCTGCCCGAGCGCCTTGCCCTTGATGTCCCAGAGGGCGATGTCGATCCCGCTCATGGCGTGGATCGCGGCGCCGCGCCGGCCGTAGTAAATCGAGCCCCGGTACATCTTCTCCCAGAGGCGGTCGATCTCGAGCGGGTTCTCGCCGACCAGGAGTGCTCCCAACCCGCTGGCGATCGCGTGCGACGCTGGGGCGTCGACGATCGCCTTGACGACCGGCGGCAGCGAGTCGACTTCGCCGATCCCCGTGAGCCCTTCGTCGGTGCGGATCCGGATCAGCAGCGCGTCCTGGCTGCCGTCGGCCTTCGAGGTATCCACGTCTGGCTGCCGCAGGACGATCGCCTCCACCTCGGTGATCTTCACCGTGCCCTCCCTCCCCGACTCGGTTCACCCGGCCGGCCCCTGTGTCGGACGTTCGCGCCGCTCGGCCTCCCCCGCGGCGCTGTCCGCCTACAACACCCCGTACCGGTCGTAGACGTCTCGCAGCATCGCCCCCTGGCGCAGCATGTCGCGGCTGCGGTCTTCGCCCTCGACCTTTGCCAGGGCCAACTCGACCACCTCCGCCAGGCGCTCCTGTGGGACGACGACGATGCCGTCGAAATCTCCGAAGACGACGTCGCCCGGGTTGACGCGGACGCCGCCGCACTCGATCGGGCGGCCGTAGGCAATGACCGTCGAGCGCGACGACGAGTCGACCGGCCGGAAGCCCGTGCAGAAGACTGGGAAGCCCATCTCGGCGATCCGCAGGGCGTCGCGGCTGTGGCCGTCGATGACGCAGCCGAGGGCGCCGCGGGCAACCGAGGCAGTCGAGAGGAGCTCGCCCCAGAAGCAGGTCCGCTCCGAGCCGTTGGTCGAGGCGACCATCACGTCGCCGGGCTTGAGGGCGTCGACCGACTCGATCTCGAGCCGGTAGGGCTCGGCCGGGCGCTCGTAGACGTCGGCGGTGAGGACGGTGTGGGCGCGGCCGACGACCCTCATCGTCGGCACGATCGGGCGGAGGCGGGCGGCCATCGCCTGGTCGTGCAGGCCGAGTCCGTCGAGCACGTCGGAGACGACGGAGGCGTAGAGCCGGTCGCGCATCGTCGCGATCAGGTGATCGACGGTGTCCCCGACGGGTTGGGTTCCGGTCATGCTTCCTCCCTTGCTCATCGCCTGCGGTCCTCGACCACGATCGGCCGGCTAGCGGCCGCGGCAGCCCCCACCGCTGGACCCTCCTGCTGGGTGGCGATCCCGGCTCGGAGCCGCGGCGCTCCCGGCGGCCGGCGGCTCGGCCCCCTTCCCAGACGTGGACACCTGGGAGGTCCTGCCAAACCTGGAGGTCAGGACGCCGAGGGTCGAGCTGTCCAGCGCTTGGTCCGCCGGGACCGGCGCCAACGGGTGGCAACCATTGGCGTGGTCGCCCGAACAGTGGCGCGGCGGGCCGCGTCGGTGATCCAGGGAACGGTGCGGCACGGGCTCCCGGAGCACGACCCGTCCCGGAGGGGGTCGGTCGCGGCCCTGGCCGTCGCCGGAGTTCCACACTTCGTCCGTCCCTCCTCAACTCGTCCGCAGGCGCGGGTCGAGCACGTCGCGCAGGCCGTCGCCGAGGAAGTTGAAGCCGAGGACGACCAGCATGATCGCCAGCCCGGGGAAGATCGCCATCCACGGCGCCAGCTCCATGTAGGTCCGGGCCAGGTTGAGCATGCCGCCCCACGACGGCTCCGGCGGCTGGGTGCCGAGGCCGAGGAAACTCAAGGCCGCCTCGCTCAGGATCGCGCTCGAGAGGTAGACGCTCGTCATCACGATGACGGGGGCGACGATGTTCGGCAGCACGTGGCGGCGAACCAGCCGCCCGTTCGTGGCGCCGACGACCCGGCCGGCGTCGACGTAGGGCTCGCTCATCACCGCCAGCACCGAACCGCGGATGACGCGGGCGAAGGCAGGGGCGTAGACGACGCCGATCGCGATCATGGCGTTGGTCCGGCTGGCGCCGAGGAGGCCAGCGATGACGATCGCCAGCACCAGGCCGGGGAAGGCGAACAGGATGTCGACACCCCGCATCAGCCAGGCGTCGAGGCGGCCGCCGAAGAAGCCGGCGGCGATCCCGAGCGCGGTCCCGGCGAGGAGGGCGATGGCGACGGCAACGATCCCGACCTGGAGCGAGACGCGGGCGCCAAAGACAATCCGGGAGAAGGTGTCGCGGCCGAGTTCGTCTGTCCCCATCAGGTGGGCTCCGCTCGGTGGCAGGAGGCGGTCGGCGTCTTGGGCATCGGGGTCGTAGGGGGCGAGCAGGGGGGCGGCGACGGCGACCAGGATCGTCAGCGCGACGATCGCGGCGCCGACGAGGCCGATCGGGTTCTTCCAGCGCGCCGAGGGTTTCCACCAGGGCCGCGCCGGTCTGCCGGCGCGGCCGAGGGCGAGGGGCCGCGGCCGATCCTGGGCCGGGGCCGTCGACCCGGTCGGACCCTCGACCTCGGCCTGGGTCGACGCCTGTGCGGGCGCCTCGGCCTCGGCTCGGGGGTGCGTCGGTGCTTGCGCCCGGGTCTGACCCTGGGGATCGTCGGCGGATCGCGTGCTCGTTCCCATGCCTAAGCCTGCTCGATCCGGGGGTCGAGGAACGCGTAGCCGATGTCGACCGCGAGGTTGATCAGGACGAAGATCGTCGCCAGGTAGAGCGTCGCAGCCTGGACCAGCGGGTAGTCGCGGTTGAAGATCGCCTGGAGGAGGGTGTAGCCGACGCCGTTGAGGCCGAAGATGACCTCGACGATGGCCGAGGTCCCCATCAGCGCGCCAAGCTGAAAGCCGACGACGGTGACGACCGGGATCAGCGCGTTGCGCAGGGCGTGGCGGTAGACGACCGGCCGCTCGCGCAGCCCCTTGGCGCGGGCGGTCCGGATGTAGTCCTGGTTGAGCACCTCCAGCATTGTGGTCCGGGTCAGCCGCATCTCGATCGCCATAAGCTGGACCGCCAGGGCGAACGCCGGGAGGATCATCTGGCGGAGGTTTCCCGCAGGGTCGGCGAAGGGGGAGACGTAGCGCGTCGGTGGCACCCAGCCGAAGACCTTGGAGGTAAAGAGCAGGGCCAGGGTGGCGATCCAGAAGCTCGGCAGCGAGAGCCCGATCAGGCCGCCGACGCGGGCGGCGAAGTCCCAGCCGGTGTCGCGCTTGACCGCCGAGAGGACGCCGAGCGGGATGGCGACGAGGGTCGCGATCAGGGTCGCCAGCACGGCCAGCTCGACGGTGATCGGCAGGCTCCGCAGCAGCAGCTCGCCGACCGGCTGGCCGGAGCGGATCGAGGTCCCCGGGTCGCCCTGGATGATGCCGCCGAGCCAGCGCAGGTACTGGACCGGGATCGGGTCGGCGAGCCCCATCGCCTCCCGCAGTTGCTCGCGGGCGGCGGAGCCCGACGAGGGGTCGGCGCCGGCGACGAGGTCGACGACGTCGCCCGGCAGCAGCCGCAGCATGAGGAAGATAAGGACGCTCATGCCGACGAGGGTCGGCACGAGCATCAGCAACCGGCGGAGCGCGTACCTCCCCACGAACGGCTCCTCCTCCGACGACGATCCGGCGCCTCGACCGGCCCCACGAGATTGAGACTAGGGGGCGAGCGACCCGTGAGCGAGGCGTGATCCTGGTGCCACCCTTCATTCCCGGCCGCCATGCGGAGAATCCCTCTCTAACTTGGCCAGCCACCGTCCTCGCGACGACGGTGGGCTGGTTCCCCGAGCAGCGCACGTTTGCTCCGCTCTGGATAACGCGCGAGTTTCATCCCCTCGGTGCGATTCCCGCGATGCGCCGGCTCCCCTCTCCCGCGCATCGGGAGAGGGGTTGGGGATGAGGGCTCACGGTCGGCTATGCAGATTCCTCGGAGCACCTCCCCGAGTAGCCGATGCGCGGGAGAGGATTTTGGAGAAGGCCAGGCATGGGCGCCCTTACCCCTCCACCACGCACGCCGTCCGCAGGCCGGGGTTGAAGTCGGTGTAGGAGACGTACATCCCCTCCAGGCGCGGACCGACCACCTGGAACTTGTAGGGCTGGACGGTGTAGAGGTTGGCGGCCTCCTCGAGAATGATCTCCTGGATGCGGCGGTAGGCCTCCAGGCGGACGGCGGGGTCGGCCGTCGCCAGCGCCTCGTCGTAGAGGGTGTTGAGCTCCTCGTTCGCCCAGCCGTCGCCGAACCAGGTCTCGTTCAGGGTCGTCCCGGTTCGGAAGTCGACGACGAATCCGCTCGGGTCGCCCCGCATGCCGCGGCCGGTCGAGGCCCACTGGAAGGAGCCGTCGCCGATGTTGCTGGCGAAGGAACCGATCTCCAGCGGCTCGACTGTAACCTCGATGTTCAGCGGACGCAGTCGCTCCCGCACGATCTCGGCGATCTGGGTGAACTCGCGGGGGGCGGCGATCGCCTGGAGGGTGACCGCGAAGCCGTCCGCCAGTCCGGCCTCGGCCATCAGCGCCTGAGCCCGCTCCACGTCGGGTGTGTAGAACTCGGCCAGTTGGTCGGCCGGCAGCGGCCAGTCGCCGTAGCCAGGCGGGATCGGACCGCTGAGCTGGGCCCGGCCGCCGTAGACGTTGTCTATGATCTCCTGGCGGTCGATCGCCAGGTTGATCGCCTGCCGGACGCGGACATCCCGCCAGGGCACGTCCTCCGTCGTGTTGAACTGGATCACTCGGGGCGCCGCGAAGAGCCCTTCGAGGACCGTCAGCGACTCGTCGCCCTCCAGGGTCGTGACCACGTCGGCGGTGAAGGTGCCGCCGTCGATCTCGCCGGAGCGGAGGGCGGCGACGCGGGACTGCTCGTCCGGCAGCACGCTGAAGGTGATGTCCTGGACGCAGGGCACGCCCGGGGCCCAGTAGGCGTCGTAAGCGGTGTAAACGACCCGGCTGTTCGGCACGAACTCGACGAGTTGGTAGGGGCCGGTGCCGATCCCCTCGCTGAGGAGGTTGATCCGGTCGGCGATCCCCTCCGGCACGATCGGGGTGTAGCGGGCCCAGGCCAGGGTGCCGGGAAACGAGGGGTCGGGTTTGGACATGGTGACGGTCACGGTGTAGTCGTCGACGATCTCGACGCCGGCGACGTTGGCGAGGAAGGCGATCTCAATCCCCGGGGGCGGCGGCGCGAGCGCCAGGTCGAGCGAGTACTTGACGTCGCGGGCGGTCATCTCCTGGCCGTCGTGGAAGGAGACGCCGCGGCGCAGGTTGAAGGTGTAGGAGGTGGCGTCCTCGGCGGCTTCGTACGACTCGGCCAGGGCGGGCTGGATGGCGAGGTCGCGGTCCCACTGGAGGAGGGAGTCGTACATCAACTCCTTGCCCCACATGTTGGACGACGAGACCCCGCCGAAGGGGATTAAGTTGACCGGATCCGATTCCAAAGCCCAGGTGATGGCGCCGATCGGCTCGGCAGCCGGCGTTCCCTCCTGCCGCGACGCGGCGACGGCGGGCTGGCCCGTCGCCAGCCCCGATCCCGTGACCGCCCCGCCGGCGAGCCCGAGGGCGGCGCCCCTAAGCACGTCGCGCCGATCGAGGCGCCGTCCCCGGAGGGCTCGAATGAGCACCGCCATCTCGTTGTCGCGAAGGATCATGGTCGCTCCTCCTGAGGGGGCCGCACCGTTGCGGCACACGTCGGCGTGGATTCGATCCGACGGAACCGTCACCTCCTCCACGTGCGCGCGTACGGAAAGCAAGGGCCGGGTACCGGGAGCGGCTCCTGGAAGGACCGGGGACGCCGCGGGCGGGGGTGTGGCTGGACCGGGACGCGATGCGAGGCTACGGCCCGACCCGTGCCGCCCGTTGGGGAGTCGGGGGCCGATTATCTTCGGCCCACCGAGTTTGGCAAGCGCCAACTGGCGCGTTCGCCCGGTGGTTCGAAATGCTCATGGCCACCGACACCTTCCTGGCCCATTTCGTGGGCATTGGGGGACGCCGAGACGGGTCCGCAGATGTGGAGTCGACTCGACGCGCCACGCGTTGGTCGCTTGGTCGCTCAGATCGCCGCCAACGCGGCGCCGTCGACGCAGAGCACGGCGGCGGTGATGGCGCTGGCGTGGCCGGAGGCGAGGAAACAGACGGCGTTGCCGACCTCCCGGGTAATGATCATCCGGGGTAGCGGCTGCTGTTGCTTGATGATCGGGACCAGCTTGTCCATGCCGCCCAACTCCTCCGCCAGCCGCCGGTTCATCGGCGTGTCGACCCAGCCGGGGCAGACGCAGTTGGCGCGGACGCCCTGCTCGGCGTAGGAAACGACCAGGGCCTTGGTCAGCCCGATGATCCCGGCCTTGGAGGTCGTGTACGCCTCGTACCCCAGCTTGGTCAGGAATGCCATCACCGACGACGTGTTGACGATGCCGCCCTCACCGCGCTCGGGCATGTGGGGGATGGCGGCGTGGCACATCAGGTAGATCCCGCGCAGGTTGGGGTTCAGCACGCCGTCCCAGGCGGCCTCGTCGAACGACCGGAAATCCCCGCTGGTCATCACCCCTGCGTTGTTGAAGAGGACGTCGAGCTTGCCGTACGCCTCCAGTGCCGCTGCGAACGCCCACCGCTCGAACTCGGTGCCGTCCGCGACGAGCACCGGCGACGCGAGGAAGAAGGAGACGCCGGCGCCCAGGATCGCCGCCGACAGCACGCACGCCGACTCGGTCCGCGTCAAGCCGCCGTCCTCCGGGGGGTCCCGGTTCGGCGCTTTGAGGCCCGCCATTGCCGAGCGAGGACCCGAGCCCGCACGCCCGCCCGGCGCCGGTGCCGTCGGGACGACCCTTCGGCGTCCCGCGCCGCGGCGCCTCGGAGCTGGCGGCCGTCAACAAGCCGCCCAAACGGCCCTGGGCAGCCGGGGAGCAGGACGATCCCCGGCCGCTCGCCCGCCTTCGCACATCGACGCCGTTTCCCTGGAGACCGACGGCAGGTGCAGGATCCACCACCTGCTGTTTACAGGTTTCCAACTCTGGCGTCCGCGGGGTGCATGAAATGGCCATTCCTCTTGCCGATTGGTCCCCCACCGTCCATGAAGGTCGTTGGGGTTTGCGGTCGAGATTGCGGTCAAGTTGCCGGTCGGGTGGAGGGCGCTTTCCTTCAGACGGGGCCGGGACGCGTTCCCGGTTCCGCGGTCCCGGGGCCGGGTTATAGCCGTCCGGTCGGTACGGCTCGCGGCACCACCGCTGCGCGAGGCAGGGCGCCGCGACCACCCCCCGGTGCGGAACGGCGCCCCGTCGCTCCTCAGCCCACCTCCGACGCGATCACCATCACCACGTCGCCCTGGGCGGTGGCCGCCCGGAAGCGGCGGCACATCACGTAGCCGTCGCCGTCGGCGGCGATCTCGACCGGCGCCTCGTCGGGCCGCTCGAAGTCGTGGATGCGGGCGACCGGCTGGCCGGCGACGACGTACGCCCCGACCGGCACCAGCGGCTCGCTGATGCCGCTGACGGGGGCGGGGATGTAGCGGTCGATCTCGGTCGCGGAGACGACCCGCTGGCGGTCGAGGCCGGGCGCGGTCAGGTCGACCACCGGCCCGTCCAGCAGGCCGTGGTGGCGGAGCACGTTGAGGGTGCCGTGGTGCGCCCAGCGGACGCCGTCGAGGTCGGTCGAGGCGCCGTAGCCGAGCTCGCTGCCGATCGTGATCTTGCCCATCGCCTCGGCCTCCTCGGTCAGCAGGCCGGTGCCCATCCCGCTGGAGTAGATCATCACGAAGGGGGTGCCGAAGAGCAGCGCCGTCTCCTTGAACCGGGCGAAGGCGGCCGGGTCGGCGACCCGGTGGAACGAGGTGCAGCGGACGATCTCGAAGCCGGCGCCGCCGGAGTGGAGGTCGATCACGACGTCGGCCCGCGGCAGCACCTCGTCGGTGACGAAGCGGGCGATCCGCTCGGTGATCGTGCCCGCCGCGTCGCCGGGGAAGACGCGGTTCATGTTCTTGCCGTCGTGGGGCGAGTCGCGCCGCGCGGCGAAGAAGGCCGGCACGTTGAGGACCGGCAGCACGATCAGGCGGCCGGCGGCGAGCCGGGCCGGATCGAGCGCCCGGATCAGGTTCTTCAGCCCGACCGGCCCCTCGTACTCGTCGCCGTGGGTGCCGCCGATGGCGACGACGGT
>CADCWF010000024.1 GCA_902806345.1 uncultured Thermomicrobiales bacterium
GCAGTCGGCCCGCCGACTGCCACGCGCTCGGCCGCGCCCATCACGCTTCTCCGGCGACGGGCAGGCACCGGCTGCCCTGGCTGATCCGTCAGTTTGGGGAGGATAGCAGACGGGGAGGCGGGTGGCGGGGAGACGGGGAGACGAGAAGACGTGGGGAGCTCGTGCCCTCGTCTCCCCGTCTCCCCGCTCATGCCTCGGTGACGGGGTGGCACGGCGGGTGCGCCATGGGCTGTCGATTGGGGCCCGGCGTGACACGGTCGGCGTGGACGAGGTCGGCAAGATGAGCCTTCACGAGAGGAGCGGGGTGGGAATGCGAGCCTGGATCGGGGGCGCCTGCGTGGGAACTGTGCTGCTGACGGCGGCCTGCGGGGGCGGCGAGACCTTCGCCCTCAACGGGCAGGTGGTGCTGCAATCCGAGAGCAACGTCGTCGGCGAGGAGGGCGGCCAGGAGGCGTGCCGGGGTGGCGGTGGCTATACCGACATCATCGGCGGCGAGGATGTAGTCGTCTTCGACCAGAGCGAAGAAGAGGTTGCCCGGTCCCAGCTCGAGCTCGGCCAGCCGGAGGACGGCGGCCAAACGTGCGTCTTCCCGTTTGCCGTGCCGGAGTTGCCGGAGGCGGACGGGTATTACGTCGTCATCGGCGACCGGGAACCGGTGCCCTACAGCCTCGACGAGCTGCGCGAGGACGAGTTCGACATCGAACTGGTGCTCGGCGACGCGGCGTAGGAGCGACCCCATCCTTCAGTCGGCTGGATCGCAGGCTGCGAGGCGTCTCGATGCCGCGGTTCGGCTGACCCACCATGTCATCCCGGCCCAGGTCGACATGAGCCCGGCCAACCCGGCCGGGAGGTGGTGGCTCAGTCCTGACATCGCGGAATTCTCGTCGGGAGTGGAGGTGCCGTCGAAAACGGGCTGCCCCGGACACGATGGCGGGTGATGTTCCCGTGCGCGACTGAGGGTGCAGTCGATCGTCAGGCCTGACCTGACCTCAGTGGAGCCGACCGGAGCGCGGTTCGGGCTCCGAGCAGGGGCTTGACGACGGCGGTCGGATGTGCAGGATGGCGGTGTGTCACGAAGGCAACGGACGGAGGTCGTCCTTGCCGGGCCTTGGCGGTCGGGATCGACCACCCAGCGGTGTCGGCGGCGTTTGGGGCGTCGCCGGCAGTTGGTTTGGTCCACGGCGTGGACCGGCGACGGCCGCGGGTGGTGGTCCTTCGGAGTGGGGAGGGGGTCGCCCGTGGGGACGGTCGGCGCAGGGGGTCGTGTGCGCGCGTTCGCGCTCGCCCTGTTGCTCGTTCTGGTCTGGGGTGGGTTAGCGGCGACGACGGGGGTGCCGGAGGCCGGGGCGCAAGGAACGGTGCGGGTGCCGGTCCTCGTCTACCACGCGGTGGACTATTCGGGCAGCACCTATTCGGTGACGCCGGAGCAGCTCGCCGAGCAGTGCCGCTGGCTCGTCGAGCACGGCTACACCGCGATCACCGTCGGCGAGTTCTGGGACGCCTCGCTCGGATACGGGACACTGCCGCCGAACCCGGTCGTCCTCACCAACGACGACGGCTGGCCGAGCGCGATGACGTTCGCCGACATCCTCGGACAACACGGGATGGTCGGCACCTACTTCCTCAACAACACCTCACCGCTGGGGGCGGACCAGATCGCGTCGCTCGCGGCGCGAGGGCAGGTCGGGGCCCACACCGTCTCCCACGTTGCCCTGTCCGGGCTCGCCTACGATGGCCAACTCGCGGAGATCGCGGGCAACAAAGCGTATCTCGAGGGGATCACCGGGCAGCCGGTCCGCTTCCTGGCCTGGCCGTTCGGCGACTCGAACGAGAGCGCGGTCGAGGCGGCCGCGGCGGCGGGGATCGTCGGCGCGTTCGGCCTGGGAGGGATGCCGGCCCAGATCGGCGCGATCGACCCCTACCATGTCCCACGGATGACCGTCGGAATCGAGACCGACATCGCGATGTTCGAGGCGATGATGCTGTGGTGGTGAGTCGTCGCGGCGCGTCAGCGCTGACCCCCAGACCCTCTCCCTCGGGAGGGGGAGGGGAGCTTGACGGTGGAGAGGAGATCACGACAAAACTCGTCGGGATGACTATGCCTCGGCGCGGGCGGCACGGACGACGGTTCGCTGGAGGTAGCGGGCGTTCTGGTAGTCGAAGGTGCCGCCGCAGGTAATCAGTGTCAGGCTGTCCCGGCCGTCGGCGCCGACGATCTCGTCGAGCGGGGCGTTGTCGGCGTCGTACTGGCGGAGCCACTCGACGGCGTAGGCGTACTCCTGGCCGTCCGCGCCGAAGACGGCGATGGGATCGTCCTCCTCCAAGGCAGCCAGGTCGTAGAAGACGCTGGGACCGACGTTCCAGTAGTCGATATGGCCAGCCATCACCACGTTGCCGCCCTGACCGAGGGCACCCAGGTTCTCGTACCAGGCGACGGTCCACGGCCCGGTCGGGTCCTGCATCAGGCCGTCGATGACCTGCAGCGCCTCGACCCCGGCGTCGATCCCGATCTTGTCGATCCGGAGACCGACCGGCACGACCCCGCTCGGTTGCGTTCGGCGGAGCGACGGCTGGTCGAAAGGGCCCGGTCGGCGGCCGCCGAACGACGGCACCTCGCCGCGGCCGGTCGAGACGATCGTGGCCGACTCGGGCGCGACTGGGACGACGGACTCGGCCGTCGCCGGGTCGTCCTGTGCTGCGGCGATGCGGACGGCGGTCAGGAGCCCCGTGGCCGGGACGCCGACGGCGATGGCGCGTCGCGTAAGGCGGCGACCGAGGGCGGGCTTGGGGGTCGGCATCGGGAGGGCTCCGTCATCTTCTCGCCCGAGGCCGATCGCCCTTGTGGCGGCGCGTCCTCGGCGGCGTGCGCTACCAGATGATACGCGCGACCCGCCGCCCTGGTGTCGTGAGCAGCCGTCTACCTGCCCGATCGGGGGTTGCCGCGGTTGGTTGACGGCGACAATCTGTGCGGGTCGGTGGCGGAGCGGGGGCGATGGGCGAACTGGAACTGGTGCTCGGGTTGATGGTGGTCGT
The DNA here is from genome assembly GCA_902806345.1 of uncultured Thermomicrobiales bacterium. Taxonomy (GTDB): domain Bacteria; phylum Chloroflexota; class Chloroflexia; order Thermomicrobiales; family UBA6265; genus CADCWF01. The sequence goes on from CADCWF010000024.1 coordinate 3,034, forward strand.
CGTGGCGCTGGCTGCCGTCGCCGACAAACTCGACGTGCCCTATCCGATCCTGCTGGTCCTCGGCGGCCTGGGGTTGGCGTTCGTCCCAGGCCTGCCCCGCGTCGAGTTGGCGCCCGAGGTGGTGTTCCTGCTCTTCCTGCCGCCGATCCTGTTCGCCGCCGCCTACGGCACCTCGTGGCGCGACTTAGCGTTCAACGCCCGGCCGATCTCCCTGCTTGCGGTGGGTCTGGTGCTGGCGACGACCGTCACCGTCGCCGCCGTGGCGCGGTGGGCCGTGCCGGGGCTGGGCTGGGCGGAGGCGTTCGTCCTTGGCGCCATCGTCTCGCCGCCGGACGCGGTGGCGACCACCGCGATCATGGGGCGGCTCGGGGTGCCTCGGCGGGTGGCGACCGTTCTCGAGGGGGAGAGCCTGGTCAACGACGCGACCGCGCTCGTAGCGCTCCGGTTCGCCACCGCCGCGGTCGTCACCGGCGCCTTTTCCCTGGCGGACGCCGGCGTCCAGTTCGTCGTCGTCGCCGTCGGTGGGGTCGCGGTCGGGGCCCTGGTCGGCGTCGTCATCGTCTGGGTGCTGGCCCGGCTGGAGGACCCGACGACCGCCATCGCGGCCACCTTGATCGCGCCGACCGCGGCCTACCTGCCGGCCGAGCAGCTCCACGTGTCCGGCGTCCTGGCGGCGGTGGTGGCCGGGTTGATCCTCGGCCGCAAGTCGCCCACCCTGTTGGGATCGACCTCGCGCCTCTCGGGAGGGGCGGTCTGGGGTTTCGTCGTCTTCGTGATCAACGGGCTGGTCTTCGTCCTGATCGGCCTCCAACTGCCGGAGGTACTCGAGGCGTTGGCGGAGCGGCCGGTGATGGAGGTTGCGGTGGCGGCAGTGGCGGTCTCGCTTGCCGCCATCCTCGTCCGGATCGCCTGGGTCTTTCCGGCCACCTACCTGCCGCGGTTGCTGCTCCCCGGGGTCGCCGCGCGGGACCCGAGCCCGCCCTGGCAGCCGGTGGCGGTCATCTCTTGGGCGGGGTTGCGCGGCGTCGTCTCGTTGGCGGCGGCGCTGGCGCTGCCGCTGGAGACGGCGAGCGGAGAACCGTTCCCGGCTCGAGACTTGATCGTCTTCCTCACCTTTGTGGTGATCCTGGTCACGCTGGTCGGGCAGGGGTTGACGCTGCCGTGGCTGCTGCGGCGCCTGGGCTTGGCCGACGACGGGGTCATCGAGCGGGAGGAGTCGCTGGCCCGGCGGGAGGCGGCGCGGGCGGCCCTGGTCCGGCTCGACGCCCTCGCCGGCGAGGCCTGGGTCTCGGCCGACGTGGCCGATGCCCTGCGGGCGCAATACGGGCACCGTCTCGACCACGTGCCTGAGTCGCTCGACCCGGCCGACGGGGACCGCGACCACGTCGACGCCCACCTCCGGCTGCGGCGGGAGGTGGTGGCGGCCGAGCGGCAGGCGGTGGTGGCGCTGCGCGACTCGGGCGAGATCTCCGACGAGGCGATGCACCGGGTCGAGCGCGACCTCGACTTGGCCGAGGAGCGGACGGGCGAGTGACGGTGACCGGGATTCCCTCCGGTGCCGCCTCAGGCGATGGGATCACGATGCTCGATTCTCCTGCAACTCCGGCATGGTCGGTCGGATGCCGGAGTTGCAGGAGAATCGAGCGCCGCTGATGTGCGGGGCAGGGATGCCGCGGACGGGTAGCGGAGGCACCGGGGCAGCCTGGGTTTCTGTCGCTGGGGTTCAGGAACCGCTCGCCCACCGGCGCGGTCGCTGTCGACCGGCCTCGGGCGGGCCGGTAGAATGCCGGGGTTCCGGGCCGCCGGTTGTTCGGCCGGCGGGAATGCGGCGAGGCGAAGGAGAGGGACGCGGATGGTCCTGAGCAGGTACGTTGGCGCGGAAGTGCGGCGCAAGGAAGACCCCCGCCTGATCACGGGCACCTCGATGTACGTCGACGACTTGCGGTTGCCGGGAATGGCCCACGTCGGGATCGTCCGCAGCCCCTACCCGCACGCGCGGATCACGGGGATCGACAAGAGCGCCGCGCTGGCCATGCCGGGGGTGCTGGCGGTCATCGACGGCGAGGATCTGGCGGAGTTCTGCGGGCCGCTGGAGGCCGGGAACGCCGAGGGCGGCAGCGGCGAGCAGGCCGATTACGAGCACCTGGAGCAGGGCGCCTTGGGGACGCCCCAAGTCTGGCCGCTGGCACGCGGGGTGGTCCGCTACGTCGGCGAGGCGGTTGCCGCCGTGGTCGCGGAGTCCCGCTACCAGGCCGAGGACGCGATCGAGGAGGTCGTCGTCGACTACGACGAGCTCCCCAACGTGACCAGCCCAGAGGAGGCGATGGCGGACGGGGCGCCGCGGCTCTACGAGGCGAACCCCAACAACGTCGGCGCCCGCTGGGACCGGATCGTCGGAGACGTGGGCGCGGCGTTCACGGGGGCGCCGGTCGTCGCCAGGGCGCGGATCCGCTCGCAGCGGCTGTCGGGCGTGCCGATGGAGACACGGGCCGTGGCGGCGGCGCCGGACCCGCTGAACCAAGGGTTGACCGTCTGGACCTCGACCCAGGCGCCCCACTGGAACCGCAACTCGATCGCCGAGGCGCTCGGGCTGCCGACGACGCGGGTCCGCTGCATCGCGCCGGAGGTCGGCGGCGGGTTCGGCGTCAAGATCGGCGCCTACCAGGAAGACTTCATCGTCTCGGCCATCGCCTACCGGATGCAGCGGCCGGCGAAGTGGATCGAGACCCGCTCGGAGAGCTTCCTGGCGACCCACCACGGCCGCGACCAGTGGGCCGACGTCGAGATCGCCGGCGAGGCGGACGGCACGATCCGCGGGCTCAAGATGCGGGTCGTCCAGGACCTCGGGTCCCACCCCAAGGGGACCGACCTGGCCGAGCTGACCGGTCGGATGTCGTGCGGCTGCTACGAGGTGCCGGCGCTGGAGTTCAAGAGCTACGGCGTCTACACCAACACCATGGCGGTCGGCGCTTACCGCGGTGCCGGGCGGCCGGAGGCCGCCTACTACGTCGAGCGGGCGATCGACCTCCTGGCCGACGCGGCCGGGCTCGACCCGGTCGAGGTCCGGCGCAAGAACTTCATCGCGCCCTTCGCGGCCGGTCATGTGACGACCGCCGGCGAGAAGTACGACACGGGCGACTACGACAAGGCGCTGTCGCGGGCACTCGAACTGGTGGATTACGCGGGCTTGCGGCGGCGGCAGGCGGAACTTCGGGCGCAGGGCCGCTACCTCGGCATCGGCCTCGCGTCGTACGTCGAGATCTGCGGCTTCGGGCCGTACGAGAGCGCGACGGTGCGGGTCGAGCCGAACGGCGACGTGACGCTCTATTCGGGCATCTCGCCGCACGGCCAGGGCCAGGAGACGACGTTCGCCCAGCTCGCCGCCGACCACATCGGGGCCGACTTCGAGAAGGTCATCTTCAACCACGGCGACACCCTGAACACCCCCCAAGGCAACGGCACGATGGGGAGCCGAGGGCTCGCGGTCGGCGGTGGCGCCTTGATGATCTCGCTGAACAAGATCCAGAACCGGGCGAAGCAGATCGCCGCCCACCTGCTGGAAGCCGCCGTCGAGGACATCGAGTTGGGCGACGGCCGCTACCGGGTGCGCGGGGTGCCGGGCGAGGGGATGAGCCTGGCCGAGATCGCCGACGCCTCCTACGGCGGCGACCTGCCGCAGGAGTTCGAGGCCGGGCTGGAGTCGACCGACTACTTCCGGCCGGAGGACGAGACCTTCCCGTTCGGCACCCACGTCGCGGTGGTCGAGGTCTTCCCCGACACCGGCGAGGTGAAGCTGAACCGCTACCTCTCGGTCGACGACTGCGGGGTGATCATCTCGCCGCTGCTGGTCAGGGGGCAAGTCCACGGCGGGCTGGCCCAGGGGATTGGCCAGGCGCTCTTCGAGGAGATCACCTACGGCGAGAACGGTGAGCTGCTCTCCGGCACCCTGAACGACTACGCGATCCCCCGGGCGTGGGCCTTCCCGCCGTTCGAGACGCACCACACCGAGACGCCGACCTACCTGAACTTGCTCGGGGCCAAGGGCATCGGCGAGGCGGCGACGATCGGCTCGACGCCGGCGACGGCGAACGCGGTGATCGACGCGCTGGAGCCGTGGGGGATCACCCACCTCGACGTGCCGATGACGGCCGAGAAGGTCTGGCGGGCGATCCAGGAGGGCGGTGGGACGCAGGCGGCCGCGGCGGACTAGGCGATTTCCCCCCCCAAGCCCCCACTCCCGCCACGGCGGGAGTGGGGGAGCCTCGCTGCGTTCGGCGGCTTTCGTTACGGCTCGACGCGGACCCCCTTCCAGAAGGCGACGCGGTTGGCGATCTCGGCGGCCTCCGGCTTCGGCGCGGGGTAGTACCAGACGGCGTCGGGGTTGCGGTTGTCGTCGGCGACGAGTGAGTAGTAGTTGGCGGTGCCCTTCCACGGGCAGACGCTGGTCGTCCCGCTCTCCTCGACGTAGCGGCGGTCGAGCGAATCGGCCGGGAAGTAGTGGTTGCCTTCGACGACGACCGTGTCGTCGCTCTCGGCGAGGGTGATCCCGTTCCAGGTTGCGCGCATCGCGTGTTCCTCCTTGGCGCCTGTCGTATCTGCCGTGGGTGTAACGCTACCATTTGGGAAGTGTTGCCGGAGCGCACCGGCTACGACTCCGCCCGCCGTGTCCCCGGGGGTCACGTTCGGGTTGGTGACCGCTCGCCGTCCTCCTGATGCAACTGGTGAAGGGGGTACTCACCAAACCCGGGGTCGGCGGCAGGAGGTGGACGCCGTCGCGTCCCTGCGCCGGAAGCGACGCGGCGACGGTCCCCGCCCGGAGGAAGTGCCTCCCTCGACCCCCGCGGCGGTACCCGGCGTTCCGCTACGCCCACGCCTCGTCCGGGATGGTTTGCCCGCGTCTGGCCGCCCAGTCGTCGATCAGGCGGCGGGCGATGCTGAGTTTGGGGGGGATGGTCGGGAGGTCCTCGAGGCCGTACCAGCCGGCCTCGGCCAGCTCGCTCGGGTCGACGACGATCTCGTTGGCGGCCCACTCGGCGCGGAAGCCGACCATCAGGTTGTGGGGAAAAGGCCACGGCTGGCTGCCCCAGTAGCGGACGTCGCGCAGCTCAAGACTGACCTCTTCGGCGACCTCCCGGGCGACCGCCTCCTCCAGCGACTCCCCCGCCTCGACGAAGCCGGCGACGATGCCGAACCGCCCCGACGGGAATTGGTGGCCGCGTGCCAGGAGGATGCGGTCCCCCTTCTCGATCAGGACGATGACCGCCGGCGAGACGCGTGGGTAGGCCGTCAGGCCGCACTCCGGGCAGCGCCGGGCGCGCTCGCCGGGGACCGGCTCGGTCGGGGTGGCGCAGCGGCCGCAGAAGCGGTGGTCGCGGTCCCAGGCGACGATCTGGGCGGCACGGCCGGCGACGGCGTAGAGCGTTTCCGGAAGCCGGCCGAAGAGCGTTCGCAGACCGTGGAACCGGAGGCCGGCCGGGGTCTCGGCATCGGCGTCGATCTCGGCCGACCAGCAGGGTCGGCCGGCAAGCGTCCCGAGGTACTGGCTTCGGACGACCGTAAGTCCGTGGTCGTCGGGGTCGCGGGTGAGAATCGGCAACAGCTCCCCGTCCCCCGCATCGGCCAACAAGAGGTCGCCTTGCCGGAAGGCGAACCACCAGCCTTCGCGGTCGCCGGCACCTGGCGGCGACTCGACCGCCGGCACGAATACGTCCACCCGTCCTCCCCCTCGAAGGTCTCTCGTTCTGCCCGGGGGATGATAGGTGGCGGACGGGGTGCCGTTGTCGGGCCGGTGACGACGCTACCCGGCCGCCGGGGTGGCGGCGCCTTCCTCGGCGATCGGGCGGGCGGTGAAGCGGGCGGTGCCGGCATCGGCGGGCAGGACGAGGATCAGGTCGCCGTTCGCGAAGACGAACGACGACGCCTCCTCGACGATCCGGAGGAACTCGCGATCCGTCGTTGGATCCTCGCAGACCGCTTCGGTGATGACGGCCAACCGGAGGTCGACCGTGGGACCGGCGGCCTCGTAGGGGCCTCCGCCGCCGTTGCAGTCGGCCCGGAGGACGAACTGGCCGGCGCCGAGAAACTCGACCGTGTAGGCGGTCGGGTCGCCCGGGACGACCTCGCGGTCATTGCCGCCCTGGAAACCTTGCCACTCCCAGACGACGCCCGCGAGACGGGGTACGAAGTCGAGGGCCAACTCGACGGCCGGATCGCCGAGGACGAGCCGGCCATCTTCGGACGACCACGTCGTCGCCGTTTCCAACCCCCGGAGGAACGCTTGATCGAGCGAACTGGGGCGGCAGCGCATCCTGGTCGTGCGGAACGGTCCGGCCGCGAACGTCTGCCCTGCCAACCGATACGGACCGCTGCCCTGGTTGCAGTCGGCGCGCAACCGTAGCTCGCCATTCGGCAGGAACTGGACGGTGTAGGCGGAGGGGTTGCCCACCGCGGTCTGCTCGCCCGCGACCACGATGGAGCGCAACTCCCAGACGACGGGAGGGATCGATGTCGGATCCGGCACGGGGGTGGCTTGGTGGGTGGGGGTAAGGAGGGCCGTCGTCGAGGCTAGTAGGAGGGCAACGACCGAACCAACTAGGAGTGCCATGTGGTTTTCCCGAAGGCTTCTCTTGGACGTCGGGTACGCGCCGAAACGGAGGTATCGCGGGAGCAGCGACGGACGAGGGGATGGCGCCGAGTGGCGACCGTTGGCTTCCGCACTGGCGCTGGCCCTTGACGACCGGGCCGAACGCGCAAGGGACCCAGAACGCTCCGTCCACGGGTGAACCCGGCGACCTGGGGCTCAATGACCGGGTTGAGGCGACGAAGTCCCGCCCGAACCGGGCACGGGTCCGGCACCAACGTCGTCAATCTCGGTGAGGCATCGTCGTTTCGGTCCAGGCCTTCGGCCCTCCGGCCGCGGACGTGCGAGCCCGCATCAAGAGGACCGAAGGTTGACGATGGGACGGATATCGCAACCGGCGCGATCCGGCGGAGGCTGCTGGATCGCTGCCCCCGCCGGGTTCGCCAAGCGACGTTATTCGACGACGACGGTGCCTTGCATGTTCGGGTGGAACTCGCAGAAGTAGTCGTAGGTACCGGCGGTGTCGAAGGTCTGCTCGTAGCTGTCGCCGGAGGCGATGGTGCCCGACTGGAGCGTTTCGCGGTCCTGCGCCGTTGCGGTGTGGGGGACGGGGTCGGAGTTGGTCCAGGAGACGGTGTCGCCGACCGCGACGGTGATCTCGGCCGGGTCGTAGGCGAATTCGGCGATGTCGACCGCCGTCGTGGCGGCGTCAGCGGCGCCCGAGGCAGCAGCGTTCCCGCCGCCGGCGCTCATCAGCTCGACGGTCACGGCCGTCGTGCCGTCCCCGTTGTCCTCAAGCATCGCCCGGCCTTCGTAGCCGGAGTCGTTCAGCTCTTCGAGGTCGATCTCGAGGACGCCGTCCTCGGGGGTGCCGGAGAGGTCGCCGCAGGCGATGTAGTTCTGGATGTTTTCGGCGCTCTCGTGGAAGTTGATGGCGTGCTCGGCCGCCAGGATGTCGTCCAGCGATGCCTCGACGGTCGAGACGCTGACGGCGACGACCTCGCCCATCCCGGCCTCGGGGGAGGCCATCGCGGCGTCCATCCCGGCCATCGGGGTGCCCATCATGTCGGGCGCGACGGCGTCCTCGAGCGGGAAGACGACGTCGCCCAGCTCGGCGCAGGTGCCGGAGTGGATGTGCCCGGGGTGCGGCTCGCCCATCCCGGCCATCCCGGCGGGTGTCGCGTCCTGGGCCCGGACGGACGCGGCGCCGACCAGCGAGGCGGCCGCAAGGACCGCCACGGGAACGGTAGAAACCAACCAACGACGGGTGGATCCGGACATCGTCGGGCTCCTCCTTGGTGCGCTCCGCGGCCGCTCCTCTCTTGGCGGCCGGAGGAACCTTGAACGGCTCCTCCGTGCCACGATACACCGTTGCCTCCCCCACTGCTTGAAGCCAAGATTGCGGCGGATTCGCGTCGGTTTTTGGACGGACCACCCGACGCCTGCGGGCGAGTCATTCGGCCGCAGGTCCTGAGTCGGGCGTCGTTGACACGCCGCAGGGCCGTTCCTACAATCCCGCCGCGACGCTCGGACAAGCTTTGGCGCGGGTGTGGACGTTCCAGGCCCCGTCATCGGCACGACGCCACGGCGCGTCCCCCCGCTTCCCGAGTCAGGAGGAGGTTCCCGTGGGCAAGGAGCAGCAGATCCGCTCGCTCTTCGCGGACGCGATGACCGGCCGGATGGACCGTCGCGCCGTGATGCGGCGGGCGGCGGCGCTCGGGCTGAGCGTGCCAGTGGCGGCGGCGCTGGCGCAGGAGTCGATCCGGGGCGCGCTGGCCCAGCAGCAGGACGGCACGCTCGACGTCACCTACTACGACTGGATTCTCAACCTTCACCCGACCCTCAACACGATCAACGAGGAGTTCGGGGGCACGACCCCGCTCAACGCCCAGGTGGCGCCGACACAGGGCTTCGGGATCGACACGTTCATCGCCGAGGCCCGTGAC
>CADCWF010000025.1 GCA_902806345.1 uncultured Thermomicrobiales bacterium
TCAAAGGTCGAGACGACCGGACCGTCGAAGCCGAGCATTCGAGCCGTCGCCTCGCGGTCGATGCTGACCCCGGTCGAGGCCAGGGCGACGGCGCCCAGCGGCGAGCGATTGGTTTCCGCGATCCCGGTTCGCAGTCGTGCCGCCGCCCGACCGAGTGGCCCGATCGCACCGCCGAGGTAGTGGGCGAGCGTGGTCGGTTGCAGCGGGCGGCCCTCGCCGTAAGCCGGCAAGAGGGTGAAGATGTGGGCGTCGGCCAGCTCGAGCAGCGCCATCCGCAAGGTATCCGTGGCCGCGAGGAGGTCGAGCAGCGCCGAGCGGAGGACGACCCGTGCGGCCGCGGCCGCGGTGTCCGCCCGGCCCCTCCCGAGCCTGCCGGCGCCCGGGGCCCGGGTTGAGGTGAGGGCGTCCAGCCGCTCGTCAAAGCCGACGACGAGCGAGGTCGGTCCGCCGACCGGGGCCGCGCCGCGGCGGACGCCGTCGAGCGCGGTCAGAACGGCAATCGCGGCCGCCTCGTCGAGCGAGGAGACGTCCCGCAGCATGACCGCGTGGGCCGTCACCACCTCGCCAATCGCCTCCCAGAGGCGTCGATCTGGCCCCGAGTCGCTCACACTTCGGCCCTCCAGGCTCGTCGCTCAGGTCCGGGACTGACGGACCCCGGCCCGTCACCGGACTCTACCAGCCGCAGCGACCGAGGATGGATGCCACCGCTGCCCAAGGTTCCGGCTTGACCCGCCGTTCGACCGCGGCGTAGGCTCGACCGCCGCAGCCGCCGCGCACCGAAGGAATCGATCCTCATGACCGCCCTGAGCACGTTAAGCCGCGGCCGAGTTGCCGTCATCGAGACGCGGCCGGAAACGGTCCTGGCGGACGTGCGGCGGGCGATGGAACTCGCGGGCTACGGGGAAGCGTTGCCGCTCGGCAACGGCACCCTCCTCGAGATCGGCACCTCCTACCCGACCTGGTATCCCGGCGCCGGCACCACCCCCTGGCAACTCGAAGGCACGATCCGTGAGCTCCAGGGGGCCGGGTACGAAGGACTCGTCGCCCTGCCCAAGACGACATCCGGGGCCGATCCCCGCGTGGCCGCCGTGAACCACAAACACCGCCACGCGATCGAGAAGTTCGGTCTCCCTTCGATCTACCTCGACGAACCCGAGGTCGAGCGGGTCCGCTACCAGCCGACCCGGCCGTTCCTGGTGCTCGACCGGCTCTTCCCCGAGGGCGTTACCGTCCCGAAGGTGTTTGTCGGCCGCAACGCCGTCGTCCTGCCCACGATCAAACCGCACGACCTGGCGGCCGTCGCCGGGGCGATGATGGACGCTCGCGGTGGCGTGCTGGGAGACCGCCGTCAGCGCACGCTGGCCGCCGTCGACGAGTCGTTGGTCGACTTGCTGCAAATCCGGCTCGACATCCACGCCGGTCTCTTCGCGGTGATGGACGGCACTTCGATCGCGGACGACACTGGAACGTTCGAGCGCAACCTCCTGCTCGCCAGCACCGACCTGGTGGCCATCGACGCGGTCAGCGCCAGTCTCCAGGGGTTCGACCCGATGGGCCTGCCATTCGTCCGGATCGCCCACGAGAAGGGGCTGGGGATCGGGGAGCCGCGGGAGATCGAGATCGTCGGCCACGACCGCTCGCTCGCCGAATGGCAACCCATCACCTGGGACAAAATCTCCGAGCAGCTCGTCCGCTTCAGCGGTGGCGGATTGCTGGCGGCCGCCCGAAAGCGGTTGGTGGCCTCCCCCGCGACGGCGCTGACCGTCTCCGCTTCCGACCTCTACCGCAATGCGTACTGGTACCCGTTGGTCGGGCGGAAGCGGGTGATCCAGGCACTGGACACAGACTGGGGGAGGACGTTCGTCGGCTACGGCGACGGCAACGTGGCGCTTCCGAACCCCGCGCCCGCAGTGGGCGCCCTCGCGATTGCCGGAACCGCCGCGGTGGTGGGCGGGATCTCGGCCGGCCGGCACGCCCTCCGCAAGCGGTAGAGTGCCCCGGTCGGCGAGGACGCTTGGCGGAAATCCATGTCGTTGAGGGAGGAACAATGGGCGGCGGTCTGGTCGGGGTCCACAACGTAGTGGGCACGCTCGTCGTGGCCGCGTACCTGGTCCTGACGATCCTCAACGCGCTCCGGGTGGCGGGGCGCGACATCCCGGTGGCGCGGACGGTTTCAATGGTCGCGGCCGGGTTGCTGCTGGTCCAGTACGCAATCGGGTTCCTGCTGCTCGGAGGCGGGTTCCAGAACAGTGCGGCCCACTACGTGCTCGCGCTGATTGCGCTTCTCACCGTCGGCCTGGAGCACGGTTACGCCGCCACCCGCGACACGGCACGGCAGCGCGCCGTCGCCGCCCTGATCGCAACACTCGCGACGACCGTCCTGGTCTTCGCGGCGCACGGGATCGGCTCGGCGTACGAGTCGGCGGTGGAGGCCGCGCTCGCCGGGTTCGGCGGGTAGGTCAGAGGCGACCGCTCCTGTTCGGGGTCCGTGAAGCGGAGGTCTATCGCGGCTGCAGTCCCCCGTCGATGTTGATCGTCTGGCCGGTCAGGTAGGCGGCGTCGGCGGAGGCGAGGAAGGCGACGAGCCCCGCGACGTCGTCCCCGGTGCCGAACCGGCCGAGCGGCACCTCGGCCAGCTCGTCGGCCCGGACTTGCTCTGGGGAGGCGCCGGCCCGGGCCGCCCGGCGGTCGATCGCCCGCCAGTAGAGGTCGGTCGCCATGTGCCCGGGGCTGACGCAGTTGGCCCGGACACCGGCCGGGCCGAGTTCCCGCGCGAGCGCCTGGGTCATGGCTACGACACCCGCCTTGGCCGCTCCGTAGACGCCGGCACCGCCCGGCGTATCGCGACCAAAGACGGACCCGACGGTGACGATCGCGCCGGAGCCCTGCCGGATCATCACTCGGGCCGCGGCGCGGCAGGTGAAGAACACGCCGTCCAGGTTGACCGCCAGGATCTCCCGGTAGAGAGCCTCGGACAGGTCGACGATCGCCGCGCCGCCGCCGATGCCGGCGTTGGCGACGCAGACATCGAGGCGATCGTGGCGGGCGACGAGATCGGCGACAACCCCGTCCACGGCCGCGGCGTCGCTGACATCGCAGGGGACCCCGGCCGCGGCCCCGATGTCGGTGGCGATCTGCTCGACCGCCGGGTCGATATCGGCGACCCAGACCACGGCGCCCTCGGCGACGAACCGGCGGGCGACGCCGAGACCGAGGCCGTTCGCGCCGCCGGTGACGAGCGCCAACGCGCTCTCGAACCGCCGCACAGATCTCCGTTCCACCGCTCCCTCCTCCGGACCGGGTCGGACCCCTGCCGCCTGCCGGTTGGGGCGGGAGCGACCGCATCGTCCTCGGCTCTTCGGGGTGGTTATCCAGCTCTGTCGGTCGACGCGCGAGATTCTCGCCGAGCCGCGGCGGGGTTGGACTGTTCCCCCTACGCGGTAAGGTCGACCGGTTCTCCACGTATCGGGACGGTCTGGACGACCCCGTCCCGCGGCCGCGAGAGCCACGCACGCGCGGCCACGCACAGGCTGTGGGCGATCGCCAAGTGGGCGTCCTCCACGATCTCGATCCGGTCGGACGGGACGCGGACGGTGAGGTCGGCCATCGGCGCGATCGCACCGCCGTCGTGCCCGGTGAGGGCGAGCGTGCGGACGCGCAGCGAACGCGCCGCTTCGACGGCCGCGACGATGTTCGGCGACGAGCCGCTGGCGCTGATGGCGACGAGGAGATCGCCCGGCCGGGCCAGGCTCCGGAGCTGCTCGGCGAAGACGCGCTCGTAGCCGACGTCGTTTGCCCAGGCGGTGATCAGCGGCACGTTGTCGCTAAGGGGCACGACCTTGAAGGTCGGGGCGGCGCCGTCTCGCGTGCCCTTGGCGAGATCGCAGGCGAAGTGGGAGGCGGTCGCCGAGCTGCCGCCGTTGCCGATCGGGAAGACGACCCTGCCCCGCGCTTGCGTCTCCAGCAGCAGCTCGGCGGCGGCACGGAGCCGATCGGGGTCCACGGTGCGGGCGAGGGCGGCGAGATCGTCCCAGTACCCGCCGAGCGACGCGTCGAGACTCCGTCGCCGATCGCCGTTCCAGCCGTTGCGCGTCATCGTGTTCCTCCCGCCATCGAGATGGCCGAGACGCCGGATCCGGTGGGCAGGGAGGCCGTCGTTGCACCGGCCCGGTCGAAGCCGAAGGCGAGCGGGCACAGCCCGTCTGCTCGCAGCGCCGCAGTCACCGCGGCGCGGGCCGAAGGCGGCACATAGAGCAGCAAGAAGCCGCCTCCTCCGGCGCCGGTGATCTTGCCGCCGAGGGCGCCAGCCCGGCGGGCGGTCTCGTACCATCGGTCGATGGCACCGGACGAGATGGCGCGGTGGATTCCCCGCTTGAGCCGCCAGCCTTCGTCGAGCAGCGCTCCGAACCCTTCGAGATCCCCCCCTTCGAGCGCCGAACGGATCTCATAGGCGAGCGCTTTCAGGCGATCGAGGCGGCTGATCGTCGCCACGTCGCGGGCGGTACTCGTGGTTTGGTCGGCGAGGATCGACGCGGAATCCCGCGTCAGCCCGGTGGAGAAGAGCATCAGCCCGTCCTCAAGATTCTCAATCGTCCCCGGGAGAAGCGTCAGCGGCTCGACCTCGACCCCGCTCGCGGAGAACGAGATGGCGTTCAGTCCACCGAACGCGGCGGCGTAGTGGTCCTGTCTGCCGATCGGTCGCCCCAGTCGCTCGATCTCGATGCGGCTCGCCAGATCGGCCACCTCGCCCGGAGTCATCGGTTTGGCCGCGAACTCGGCTAGCGCCCGCACGATGGCAACGGCCATCGCGCTGGAGGAGCCAAGCCCGGTTCCGGGCGGCACCTCCGAGGCGAGGAACAAGTCGACCCCGTCCGGGAGCAGACCGTGCTCCGCGAACCAGCCGAGGACGGCACGCGGCAGTGAAAGCGGCTCTCCTAGTTCCGGGACGACCCCTGCCGGCCAGCGGAGCCACCGCCGATAGTCGGCGGAGTTGACCCCGATGCCGCGGTCCGGCGAGGGCGAGGCGGTGGCCATCGCATACCGGCCGATTGCGCCGCTGACGACGAAGCCACCGTAGTGCTCGTAGTAGGCCGGCAAGTCGGTGCCCCCGCCGCCGAAGCCGAGCCGAACCGGGGCGCGGGCGGCCACGCTCATGGCCAACTCGTTTCCGAGACCGGCGTCAGGATCATCTCCTGCAGGACCGACTCGCGCGGCAACCGCGTGGCGAAGAGGATCGCGTTGGCGACGGTGGCCGGCTCCTGCAGATTGGACTCGTCCGGTAGCGGAATGCCCTGCTCGGGGAAGCGGTCGAACCAGTGGGTCTTCATGCCGCCTGGGATGACCGTCGTCACCTTGATGTTGTCAGGCCGGCCCTCGACCCCGAGACCGCGACCGAAGCCGACGAGTCCCCATTTTGAGGCGTGGTAGGCGCTGGCGTTCCCCCAGGCCCGGACGGCGGCGGTCGAGGCGATGTTGACGATGTGGCCGCCCCCTTGCCGCCGCATCGCCGGGAACACCGCCCTGGAAACCAGGAACGGTCCCCGCAGGTTGACGCTGAGGATCCGGTCCCACTCGTCGATCGAGAGGTCGGTCACGGACTTGACGACGTCATACCCGGCGCAGTTGACGGCGATGTCGATCCGGCCCCAGTGGGCGAGGGTTGCCTCGACCGCTGCGGCGACACTCGCGTCGTCGCCGACATCGCAGCGGAAGGCGAGCGCCTCCGGTTGGAGCCCCCCGGCGACCCGCTCCGCGCCGGCCGCGTTGAGGTCCAGGCAGGCGACGGCATGCCCGGCGGCGGCGAAGACGTTTGCCACCGCCTCGCCGAGGCCGCTGCCGGCACCCGTGACCACGGCGACCTTTGCACCGTCCGATGCCTGCGTCATGCGACGGATTCCTCCCGGGTGTTTCCCGCTGGAGCGGACAGCAGGCCGGCACTCCTGCCGCGGATGGGGGACGCACGCTCTCCCAGCAACGATTCGTAGAGGGCCGCAGTGCGTTCGGCGACGACGGGCCACGTGAAGTGGTCGAGCACCCGGTGCCGCGCCGCCTCGCCCAACCGGGCCCGACCCTCGGAGTCGCCGAGGACCAGGCGGAGCCGGTCGGCCAGGGCGGCCGGTTCGCGCGGCGGCACGAGGAACCCGGTTTCACCGTCGACCACGGTGTAGGAGATGCCTCCGACATCGGAACCGACGACGGGACGGGCGCACGCCATCGCCTCGAGCGGCGTCAGCCCGAACGGCTCGTACCAGGGCGTCGTCACCGCGACATCGCCGGCGGAGTAGTACCAGCGCAGCTCGTCCGGCTGACGGCGACCGACGAACCGGACGAGGTCCCGCACCCCGAGCTCGTCGGCGAGGCGGGCGAGCTCGCCGATCTCCGGCGTCGCGATCGGGTCGGGGTGCGGGGAGTCGCCACCGACCGCGAGCAGCATCGGCATCTCCTCCCGAGGTAGCGCCTGGTTCAACCGCCCCAACGCCCGCACCACGTTCCGCACGTCCTTGCGCGGCAGCATCCGGCCGACGTAGACGACAACCTGCCCGTCTTGAGGGACGCCGATCCGGTGGCGGGCCTCGCGCTGGTCTTCCGGGCGGTACCGCTCGGTGTCGACCGCCGAGGGAATGAGCGCGATCTTGTGAGCCATCGCGTCGTAGTCGCAGACGAGTTCGCGCTCCTCGGCCGGGCACTGGGCGATCAGCCGTTCGGCCCGGTGGATCACCGCCCGCTCAACCCCGATCCGGTCATCGGGGCTGGTGTCGGCTGGGCCCTGCTCCCGCTTCTTCGTGACCCCGGTGGCGTGGAAGATCTGGACGACGGGGGCGCCCGTCCGCTCGCCGACCTCGCAGGCCACCCACCCGCTCATCCAGAAGTTGCCGTGCAGCAGGTCGTACCGGATTCCCTCGCCAGCGGCGAAACGCAGCAGGGCGTCACGGAAGGCCGGCATCCATGGCCAGAGGGCATCCTTCGAGAGGACGGCCGGGGGACCCGCATCCAAGTTGACGACCCGGACCCCTGGCGCCCAGGCGACGATGGAAGGAGTACCAGCGGAGTCACGACGGGTGAAGACGTCGACGAGGTAGCCGAGCCGGGCGAGCCCGCGGGAGACCTCGTCGACGTAGACGTTCTGGCCGCCGGCATCGGCGCCGCCAAGCAGCGCGACCGGGCTGGCGTGCTCGCTCACGAAGGCAATCCGGCGCGCCATCATGCTCGCTCTCCCTCAGCACCGATCGGGGCGCCGACAAGGTCGCGGGCGAGGGCGAAGGCACCCTGCCAGTCCCGCTTGAAGCGGTCGAGGCCGAAGCGCGTCTCGGCGACGCTCCGAGCGTTGTCGCCGAGCCGCCGAGCCAATCCTTCGTCTGCGAGGAGGAGGAGCATCCGCTCGACCAGTTCGTCCGGGTCGTTCGAGACGAAGCCGGTGACGCCGTTCTCGATGACGTTCGGCAATTCAGTGGTGGCGAGGGCGACGACCGGCAGGCCGAGCGTCATCGCCTCGACGACCGCCAGCGGCAGACTCGTATAGCGCATCGGCGAGTAGAGGAAGCGGTACCGGCCGACGAGGGCGTGAAGGTCGCGGTACGGCACGTCTCCGAGGCCGCCGATCGCTTCGGTCTCCATGCCGACGATGTCGAGCGGCACCCGGTCTCGGGCCGCCAGGAAGAGGTCGTAGCCGGCGATCCGCGGCCGCTTCTGAGATCCGTTGACGACGACGATCCCGCGTGGCAGCGCGAACGAGGCATTGGCGCTCGGGTCGATCGCGACGGCGTGCTCGATCACTGCCGTCGGCGTCGTTCCGTTGTCCCACATCAGGCGGTTGTAGCAGGTGACGTGGACGAGCAGCCCGTCGGGGTCGGCGAAAGGGTGGCGGCTGGCGACGGCGTCGGGTTTGGGCGTGTTGTGCTCCAGATAGATGCGGGGCAACCGTCGCTGTGCCTCGCTCAGGATCTCCGGGCCGTCGTCGAACAGGTTCTTCGGAGACTGGTAGATCACGAGATCGACGTCGAGGTCGCGCACCCGCTCGGCTGGAACCTCGGCCAACGAGGCGGGCAGATCGAAGGTGCGCCCTCGGCCCCCGTAGCCTTCGGGTCGTCCTGGCTTGGTCGGCAGAAACCAGTCGTGGTCCAGCCGGGCGAGCGCGTTCAGGTAGCTGCCGTGGACGTGCCAGGCGAGGATGCGAAGACGGTTCATCGGCGCACCTCGCGGCCGGATGCCCAGGTTGGCCGTGGCGATCCTGGGGGGAAGGCGTGAAGCTGGGTGACGGCCGCCGCCAGGACGGGCTCGACCGGCAAACGGGCGAGGGCGGCGGCCCGGTTGATCTCACCGAGGAGCGCCGGGGCGTCGATGGCTCGATGGCGGGCACGGTCGAGAGGAGCCCAACGGCGTGGGCTCGCCGGGCCGAAGAGCACGACGCTCGGGGTGGCCGTCGCCGCGGCGAGGTGCGAGACGCCGGTGTCGTTGGTGACGAGGAGATCGCAGCGGGCGAGGATGGCGGCGAGGGTGCCAAGGTCCGTCTGCCCGGCGAGGTCGAGCACGTTCCCGCCCACCTCGGCCGCGATGCAAGCGGTCAACTCCAGGTCGCCGGGGCCGCCGGTGAGGATGGGCTGCGCTTCCCGCTCGACGATGAGACGGCGCGCAAGCAGGGCAAACCGCTCGGCCGGCCACCGCCGCGCCGGATCCTTGGCGCCTGCATGCAGCGCGACGAGCGGTCCGCCCAGACGATCGAACGCCTCGAGCAGCATCGCGGCGCGCTCTTCGTCCGGCGGCAGCACTTGGAACTCTGGCCGTGTCGGTGCCGGCTCGGCGCCAACCAAGGCGACGAGCGACAGCCAGCGGAGGGGCTCCGACTCGTCCTCGACCCAGGGGAGCGAGTGGCCGAGCCGGTCGTCCTGCTCCTCTCCGGGCCGATAGCCGAGCGTCGTCCTTGCGCCGAGTGCGCCCAGGAAACCATTGCTGGCGACGCCCGAGCCGTGCATCTGGACTGCGAGATCGAAGCGTTCGGCACGAGCCGCCGTGAGGAACGTGTTGAGCCGTCCGTCGTCGACCGGCCATTCGGCGATGCCCGGCCAGCCGGGGAATGGGAGGTAGCGGTCAATGAGGGGTGAGCGCCGGATCGCCTCCTCCGCCCAGGGGGAGCCGACGAAGGTGAGCGAGGCGCCGGGGAACTGGTCGCGCAGTGCCCGAAGTGCCGGTGTGGTGCAAAGGAAGTCGCCGAGTCCAAGCGCCTGGACAACGGCGATGCGATGGACGGTCTCGAATGGAACTGCGGAGCCAGGGGAGGGGATTCCAAGCGTGCTCGTCGACGAAACAGGATCGCCAGTTGGCCGGTCGTTCTTCCCGTCGTTCGACGACCAAGCGACGCTTCGCGGTGGAGCCGTTCGGATCAGCCCCTCGGCTTCGGCCACGACCTGCTCCGGCGACACATCGAGGCAAGGGAGGCCGATCGGGCAGGAGAACAGGTGACAGGGGTGGCAGAGTGTCTCCACGCGGAGCAGGCGAGACGGTGTCAATCGTGGTGCCCATTGGGACTCAAGGTCGGTGCCGGAGAAGAGGACTAGCACCGGCGTCCGGGTGGCGTCCGCTAGGTGCATCGGCAGGGTGTTGCCGCAGAGGACCAACGCCGCGCCTTCGATCAGCGCGGCGTACTCCTCCATCGTCGTCTCGCCGACGAACACCGCCGCGTCCGGTGCGCCGGCTGCCGCCCGCTCGACCGTCTCGCGCTCCTTCTCGACGCCGGTCAGGAGCACCGGCAAGCCGCGCTCCCCGAGCAGCCGGGCGACCTCGGCCCATCGTTCTGCCGGGTAGCGGCGGGCCGCCGCGCTCGCACCGGGGTGGATCAGAACCCACGGGGCCACGGGGTTGATGCCGAGGCCCGAGAGGAGACCGCGGACGCGGTCCCGTGCGCCGTCACCGACCGCGACCGCAAGCGATCGGTCGGCGGCGGGGAAGCCGAGCGACTCCACGAGGCGCAGGTTGCGCTCCACCTGATGGAGGTCATCAGGGGTGCCCCGCAGCTCCGTAGTCAGGACTCCGCCGCCGAACTCCTTCGATTCCCCGGCACGTAGAGGGATGCCGGCGAGGTAGCAGGCATAGCCAACGGCGTGCGGCGTCTGACTGAACGAGGTGAAGAGGAGCGCCCCGTCGAAGCCCCGTGATCGCAGGTCATCGACCAACGTTGCCTCGCGCTCCGGGTCGAACGGGAGGGAACCGAGATCTTGCCAGACCGAGCGCCAGACGATCACCTCGTCGACCCAGGGTAGCAGCGGCGCCGCGAGGGCGCCAGCAGGTGAGGCGAGGAGGGTGAGCCGCGCCTCCGGCGACGCTTCCTTGACCGCCCCCAGCGCCGGACCGAGCATGACGACATCACCGGCGTTGTCCAGGCGGACGACGAGGAGGTTCCTGGCGGCCGACCAGGGGTTCATCTGGCCGCTCCCGACAACGTTCGCTTGCCGTTCGCCGGGGCGAGTGTCAGCAGCTCCGCCCCGGCCGCCACGACCTGCACTGGCGTCACGAGTCGGAGGCAATCGTGGGTGTAGGGGCAGACGCGGGCGTAGCAGAGCTTGCACGGCACGTCGTGGTTGAGCAGCCGGTGCGGCACCATCCACGGTCCCCATTGCTCCGGCGGGTTGGTCCAGGCGAAGAGGGCCACGATCGGGGTCTTGACCGCGGCGGCGACGTGCATGGGGCCGGTGTTGTTGGTCACCGTCAGGTCGGCGGCGTCGATCAGCGCGCAGAACTCGGCGAACGCCAGCTCGCCGGCGCAGGGCCGGACCCGGTCCCGGGTCGTCGTCGGTACCGACGCCACCACCCGCTCGACCAGCTCCCGCTCGTCCGCCGTGCCGGTGACGACGACCGAGGCCCCGAGGTCGCTCACGAGGCTCGCGGCGACGGCGGCGAAGCCCTCCCAGGAGTAGGTCCTGGCGGGCATGGTGCAGCCCGGATGGACGACGATCCGGGGACCGGCCGGCGCCCACCACTCCCCGTTGTCGACGGCGAACTTGGCGGAATCGGGGACGGCCAGGACGAGATCCGGCTCAGCCGGGGGGATGCCGACGGCTGCGACGAGGTCGAGCCCGCGCTCGGTCTCGTGCATCGGCGTCGTCGGGTGGTTGTGGCGGGTGGTCAGCAACGAGCCGGGGCCGTCGATCGAGGCGGCCAGACGGAGCGGGATGTTGGCCAGGTAGCAGAGGTAGGCGCTTGGCAACGGGCTCTGGCGGAACGACGTGAAGATGACCGCCGCATCGAACGCGCCCTCGCGCAGCCGGGCGATGGTGCGCTCTTCCCGGTCGGAGTCCTGCGGCAGGGTCTGCCACGGATCCATCCAGGGTGCCTCGTAGACGACGGTTTCGTCGATGTCGGGGTTGAGCCGCCCGGCCTGCGCCCCTGGGGGGCTGGCGAGCAGAGCGATGTGCGCTGCGGGCAGG
>CADCWF010000026.1:0-300 GCA_902806345.1 uncultured Thermomicrobiales bacterium
GGCCCGATTCGTAGCTGTTGGTCAGGTAGAGGTTGTGAAGTTTGTCGGCGGAGTTCGCGTCCAAGGGACGCACTGCGTCCCGGAGAGCAGCCAAGAGGATCGTCAGGGTAGTGAGCCGTTGCTGCCCATCGATGACGAGGAATCGCCCCACGCCCTCTGGTGTGCTCGGTAGGGACTTGCTGACGATCGACCCGAGGAAGTGATGCCCACCAGTGCCGGAATGGTACGTCTCCAGGACATCTGCCCACAGCGACTCCCAGTTGTCCTTGTCCCAACTGTACGTGCGTTGGAAGAGGGGGA
>CADCWF010000026.1:310-11396 GCA_902806345.1 uncultured Thermomicrobiales bacterium
CGATGCATCACGAATACCGACCTGATTCTAACCAGAATGCGTCAAGCTCGTACCAGCGGCCGGACGACATGGCGAGGGAGCCGATCCGTTCTTCCCCGCCAGTTCCTGCTGGCTAGGGTGCGGCCGAGGGACTCCAGTTCGTGCCCCGCCGGACACGGGTGGTTGCTGGACGTATGGCCGCCACGGTTCACTGAAGACTCGGCTCGCCGTCGATACCATTTCCCCTCTCCTGCCACAGCGGGAGAGGGGGTAGGGGGTGAGGTCTCCCCGCTGGGGAGGTCGACCGTTCCGCACCCCAGTCCAGGCCGGAGGCGTCGGGGGCGGTCGGTGGTACCAACCGCGATTAGCGGGGGATGGCTCCGTTTGGGGTAGCAGTCACAGTTCGTCCCCAGCGGCAAAGAAAACCCCAGGATCCCCAGCTTTTGGCCGGGAAACCTGGGGATTGACATGGCAATTGTAGGAACCACGACGGGCATTGTCAACCGGTCGCGAACCGGGCGAAGATGCCTTCATGGCTCACCCTGACGCCGACGAGCAGAAGATCGCGGACTACGCCCGCGCGCTCGAAACCGTCCTGGCCCCCGACCGCCTCGCCGCCTACCGGCCGTCGGGGGGCGACGACCTGGCGATGGTCACGTCCTACTTCTGGAACGCCGCCCTTTCCCGCGACCTCCACTTCGGCCTCGGGGCAGTCGAGGTCAGCGTGCGGAATGGGATCCACAGGGCGCTGTCGACTCATGCGGGGCATTTCGACTGGTACGATCATGTCCCGCTCCTACCACGCGAGCGGAGACGGATTGATGACGCCAAGGACACGATCCGCAAGTCTGGCAAGTCGGTCATCCCGGGCAGGGTCGTGGCCGGCGACATGTTCGATTTTTGGACGAGCATACTCAGCACCGGCTTTGGTCCGAACGGCTACGGTGCGACGATCTGGTCCCCCAACAGCGCCGCGCTGATCAGGGTGGCGTTTCCCTACCTCCAGCCACCCAATGACAACCGGAGCTTCGCCCACGACCGACTCAACGTCCTGCGCCTTCTGCGCAATCGGACCTCCCACCACGAGCCCGTCTGGCAGGGCATGAAGCTGCGCGATGGCCGGTCATTCCCGCTCGCCAACCTCTACGCCGACATCCTCGACGCGATCGGTTGTGTCAGCCCGGCCCTGCGGGATTCGGTGGTCGCCTACGACCCGTTCCCGATCACCTTGCACAACGGATTCGCGGACCACGAGCGAAAGATCAAGCGGCACATCGGGATTGCATAGGCTAGTGCACGACCTCGCCAAACAGCCGCCACCCCGTCATCCCGAGCGACGTCGGGGGATCTCGTTCCGATCCCAACTCGGCCCGCCATGATCGCGATGTCGCGGCGCCTGCTCCTTCAGCGTCGGCGGGGAACGAAACGAGATCCCTCGACTTCGCTCGGGATGACGACGCGAGGCCGACCCGGTCGCCGATCAAGGTCCCCAATACGGCGCCTGCACCGCCCGCGCCCGCTCGATCGCCTCGTCGATCCGGGCGTGGTGCTCCCGCTCCGCCTGGGCGACTTCGGAGCTGCCCTGCCAGGGGTCGCCGATCCCGGACTCGGCGCCGGCGAACCCCTCGACGACCCCGAGCGTGCAGAACGGGGTGTAGGAGACCGAGTAGCCGCCCTCCTGGAGGCCGATCAGGCGGCCGCCGCAGACCTCCTCGGCAACGGCCTGCAGCCGGCGCGCCAGCTCCCGGAACCCCGCCATCGTCAGCAGCATCCGGCCCAACGGGTCCGCCATGCCCCCGTCCTGCCCGGCGGAGACGATGACGACCTCCGGCTCGAACCGCCGCAGGATCGGCTCGACGACCCGTTCGAAGGCGAGGCGGTAGCCGGTGTTGCCCGTTCCCGGCGGCAGCGGCAGGTTGACCGTCGTGCCTTCCGCCGCCGCCCCGCCGATGTCGTCGACACCGCCCCAGCCGCCGGGGTACCAGTTCTCCTGGTGGAGCGAGACGAAGAGCACCGACGGGTCGTCCCAAACGGCGGACTGAGTGCCGTTCCCGTGGTGGACGTCCCAATCGACGATCGCCACCCGATCGATCCCGCGCCGCCGACGGAGGTGACGGGCGACG
Organism: uncultured Thermomicrobiales bacterium; assembly: GCA_902806345.1. Taxonomy (GTDB): domain Bacteria; phylum Chloroflexota; class Chloroflexia; order Thermomicrobiales; family UBA6265; genus CADCWF01. The sequence goes on from CADCWF010000026.1 coordinate 2,413, forward strand.
ATCGCGGCGTTGTTGAAGACGCAGAACCCCATACCCTGGTCGGCCATGGCGTGGTGGCCGATCGGCCGCAGCAGCCCGTAGCCGTTGCGGACCCGTCCGTCCACCACGGCGTCGGCCAACTCGATCGCGCCGCCGGCGGCCAGGAGGGCGGCCTCGAACGAGCCCTCGCTCACCCGGGTCTGGTCGTCGAGCATCCCGCCCCCGGCCGCCGCGACCGCCCGCACGTGGTCGATGTACCCCGGCGTGTGGAAGAACCGGATCTCCTCGATCGTCGCCGGTCGCGCCGGGATCCGCGTCAGGCGGTCGAGCAGGCCGGAGCCAGCGATCAACTGGTGGGTGCGGCGGGTGATCCGGTTGTTCGACGGATGCTCGACCGGATCGAGCTCGCTGCCGTCGGGGAGGCGCTGCGTCCGCTCGCCCGTATCGTGCCCGAGGAACGCCTCGTCGAAGACGTAGGCCGTCTGAGCGTTGGTCACCGTTCTCCCCCAATGCAGGCCCTCGCCAGCGGGCGCCGGGCTGGCCGGGCCGCCGGCGGTCGTAGGGGCGGCACCTGTGCCGCCCACGGTCCACGGGAACGTTTCCGCGTTGCCTGGAACAAACGGCGATGGCCCTCTGGGCCATGGGCGGCACGTGTGCCGCCCCTAACGTCGGGCCAACCGGCCGGTTGCCTCGTCACTCGATCACGACCAGCTCGCGGGGCGTCGCGCTCAGCCACTGGGCGTCGGTCTCGGTGAACATGAGGGTGTCGATCAGCATGCAGTACCCGACCAGGCGCGGCAGGTAGAACTGGGCCTCGTGGTTGACGATTAGGCCCGGCTCGAAGACCTGCTCGCCGCACGCGACGTGAGGGCCGTAGTTGAACTCGCCGACCCAGTCCGGCGGGAAGGCGATCCCCAGCTCGTACCCCCCGACGTAGCCGTGGTGGCCCCAGATGCCGGCCTCCTCGTAGTACCCCTGGACCGTCTCGTTCAGCTCCCGCACCGGCAGGTTCGGCCGCAGGATCCGCTCGATCGCCGGGAAGACCCCGGCCGCCTTCTGGAACCGCTCGGCCACCGACGGGTGGGGCTCGCCGATCGCGAAGTTGCGGGCGACGTTGACGTGGTAACGGTTGTAGACGCCGCAGACGTCGACCAGCACGACCTCGCCCGGCATGATCTGCTTGCGCGACGCCAGCCCGTGGCCGGTCGGCGTCTTGATCCCGGAGAGGACCGGCAGGGTGATCCCGGCGTTCTCGCCGCCGGCCTTGGCCATCGCGGCGATGACCTCGCCGTAGACCTCCAGCTCGGTCACCCCCGGCCGCAGCGCCTCGCGCGCCGCGGCCAGCCCGATGTCGGCGATCCGGGCGGCGATCTCCATCGTCGCCAGCTCCTGCGGCGACTTCAGCCGCCGCGCCTCGCGGACCACGTCGGTGCCGTCGACGACGGCGCAGCCCGCGCCCTCGAAGGCCGCCTGGAACCGCTCGCTCACCACCCGGTTCGGGCGGTAGCTCCACATCTCGAGGCCGACCCGCCCCGGCAGCCAGCCGGCCCCCTCCAGTTCGCCGACGATGAACGGGATCGCGGTCGCCCGGTCGGTGTGGCGGACATCCGTGGCAACCGATGAGGCCCGGCCGAGGAGTGCCTCGGCCGGGCTGTCGAAGAAGATGAACCGGTCGTGGTCGACGTGGACGGCGAGCCCGCTCGACGCCGCCCAAGCCTTGGGGCTCTGCCCCTGGTACCACTCGTTCTGGTAGCCGCTCAGGTAGCACATGCTCTCCGGCGCCATCAGGTAGAGGAGGTCGATCCCGGCCTCCGCCATCCCGGCCCGGACCCGGTCCAGCCGCCGTCGGTACTCCGGCGGCGAAAAGGCCGCCTCCATCGCCGGCGCCCCGTACGTGACGGTGCGCTCTCGGTCATTCAACACCTCGCCCGCTTCCCAGGTCCTTGCCTTGGCCTTGGCCGTGGTCGTGTCCGTCACCAGGATCTCCTTCGTGCGCGTCCGTGCGCGGAGCGGGCGGCCAGGCGCCGGACCGCCATCGGCACCCCGGCCGGTACGGTACGGGAGGTGGGGCCGGTTCGCCAGGGTCCCAGCGCCGCGCCAGGGTCGAGGCACGACGTCCGCTCCCATCCCTCGGCCCCACTCGTCGCCACCCGGCCGATCGGCTAGGCTGCCGACAGCCGAGGCTGGCCGCGGGGAGGGGTCAGCGGGAGGACGCCGGCAGACGCGCAGAGAGGACGGACCGAGCAGGATGGGCATTTCCACGGCGACCGGAGCGGGGGCCGAGACGGACCGGCGGACGCGGCTTGTCGCCCTCGCCGGCGAGATGGCCGACCGCTTCGCCGGGCGGGCGGCCACGCACGACCGCGCCAACACCTTCCCGTTCGAGAACTTCCAGGAACTGCACGAGTCCGGTTACCTCGCCCTGACCGTGCCGCCGGAGTACGGCGGCGGCGGCATCGACTCGCTGGAGCTGGCGGCCGCCCAGGAGCGGCTGGCTCGGGGGGACGGCTCGACCGCGCTGGCGGCGGGGATGCACCTGCTGCTGGTCGGCCGCCTGGCGACGGTCCGGCCGTGGCCCGAAGAGGCCTTCGCCGAGGTCTGCTGCGACATCGTCGAGCACGGCGCCCTCATCAACTCCGTCCACAGCGAGCCCGACCTCGGCAGCCCCAGTCGCGGCGGCCTGCCGAGCACGACCGCGACCCGCACCGCCGACGGCTGGCGGATCGACGGCCGCAAGCGGTGGGCCTCGCTCGCCCCGGCCCTGGGCTGGGTCTACGCCCTGGCTGCCGTGGTCGAGGACGGCAAGGAGCCCCGGCGCGGCAACTTCCTGCTCCGGGCCGACACGCCCGGCGTCCGGGTCGAGGAGACGTGGGACAACCACGGCATGCGCGCCACCGGCAGCCATGACCTCGTCCTGGAGGACGTCCGCCTGCCGGAGTCGGCGCTGGTGCCGGACACTGGCGCCCCCGTCCCCGGCGGTGGCAAGGACTGGGGCGGCTTCGCCGGGCCGGCGGTCTTCCTGGGCGTCGCGACGGCCGCGCGGGACTTCGCCGTCGCCTACGCCAACGAGCGCACCCCGAACGGGATGGCCCACCCGATCGCCCACCTCCAGACGGTCCAGCACCGGGTCGCCGAGATGGAGTTGCTGCTGCTCCAGGCGCGGACCCTCCTCTACGACACCGCCGAGCGCTGGCAGCGCTTCCCGGAGGAGCGCGACGCGCTGGGGTGGCGGCTGGCGGCGGTCAAGTACACCGTTTCCAACCACGCGATCCGGGTCGGCGACCTGGCGCTGCGGGTCACCGGTTCGGCCGGCCTCTCTCGGGCGCTGCCGCTGGAGCGCCACGTCCGCGACCTGCGGGTCAGCATCGGCCAGCCGCCAATCGACGACGCCGCCCTGTCGATCATCGGCAAGGCGGCGCTGGGGCTGGAGTAGGGGACGCACGCGGGGCGGCCCGGCGAGCAGGACACGGGTGTCCGGGGCGGTGGCGTCCCCGTTCTCCGCGCTCGCTGCCGGAAGGGCCAGAGCGAGGTTGCGGGCAGGGCGCTGGGGGGACGCGATGCCCGAGGGCTGGGTGTGGGACGAGACCCTCTACCGCGGCAGCGCCCCGTACTACGCGCGGGGCCGCCCGCCCTACGCGCCGGGGCTGGCAGACCGGCTGGCCGCCCTGATCCCCTTCGCCGACGGGAGCCGCTTGCTCGATGTCGGCTGTGGGCCGGGCATCCTGACGCTGCCGCTGGCTCCCCACGTCGCCGAGGCCGTCGGCGTCGACCCCGACCCCGGGATGCTGGCGGAGGCGGCGCGGCGGGCGACGGTGGCGGGGGTCGCCAACGCCCGCTGGGTTCAGGCCCGAGCCGAAGTGCTCCCGGCCGGGCTTGGACGCTTCCGGGCCGCCACCTTCGGCCAATCGTTCCACTGGATGGACCGGGAGCGGGTAGCGGCCGCCGTCCGCCGCCTGCTCGAGCCGGGGGGCGCCTTCGTCCTCGTCGCCGACGCCAAGGAGCCGCGGGCCGATCCCGGCGACCCCGACCTGCCGCACCCGGAGCCGCCCTACGAGGCCATCCGCGGTCTGATCCGGGAGTGGCTCGGGCCTGTGCCGCGGGCGGGACAGGGGCTCCTCCGGCACGGCACCCCGGACGGCGAGGCGGCGGTGCTGGCGGCGGCCGGGTTCGCCGCCCCCGAACGGCTGCGGCTGCCGGCGGGCGGGGTCTGGGTCCGTACCGAGGACGAGGTCGTGGCCTGGGTCTGGTCGCTGGCTGGCTCGGCGCCGCACCTGTTCGGGGAGCGCCTCGGCGCGTTCGAGGTCGAACTGCGGGGGCTCCTGCGCGATGTGTCTCCGGCCGGCCGCTTCGCCGATCGCCCCCCGGATACGGAGGTCCGGATGTGGCGGTCACCCGGGTAGGGGGACAGCCGACGGCAGATCGGGCCGATCCTCCGTAGTCCGACTATTGCTCGTTCCCGTGCCGGCCCCCCGCCGCCCGCCCGAGCAAGAGCCCCGCTGTCGCGCCCCAAACGGCGTGGGCCGCGATCATCACCGCGTTGCGCCCGGCGGGCTGCTCGGTCGCCGGCGGCATCAAGCCGAAGGCGGGCACCCAACCCTGGTAACCGACGGCCCAGAGCGCCAGACCGAACGCGACGCCGGCCGCGACCGGGCGCGGCGTCCACCCAACGATCGGCGCGAAGAGCGCGCCCGCCGCCGCGCCGTAGGCGAAGTGGCCGGCGACCGTCGTCGCCTGTAGCCCCTCCTCGCCGAGGTCGTCGCGGACGTGGGCGTCCTCCGCCGCGTTGGCCGTGACGGTCTCCGGCGGCAGCGGGGCGTAGCGAGTTTCCGGCGGCGCCAAGCGGCGCAGCAGCAGCATCGTCGCCGACATCGGCACCGTGGCGATCAGGCCGGCGAGGCTCCCCACGAGCGCAGTGTTCACGTCCAACCTCCATCGTGACGCCGCGGTCGCCCGCCGCCGGGGCCCCTGCCCCCTCGACCGTCCGAGGCGCACCGTCGATGCCACGCCTCCGCTGGGGTCCGCGGCGCCGGACGCGGCTGCGGCGTCTCCACGGCCCGGTCTGGCGAACCCTCGACCCGGACGCGCACCGAACTTGCGGAGGCGGGTCGGGGTCTTGCCGACGGTTGGGCGATTCGCTCGAGGTCCGAGATCCGGGGAGGCGGCATGGCGAACGAGGAGCTTGGCGTGGAGAGCGGTCGGTCGCGGCGGATCGTCGTCGTCACCGGCGCCTCGGCCGGGGTTGGCCGGGCGGTCGTGAGAGCCTTTGCCGAGCAGGGAGCCGACCTGGCCTTGATCGCCCGCGGGCGGGCGGGGCTGGATGCCGCGCGGCAGGAAGCCGAAGCCGCCGGCAGCCGGGTGCTCGTCATCCCGCTCGACATCGCCGATTCGGAGGCGGTCGAGGCGGAGGCGGCCCAAGTCGAGTCCGAGCTGGGGCCGATCGACGTCTGGGTCAACAACGCGATGACCAGCGTCTTCTCGCCGGTCAAGGAGACGACCGCCGACGAGTTCCGCCGGGTGACGGAGGTGACCTACCTCGGCTACGTCCACGGCACCCTCTCCGCCCTGCGTCGGATGCTCCCGCGCGACCAAGGGACCATCGTCCAGGTCGGCTCGGCGCTGGCCTACCGGGCGATCCCCCTCCAGGCCGCCTACTGCGGCGCCAAGCACGCGATCGAGGGGTTCACCGAGTCCCTCCGCTGCGAGTTGCTCCACGACAAGAGCAACGTCCGGGTGACGATGGTCCAGATGCCGGCGTTGAACACGCCCCAGTTCGGCTGGGTGCGGAGCCGGCTGCCAAACTTCCCCCAGCCCGTGCCGCCAATCTTCCAGCCGGAGCTGGCCGCCGAAGCCGTTCTCTGGGCGTCCGAGCGGACGCCGCGCGAGGTCGTCGTCGGCGGTTCGGCGCTGCAAGCGGTCTACGGCAACCGGGTCACACCCGGTCTGATCGACCGCTTCCTGGCCCGGACCAACTTCGAGGCCCAGCAGACCGACCGGCCGGTGGCGGCGGACCGCCCGGACAACCTCTGGGCGCCGCTCGACGACCTCGAAGACATGGGCGCCCACGGCGCCTTCGACGAGAGGGCGAAGGGGAGCAGCCCGCTCTGGTGGGCGCGACGGCGGCTGCGGCTGCTGATCGCCGTCGCCCTCGGTGCCGTCGGCGGCGCGGGCGCGGGGCTGGCGGCGCGGCGGGCGAAGGGGTAGGCGGCAACGGGCCGGCGGCGCCGATTCCTGCCGGGAACAAGCGTCGGCGGTTCGCCCACCGGCGCCGGGATGGCGCCTAGTCGGACCCATCTGTCAAGGTCAACAGTGGTTGACAACCGAATCCGCCGCCCCTATCCTCGTCCGAGTCAACGGATGTTGACTCGGGCGACGCGGCCGGCCGCCGCGTCGCCTAGGAGCCGGCTTGACCGCGAAAGGGGCGGGCGATGGAGATGCCGCGGCGGGACGAATCATCGACGGCGTGGGGCGGCCGCGTGCCGCTCGCCCTGCGCGTCAACGGGGTCGACCGGGTGCTCCGCCTGGATTCGCGGGTGACCCTGCTCGACGCCCTGCGCGACGGCCTCGACCTGACCGGGGCGAAGAAGGGCTGCGACCGGGGCGAGTGCGGCGCCTGCACGGTGCTGGTCGACGGCCGCCGGGTCAATTCCTGCCTGACCCTCGCCGTGATGCACGACGGGGCCGAGATCACCACCGTCGAGGGGCTCGCCAGGGACGGCGTGCCGCATCCGGTCCAGGAGGCCTTCGTCGAGCACGACGCCCTCCAGTGCGGCTTCTGCACCCCCGGCCAGGTCGTCTCCGCCGTCGCCCTGCTCGCCGAGGGGCGGGCCACCTCCGACGCCGAGATCCGGGAGTGGATGAGCGGCAACCTCTGCCGCTGCGCCGCCTACCCCAACATCGTCGCCGCGATCCGCCAGGTCGCGAGCGCCGAGGGGCCGCCGCCAACGACCGGCGGCGCCGCCGCCTGACCGGCCGCCAAAGCAGGAGGAGAAACACCCGTGCATCCCTTTGCCTACGCGCGCCCGGACGACCTCGGGACGGCCGTCGCCGCCGTCGCCGGCGACCCTGCGGCGACCTTCATCGCCGGCGGCACCGAGCTGGTCAACTGGATGAAGGACGGCATCGCCCGGCCGGCCCTGGTCGTCGACCTCGGCGGGTTGCCGCTGTCCGCGATCGACGAGACCCCGGAGGGCGGCCTCCGGATCGGCGCCCTCGCCCGGATGAGGATGGTCGCCGAAGACGCCGCCGTCCGCGCCCGCTACCCGGTCCTGGCCGAGGCGCTCGAGGCCGGCGCCTCGCCCCAGATCCGGAACGCGGCCACGGTCGGCGGCAACCTCCTCCAGCGGACCCGCTGCCCCTACTTCCGGGAAACCTCCTTCCCGTGCAACAAGCGGGAACTGGGTGCCGGCTGCGCCGCCCGCACCGGGCCGCACCACCTGCACGCCGTCTTCGGCGGCAGCGACGCCTGCATCGCCGTCCACCCGTCGGACCTGGCGGTGGCGCTGCTCGCCCTCGACGCGACCGTCCTCCTCCGCGGCCCGGCCAGCGACCGCCGCGTGCCGATCGACGGGTTCTACCTGCTGCCGGGCGAGACTCCGGAGCGGGAGACGGTGCTCCGCCACGGCGAGGCGATCATCGCCGTCGAGCTGCCGGCGGCGCGGTTCGCCGCCCGCTCCCGCTACCGCAAGATCCGGGAGCGGGCGTCGTTCGCCTTCGCCCTCGTCTCGGTCGCGGCCGCCGTCGACCTGGGCGACGACGGCCGGGTGCGGGAGGCGCGGATCGCCCTCGGCTCGGTGGCGCCGAAGCCATGGCGGGCGCGCGCCGCCGAGGCCGCCCTCGTCGGCCGGATGCTCGACGCCGAGGCGGCGGCCGCCGCCGGGCGGGCAGCCGTCGCGGGTGCCGCGCCCCTGCCCGACACCGCCTACAAGGTCACCCTGGTCGAGCGCGCGGTGGCCCGCACGCTGGCCGAGATCGGAGGATGGGCATGAGCGCGACCGCGTCGACCGAACCCTGGGTTGTCGTACCGGCGGCGGCGGCCGACTCGCCGGTCCGACCGCGGACCAACGGCGGGACCGAGCCCGGCGTGACCGGCCCGCTGCTCCGCCGTTTGGACGGCCCGCTCAAGGCGGCCGGCGCCGCCCGCTACGCCGCCGACGAGCCCGTGGATGGGGCTGTCCACGCCGTCCTCGTGCCGAGCGCGATCGCCCGCGGCCGGATCGTCCGGATCGACCCGGCGGCGGCCGAGGCGGCGCCGGGGGTGCTCCTGGTGCTCACCCACGAGAACGCCCCGACGCTGCGCCGGATGCGCACCTTCAGCCGGGGCGGCACGGCGATCCAGGCGAAGCCGCCGCTCGTGGATGACCGGATCGACTACGCCGGCCAGCACGTCGCCCTCGTCGTCGCCGCAACACCGGAGCAGGCGCGGTACGCCGCCTCGTTGCTCGCCGTCGATTACGCCGCGGAGGCGCCCCGGGCGACCCTCGACGGCGACCCCGCCGGCGTCTCCACCCCGCGGTCGATCATGGGCGAGGCCCCGGACCACGCCCGGGGCGACCCGGAGCGGGGCATCGCCGAGGCCGCCGTCCGGATTGGGGCGACCTACACGACGCCGATCGAGCACCACAACCCGATCGAGCCGCTGACGACGACCGCGGTCTGGGGGGAGGACGGCGGCCTGACCGTCTACGAGTCGACCCAGGGCGTGGCCACGACCCGGATGGGCGTCGCCCAGGCGCTCGGCCTGCCGGGCCGCAAGGTCCGGGTCGTCTCCCGCTTCGTCGGCGGCGGCTTCGGCTGCAAGGGGTGGTACTGCGGCCACATCACCCTCGCTGCCGTCGCCGCCCGCCAACTCGGCCGCCCCGTTAGGCTGGCGCTGAGCCGGGCCCAGATGTACACCACGGTCGGCTACCGCCCGGCAACGATCCAGCACCTGGCGCTGGGCGCGGCGCGCGACGGGACGTTGACGGCGATCCTCCACGACAACACGGCGAGCGGGTCGGCGATTGGGG
>CADCWF010000027.1 GCA_902806345.1 uncultured Thermomicrobiales bacterium
TTCGACGAGGAAACGCAGACGCTGATCGCACGGTCCGGGAACGTCACTGCCAGCGTTGGACCGGACGGGCCGAAGGTCATCATCGACGACGAAGCCGTGGTCCCGATAACCGCCCCCGGTGCGGGCGACCGACCGAATCGCGACGCGGCACCCGATCCCTCCGGCGGCGACAACGACGTGGACATGGTGAGCTAGCGCGCCCGACAGCTCGACTCCCAGCCGGCGGGCTAGCTCCTTCCGGTGGGGCAAGCGCGGGCCGGCCCCCGGTCTTCAACGAGCCGCAAGACGTGACGGGGATCGAACTCCTTCGCGCATCGCCCGCACGACCACGTCCCACGGATCCGGCGGGGCACCGTGATCGCGCACGTCGGGCACCGGTAGACGTACCGAAGGCGGCGGCGAACCGGCGGCAGCAACGCGGCCCGGACCTCTTCGAGGGTGGCTCCCGTTAGCCCGGCGACCCGAACCGCGATCCGGTCGTGGCCGTGCTTGGCATGCCGCCGCAGGTCGCCGTCGAGGCGATCCCGCATGTGGACCAACTCCTCGGCCACGACGATCTCGAGCGCGTTCGCTCGCGCCAAATCGATCCGTTCGAGGTTGATCAGGACCGCGTGCTTTCCGGACTGCCGAAGAAAGGCGTACGCCCCGCCGATCGAGGCATCGACTCGGCGCCCGACCCAACCGGCGAAGACCGCCCGGTCCGTCGTCACCTTCAAGCACTCCATTGGCAGCGAGAGCCGCTCGAGGTAGTGCCGCAGCAGACGATCGAGTTCCGGCTGGTCGGTGACAATCGGCATCGGAGGGTGGCCTCACGTATCGCTCGCGGCGCGGAACCATACCGCGCCGCCTTGGGGAGGGACGGTTTGGGAGGACGACGGTCCGGCTACCGGCCCCATCTGTTGATCGTCGGTGACGACCCTGATCTCGCCGGGTTTCTGGCTGAGGGGCTGCTCCTGGCCGGATTCTGGACCAGCACCGTCGCCAGTCCGTTCCAGGCCCTGGAGGTCTTCCGCCTCCGTTCGTTTGACCTCGTCCTGCTGGACGCCGCGCTCGGCGGCTTCGGTGCCGTCGAGCTCCTCCGGCGTCTCCGCGGTCGGTCGGACCGGGCGGCCACCGGCGCCCAGCGGACCGACATCCCGATCCTCCTCGTCACCGCCGACATCACGGAGGTCGACCCCGCCGTCGCGACCGCGGCCGGTGCCAATGGAGTACTCGCCGCCCCCCTCGATCTGGAGGAGATTGCTCCCCGGATCTTCCATGTCATAGAGGCGTGGCGCGCCAGGCACCCTGATCGTCGTTGGGCCGACGAAACCGCCCTCGCCCGCGATCCCGGCGCGCCGACTCCGTAACCCCGTTGCCTTGTCAAGCGTCTAGTTCCGTGGCACCGTGTCCGTAGCGGGCCGTCGACACGGCGGACACCGCCACCCCCCGCACCCCGGTCCCCGTACGGAAGAGGCGAACGAGGGAGAGACCATGCCGTGTTCCCCCCGTCATGCCCGCTCGGGCGCCATCTGGTCCGACACTCGCCGTCAGGGGGCGTCCCTCCTGGCTGTCGTCGGCTTGCTATTCGCGTCGCTCGGGACGATGACGGCCCTTCAGGTCACCTTGCCGCTCGCGGCCCTCGCCCAGGACGATGCGGCAGAAGACGACGCCGCCGGTGATGGTGCCGACGCGGAGCAGACCCGAGCCGAACGCCGCCAAGATCGAGACGCTGCAACCGCGGAGGAGGAACTCGACGGCCCGGCGGGCGAGGACGCCGCTGCCACCGACGACTTCGACTGCATCGACTTCCAGACCCGGGAGGAAGCCCAGGCGGTTCTCGACGAGGATCCCGACGACCCCAACAACCTCGACCCCACCGGGGACGGCACCGCCTGCGCCCTCCTCCCGTCGGAGGCCGACCTCGCCGAAGAGGAGGACAGAGCCGCCGCCGACTCCGACGACGGCACCAAAGGAAACCGCCAGCGGCAACGGGATCGAGCCGAGGCCGACGACGGCGGGGACGTCGCCTCGTCCGGCTGCATCGATTACACCCAGGAGGAGGCTCAGGAGATCCTCGACGACGACCCGGATGATCCCGAAAACCTCGACCCGGACGGTGACGGGATCGCCTGCGAAGACGAGGAAACCACGACCGATGACGTGGAGGATGAGGAGCCACCTGCGAGCGAGCCGGCGCAATCGACGGTCGGCTTCGAGGATCTCGACTGTGCGGACTTCTCGTTCCGGGAGGAGGCCCAGCTCGTGCTGGACGACCTCCCGGCCGACCCCTACAACCTCGATCCGAACGCCGACGGGCTCGCCTGCTCCTCCCTCCCGTCAGCGACCGGCGCCCCGCTGGTCAACGCGGTGCCCAAGACCGGGAGCGGGCCGTCCCCGTCTCCCGCTTCCCCAATCTGGTGGATCTCGATCGCCGCGGGAGCCTGCGCCGCCGCCGGATCATCACGCTTCCGGAGCGATACGCCGGGTCTTCGCCACCGACTGTTCCGGCTGGGGGCGACGCGAAGGGCCTGATGGAGGTGCCTCGCGGCGCTGCAACACCCGCGATCAGGCGGGTTCAGCGTGTGGCGACGTTCACTTCGATCATCTCGCCGGTGACCGCGAAGATGACCCGCTCGCAGACGTTCGTCGAGCGGTCGCCGATCCGCTCGATATTGTGGGCGACCCAGAGCAGGTGGGTGGCTCGGTTGATGGTCGAGGGGTCGGCCATCATATAGGTCAGCAGTTCCCGGTAGATCTGGTTGTAGAACTCGTCGACCAGGTCGTCGCGCCGAGCGACCTCCCGCGCCGCCTCGGCGTCGTTGCCGATGTAGGCCGAGATGCTGTCGGTGAGCATCCCCCGCGCGATTTCCGCCATTCGGGGGATGTCGACGAGCGGCTTCAGCAGCGGCTCGCCGGCGATATCCGACACGATCTTGGCGATCCCGACGGCATGGTCGGCCATCCGCTCGAGGTCGGTCACGATGTGGATCGCCGCCGCGATCGAGCGGAGATCGCGGGCGATCGGCTGCTGGGTCGCGATGATCAGCAGACCGAACTCTTCGATCGCCCACCGCTGGTCGTTGATCGCCGCATCGCCCTGCATTACCGCTTCGGCAAGCTGCACGTCCTGCCGGGCGAGGGCGTCGATCGAGCGTGCCAGCGCCTTCTCGACCATGCTCGAGAGCGAAACCACGGAACTGCGCAGTTCTTCGAGTTGGTGGGCAAAATCGGTCCTGGTCATCGCCCTCATCGCGTCCCCTCCGAGTGCGCGCCGTCCGGCTGTCTCGGCGCCTAGCCGAACCGGCCGGTGATGTAATCCTCGGTCCGTTGATCGCGGGGGTTGGTGAACAGCTCGCGCGTCGGCGAAACCTCGACCAGCATCCCCATCCGCTGCTCGCCGAGCGAGAAAAAGACCGTCTGGTCGGAGACACGAGCGGCTTGCTGCATGTTGTGGGTCACGATCACGATCGTGTATTGCCGCTCCAGCTCGCGCATCAGATCCTCGATCTTCAGCGTCGAGATCGGGTCGAGGGCCGAGGCGGGCTCGTCCATCAGCACCACGTCGGGGTTGATCGCCAGCGTACGGGCGATGCAGAGGCGCTGCTGCTGGCCGCCGGAGAGGGCGAGCCCGTTCTCCTTCAGCTTGTCCTTGACCTCGTCCCAGAGCGCCGCCTTGCGGAGGCACGTCTCGACCAGTTCGTCCATATTGCCCTTGATGCCGTTGATCTTGGCTCCCCACGAGATGTTCTCGTAGATCGATTTCGGGAACGGGTTCGGCTTCTGGAAGACCATCCCGATCCGCCGCCGGACCGCGACCGGGTCGATCCCCTTGGCCACGACGTTCTGCCCGTGGTAGAGGATTTCCCCCTCGACGCGGGCGCTCGGGATCAGGTCGTTCATCCGGTTGATGCATCGGAGGACGGTCGACTTGCCACACCCGGACGGACCGATCAGTGCGGTGATCTGGTTCTTCGGGACGTCGAAGCTGACCCCGCCCACCGCGTGGAAGTTCCCGTAGTAGACGTTCAGGTCGCGGATAGAGAGGATCACCTTCTCATCCGTGCCGGGAGCGGGCAGCACGCCCGTCCCCGCCGAGACTGGCGCAGCGGTGACGGTACCGATCGAAGAACCGCTGTCGACACCGATCACCGTTACCACCTCATCCGACTGGCGGCACGCGCCCGAAGGTAGATCGCCACCGCGTTCAACAGCAGGAGCAGAACGAGGAGCACGACGATCGCCGCCGCCGCCAGACCCTGGAAATCGTCACCGGGTCGCCGCGACCACTCGTAGATCTGCATCGGCAGCACGGTGTACTTGTCGAGGATCCCGTTGGGCGTGAACGTCACGTAGGCGGAGGCGCCGACCACGATCAGCGGCGCCGTTTCGCCCAAGGCCCGCGAGATGGAGAGGATGATTCCGGTCAGGATGCCGGGGAAGGCGAGCGGCAACACGTGCGACCGAGTCACCTGCCACTGGGTCGCGCCGAGACCGTAGGCGGCTTCCCGCAGCGACGACGGCACCGCTCGGATCGCCTCTCGGCTGGCGATGATGACGACCGGCAAGATCAGCAGGGCCATCGTCAACGCGCCGGACAGGATCGACCGTCCCAGATTGATGCCGACGACGAAGACGGCCAGCCCGAGCAGGCCGTAAACGACCGAGGGCACCCCCGCCAGGTTCTGGATGTTGACGGCCAGGAAGCGCGTCCATCGGTTCTTCGGAGCGTACTCCTCGAGGTAGATGGCCGAAGCGACGCCGATCGGAAACGCGAGGATCGCGGTGAACCCGATCAGCCACATCGTGCCGATGAGCGCCGGGAAGAGCCCGGCACTCTCTGCCCTCCGTGACGGCATGTTCCGGACCAGCCCGGGCTGCAGCCAGGGGAGAGCATCGGTGAAGACGGTGAGCAACAAGACAATAAGCACCACCACGGCAAAGCCCGTCGCCCCGAAAAGCACCCATGTCATCAGCCGGGAGACGGCTTGGCGGCCGGCAAGATTGCCCGAGCCCACCGCAACCCCGGCCGGGCTCATCGGTTTGGCCGATGCCTGCGCGCTCACTCGTATACCTCCCGGAACTTGCTGACCACCCACTGGCTGATGAGGTTGAGCATCAGGGTAATGGCGAACAGGAGCAAGCCGACCGCAAAGAGCGAGAGGTAGGGGAGCGAACCGTACGGCACGTCGCCAGAGAACACCTGGACGATGAAGCCTGTCATCGTCTGCATTGGCTCCAACGGATTGGTTACGAGCTGCGGCCGAGACCCGGCCGCCAGGGCCACGATCATCGTCTCCCCGATCGCCCGCGAGCCGGCCAGGATGAACGAGGCAACAATCCCGGAGAAGGCAGCCGGAACGACCACCTGCCAGGAAACCTCGTGCTTGGTCGCGCCCATCGCATAGCCGCCCTCGCGCAGAGCCCGCGGGACCGCTCGCATGGCGTCCTCGCTGAGCGAGGCCACCAATGGGATGATCAGGATACCCACCGCGATCCCGGCCGATAACGCGCTGAAGGGCCCGATTGACGGGAAGATTGGGCGCAGGATATCCGGCCGGATGAAGGTCACGGCGAAGAACCCGTAGACGATCGTCGGCACGCCGGCGAGCAGTTCCAGCGCCGGCTTGAGCACGTCGCGCACCCGTTGGTCGGCGTACTCGCTCAGGTAGATCGCGCTCAACAGGCCCAACGGCAACGAAACGACAAGAGCGATCAGCGTGATCCAGAGCGTCCCGCTGACCAGCGGCAGAACCCCGAACTGCGGGTTGTTAAAGAGCGCCGACCAGGTCGACCCGAACAGGAAATCGGCGACCGGCACTTGGAGAAAGAACTCGACAGCCTGTTCAATAAGCACGAAGACGATGCCGACCGTGGTGAGGACCGAAATCGCGGCGCAGACGAACAAGACGATCCCGATAACCCGCTCGCCGACATCGCGTCGTCTGCCACCCAGGTCAATCGCGGGCACACCGCCGGATCCTCCCGCACCCACCGGTGCGTCGCCGCGCGCCGCCATCGGATTCGTCGCCACGTCCGTCTCTCCGCCAAGGCCGTGACCGGCCTACCTCATCCTCAACGCAACGCAATGTAAGGGAAACCCGCCCTGGGCGGAGCAACTCCTCCCCGGGCGGGTACGAGCCGGGCAACCGCGGTCGCCCAGCTCGCCGAATCGTTGTTATGCCTCCGGCGTCGCTGCCGAATCGCCAGAAATCGCCGCCTCGAGGGCGTCCGCGCTCTCCGTATAGGACTCCTCAGGAGAAGCAACGAAGCCGACTTCGCCGACGAGCTCGGGAGCCTGCTCGACGTAGAAGCGGACGAATTCCTGCACTTCCGGCCGCTCCAGGCTCGCCACGTTCACGTAGACGTAGAGCGGGCGGGAGAGGGGCTGGTAGGTGCCGTCCTGGGCAGTCTCCGGCGACGGCGCCACACAACCGTCGCCCCCGTCGATCTCGACCGCGTTCAACGTGTCCTCGTTCTCGATGTAGTAGGCGTACCCGAAGTAGCCAAGCGCGTTCGGGTCGCCGGCCACGCCCTCGACCAGGACGTTGTCGTCCTCCGACGGGGTGAAGTCCTGCCGAATCTCACCGTCGTCGCCGAGGATGGTCTCGACAAAGTAGTCGAAGGTGCCGGAGTCGGTGCCCGGACCATAGAGCGAGATCGTCTCCGCCGGGAACTCGGGGTTCAGGTCGGCAAAGGTCGTCACCTCGCTGTCGGCCTCCCAGAGAGTCCGCAGTGCCTCGACGTTGAGGCAGGTGAGGAACGTATTTGCCTCGTTGACGACGACCGTGAGTGCGTCGTAGGCGACCTCGAGCTCGATGAACTCGACCCCGTTCTCCTCGCACAGCGTGACTTCGTCCTCGTCGATCGAGCGGGACGCATTCTGGATATCGGTCTCGCCGTTGCAGAACCGCTCGAAACCGCCGCCCGTCCCGGAAATGTCGACGCTGGTGCGGACATCGGGCGCCTCGGCCGCGAACTCCTCGGCCACCGCCTGGGTGATCGGCCCAACGGTCGACGACCCATCCGACACGATCTCGCCGCTCAGGCTCGCCCGGTCGACATCCTGGGCGAACGCCGGCAGCGCGGCACCGACCGAAACCATCCCACAGAACGCGAGGGCGAACCCTCCCCGCATCACCGCCTTGAACCGACCGCTCGCCAACGACATGCACGCTCCTCCTGCTCGTCCCGATCCGCCAGGCCAGGGCACGCTCGAAGCCCCGGCCCGTGTCACCCCGGCGTCCCCCGTGGGCGCCGCTCGCAACCGTTCGTTATGCCGACGCCGCGTCCGGTGGCTGGTCCTCGACCTCGGCGTCGTCCGGCACCACGAAGCGGTAGCCCACCCCGTAGACCGTTCGGATGGTCGAGCTGTCGAGGCCGGCATCGGTCAACTTGCCCCGCAGCCACGAGATATGGACATCCACCGTGCGCTCGTCGACGATGACTTCTTCGCCCCAGACCGCGTCGAGCAGATCCTGGCGGGTGAAGACCTTGCCGGGTTCCAACGCGAGCGCCGTCAACAGTCCGTACTCTTTTGGTCGGAGTTGGACTTCGGTCTCGGCCACCATCACCCGGCGCCGTTCCAGTTCGATCCGCAAGGGACCACGGAACAGCACCGACGGTGGCTGGGCGGCCGGCACCGCCCGGCGGCGGACGCCTGCCCGCACCCGAGCGAGCAGTTCCCGCAACGCGAAGGGTTTGATTACGTAGTCGTCCGCGCCGAGCTCCAAACCGTCAATGCGGTCCTGTTCCTCGCCGCGGGCGCTGAGCATCAGGATCGGGATATCCGAAGCCGCGCGGAGTTGGCGCAGCACCTGGAAGCCGCTGATCCCGGGAAGCATCACGTCGAGCACCACGAGGTCGAGCCGGTCCATCTCGCGCCGGGCCGTCACCAACCCGCTCTCGCCGTCGGCGGCGGTCAGCACCGAATAGCCTTCGCGCGACAGGTTGTAGGCGAGCGTGCTCAGCAGCGTCGGGTCGTCCTCGACGACGAGGACCGTCGCCCCTTCGACCGGCGGTGTCCGCCGTCCGCTCGCCGTTCCGTTCTCGTGGTCGATCGGCCGCATTGCTTCCACGGGAGGAAGCCTAGCCGCTCGGCTTTAATACTTGTTGATCGAAGTGTTAAATCCTGGGCGGCCGGGGGAACATTCCGGGGTACTCTGTCAACGAACTGGCGCCACAGCCGGCGTCGCCTCCAAGTGCACCGGGATGGCTCCCCCGACGCTCGGCGTCGCCGAAACCGGGCTCGCCCAAACCGTCGCCGGCTGCCCGGCCTCCTCCAACACCAGGTCGACGGCGGCCCGGAGCTGCGCATCGCCCGCGGCGGGTGTCTCCGGGTACGGCACGACGACGTCCGGCTGCAACCCCTCCTCCGGGATCGGCAGCTTGTTCGGCGTCAGCCACTGGGCGAAGGTGATCCGCGCCGACGAACCGTCCTCGAAGTCGTGGACCCGCTGGACCGATCCTTTGCCGAAGGTGGCCTCCCCGACAAGGGTGGCTCGGTCATAGTCGCGGAGGGCGCCCGCCACGATCTCCGCCGAGCTCGCGCTTGCCCCGTCGATCAGCACCGCCAGCGGCAGGTCGAAGACCTCCTCACCGCCACCGACGATCGACTGCCCCGCGAGCTCCCCTTCGTCGCTAGGCGAGCTGTCCTCGTAGAGCGCCGGGCCGCGCTCCTCCGCCACGAACCGGCCGACCGTCTCCCGTGCCCCCGTCACCCAGCCGCCGCCGTTCCCCCGTAGATCGAGCACGATGCCGGCGACGCCTTCGGCCCGCGCCCGCCGGAGCGCCTCGTCGAGCTGCGCCGTCGTGTTGTCGCCGAAGATCCCGAGCGAGACGTGGGCCACCCGGCCCTCCGCCTCCGCCGCGTAGACCACGCTCGGCAGGGAGATCGAGCGCCGCTCGACCGTCACCGCGACCGGTTCCGGCTCGTCCGCCCGCGCGATCGAGAGCTCCACACTCGTCCCGGCCGGACCCCTGATCAAGTCGAGCGCCTGGTCGCCGACCATCCCGGTCAGCTCGACGCCGTCCGCCGTCAGGATCACGTCGCCGGTCCGCAGCCCCGCCTCCTCGGCCGGGGACCCAGGGATCGGCGCCACGATCGTGAAGCGGCCTTCCGGGTGCTCGACCCAGACGCCGATCCCCTCGTAGGTTCCGGCCAACTGCTCGCTCAGCGGCGCCTGCTCGATCGGCTCCAGGAAGACGGTGTAGTCGTCCTCCAGGGCGGCCGTCATCCCCCGCGCCGCCCCGAAGTCGAGCTGGCGCTGGAACTCGGCCAAGGTCGCCACCGGCGTCGCCGCGGCGGCGGCCATCCCCGCGACCGCGCCCCGCTCGAGGCCGGCCTCGAAGGTGGCCGCCAACTCGGGATCGGTCGGCCGGTAGAAATACTCGTCTTCGAGCAACGCCCTGGTCTCGGCGAATCGGGGGAATGACTCCTCCGGGCTCGGCATCTGGTCCGTTGCCAGCCCGCCGATCTCCCGGGCCCGGTCGAACAGGTCGCCGCCGGCGAAGAGCACCCGCTCGGCAACCATGCCGCCGCCGAAGCTAACCACCGTCAGCAGCGCGGCGAGCGAGCCGAAGAAGAGCCAGCGCCAAGTCCGGTCGGCGATCCCCCTCGGCGCCGGTTGCGCCGGTGGCGAGCGGTCGTCGTTCTCGTTGGGCAAGGGGAGAGCGTTCGGGTCGTCGGGAGTCACGGACTGGCGAGCCTCCGCGGGGCGGAGCCAGTACTCCCCGTCCCCGCCGCGACGGCTACGGGTAGATGCCCCGCAGCCGGGTGAACTCGGCGACGCGGGCGATCGCCCGCACCAGCGCTGCGGTCCGCATGTGGACCCCGTGCCGCTCGCTCGTCTCGTAGACGGCAAGGAAGGCGCGGGACATGATCCGACGGAGGCGGTCGTTGACCTCCTGCTCGGTCCACGGGAACGCCTGCAGCGCCTGCACCCACTCGAAATAGGAGACCGTGACCCCGCCGGCGTTGGCGAAGATATCCGGCAGGACGAAGACGCCACGATCGAACAGGATCGCGTCAGCCTCCGGCGTCGTCGGGCCGTTGGCGGCCTCCGCAATGACCGTCGCTCGGATCTCCCCGGCGTTCTCGCCCGTAATCTGATTCTCCATCGCCGCGGGGATCAGGATCTCGCACGGCAGCGTCAGCAAGTCATCGTTGCTGACCGGCTCCGCGTCCTTGCACCCGACGACGCTGCCGGTCCGCCGCTTGTGCGCGGTGACCGTCGCCAGATCGAGCCCCGTCGGGTTGTAGACCCCGCCGCGGGAGTCGCTGATCGCAACTACTGGCGACCCCATCTCACCCATCAACCACGCCGCGACGGAGCCGGCGTTGCCGAATCCCTGGACGACCGTCCGGCTGGTGGTCAAGTCCATCCCCCGAGCCCGCGCCGCCTCCTCGATCGCGTAGACGCAGCCCCGCCCGGTCGCCTCGCTCCGCCCCTCGGAGCCGCCGAGGACGAGCGGCTTGCCGGTGACGACGCCGGGCACCGAATAGCCGACGTTCATCGAGTAGGTGTCCAGCAGCCAGGCCATGATCTGGGGGTTGGTGTTGACGTCCGGCGCCGGGATGTCCTTGTTCGGGCCGATCATCATCGAGATCTCGGTGGTGTACCGCCGGGTCAGGTTCTGCAACTCGTTCTGCGAGAGCAGCTTTGGGTTGACCGTGACGCCGCCCTTGGCGCCCCCGTAGGGCAGCCCGACGACGGCGCACTTCCAGGTCATCCACATTGCCAGGGCCTTGACCTCGGCCAGGGTCACGTCCTGATGGAAGCGGATGCCCCCCTTGGTCGGCCCCGGCACGGAATTGTGCTGGACCCGGTGGCCGGTGAAGACCTGGACCGAGCCGTCGTCCATCTCGACCGGGAAGTTGACCGTCAGCTCCTTTTGGCAGTGGCCGAGGATCCGCCGCATGTCGTCGTCGAGCCCGAGGACCTCGGCCGCGATCTCAAACTGCTCGACCGCGACTTCGAACAGGTCGCGCTCGTGTCCCGTCTCGGCCGCTTCGGTCTCGATCCGTGACGCCTGCAACACCATGATCCGGGATCCTCCGTCGGGCGGTTCATCCTCGAACCTGCCCGGTCTCCGGCCGCCGGAACGCCCCGGCCACCCCTCCGCGTTCGCAACGCCGGCTCCGGCGCGGGAACGGACCACACCACCCCGCTCAGTCGACGGCCGCGCCGATCAGCTCCGCTTCGAGCAACCGGCGGACCTGGTCCGGTTTGGCCCGGCCGCCGGTGCGCTTGATCGTCTCGCCAATCAAACGGCCCAGAGCCGCCGTCTTGCCCGCCCGATAGTCGGCGACCGCCGCCGGGAACGCCGCCAGCGCTTCCCG
>CADCWF010000028.1:0-381 GCA_902806345.1 uncultured Thermomicrobiales bacterium
CGCTCGCCCCGGTTCGTGCTCTCGACGACCATCGGGACGAGGTTCTGGATCTTCGGGATCTCCATCGGGTTGGTCCTCGGGCGGGCGGGCAGGTTGCGTTCGGCCCACCCGCAGTTTCGTTCTGAATCCAGTGCAGGAAGTGTAGCCGACCCGCGTGGTGCGAGCGGCCGCGACGCGACGATGGCCCGGAAAGGAATCGTTCGCCCGAGTGCGTCTCAGCCCCGGTCAAGGTGATCGATGGGCGTTCGCGCCTACCGCCCACCCGGTCATCCCAAGAGGAACGAAAACGGAGGCTTGCCGACTCCCGCAACCAACTCGCCGCCGACGCCGTTGCGGAGGGAGATCCTTCGCTTGGCCCAGGACTATGGGTTGAGCCGCCGA
>CADCWF010000028.1:391-10794 GCA_902806345.1 uncultured Thermomicrobiales bacterium
CCGGACTTCATCAACCGGCTCCCGACTCAGTACGTCGCCCGGCCGCCGGAGATGTCGTAGACGGCGCCGGTCGAGAAGGAGAGGTCGTCCGAGCAGAGGAAGGCGACGAGGGCGGCAACCTCGTGCGGCTGGCCAACGCGTCCCATCGGGATTCGGCTGGTCATGTAGGCGATGTGTTCGGCCGAGACCTGGGCCAGGATCGGCGTCTCGACCACCGCCGGGGCGACGCTGTTGACGAGGACGCCCTTGGTCGCGACCTCCTTCGCGATCGCCTTGGTCAGCCCGATGACGCCGGCCTTGGCGGCGGAGTAGGGGACGGCGTTCGGGTTGCCCTCCTTGCCGGCGATCGAGGCGATGTTGACGATCCGGCCGTAGCCCGCGCCGGTCATCGTCGGCAGGACCGCGCGGCAGCCGAGAAACACGCCGGTCAGGTCGAGCTCGATTACCTGTCGCCACTCCTCGACCGAGAGCTCGGTCGCGGGCGCGGAGCGGCCGGCGATCCCGGCGTTGTTGACGAGGATGTCGAGCCGGCCCCAGTCGGAGGTCGCCCGCTCGACCGCCGCCTCCCACGACGCCGGGTCGGTGACGTCGAGCCGGTGGGCGAGCGCCCCCGCGCCGATCGCGTCCGCGGTCGCTTGGGCCGCGCCTTCGTCGATGTCGGCGATGAGCACCCGCGCCCCCTCCGAGGTCAACCGGCGAACGATCGCCTCGCCGATGCCCCGCGCCGCGCCGGTGACGATCCCGGTCTTGCCTTCAAAGCGCATGCCGATCGTTCCCCTTCGCCGAGCGTGCGACGTTCGCCCCGAACTGCCCGACTACTATACCGGCGGGTCCGGCCGGATCAATTGCCTACCGTCGCGAGCGAGAGCGAACGACGAACCGTTTCGTTCATGGTGGATCGGGAGCAGAATGTCGCGTCCTGGCTGGCGCCCGCGGCGTCGCGCACGGCGGTCGAGCACGCAGTCGAAGCCGTGAAGGCCCCAGGGCCACGGTTGCGGGTGACTCGGTGGTCCGGTTTCCGGCGGCCGGGACCCGGTCGGTAACGGCCCGGCCAAAGCCACGCAGCCGTAAGCACGGGGCTGAGGAGGGGCAACTCCGGTGTCCACGGTGAGCCCGAGACGCCATCGGATCCCCGAGGACAACCGGCAGCACACCCACCCGCTGGCCTGGACGGACCAAGCCGGAGGACGGAAGCCGAGCCACGGGTCAGGCGCCAGTGAACTCCGGCTTGCGCTTCTCGACGAAGGCCCGCATCCCCGCTTTCTGGTCCTCCGTCGCGAAGGCCGAGGCGAAGAGCACGATCTCGGTCGCCAGCCCCGCCTTCGGCTCGCCGGCGAAGGCGCGGGCCATCGCCGACTTCGCGGCGCGGACGGCGCGCGGGCTGTTGGCGGCGATCCGCTCGGCCAACGCGCGGGTGGCGTCGGTCAGCCCCCCCGGCGGGTAGACGGCATTGACGAGGCCGATCCGCAGCGCCTCCTCGGCGCCGACCCGGCGGCCGGTGAAGATCAGCTCGGCGGCGAGGCCGGGACCGACGAGGCGGGGCAGGCGCTGGGTGCCGCCCCAACCCGGCGGGATGCCGAGCGTCACCTCCGGTTGGGCAAAGACGGCGTTCTCGGAGCAGAGCCTGATGTCGCAGGCGAGGGCGAGCTCGCAGCCGCCGCCGAAGGCGTACCCGTTGACGGCGGCGATGACCGGCTGCGGCAGCGCCTCGATCGCGTCGGCTACGGCGTGGCCGAGGCGGCCGAACGCTTCTCCCTCCTGGGGCCCCATCGCCGCCATCCGCTTGATGTCGGCGCCGGCCGCGAACGCCTTGGCGCCGGCTCCGGTCAGGATCGCGCAGCGGATATCGCGCTCGTCGCGCAGGCCGCGGAGCGCCGCGAGGAGCGCCTCCAGTTGCTCGAGGTCGAAGGCGTTGAGCGCCTCCGGCCGGTCCATCGTCACCGTCGCGACGTGGCCGTCACGGGAAACGGCGATCGCCATCATGCCCCCTTTTGATGATCGTCGCCGAACCCGTCTCCCGATCGTTTCCGGAGCCACTTGTAGCTTCCGCTCGGTAGCGGGTGCCGTTGCGCACGTAGCGGCGGGCGTTCTCGACCGAGCCCTCGCGCTCCTCTGCCGACAGCAGCCGCTTCGGTCTGGCCGGGACGCCCATCACCAGCATCCCCGGCTCGACCACGGCGTCCTCGGCCACGACTGCCCCGGCCGCGACGATCGCGCCGTGCCCGACCGTCGAGCGGGAGAGGACGACGGCGCCCATCCCGATCGTGACGCCGTCGCCGACGGTGCAGCCGTGGACGATGGCGCCGTGGCCGATCGTCACGTCTTCCCCGACCAGGCACGGCTGGCCGGCGTCGACGTGGAGGACGGCGCTGTCCTGGACGTTGCTGCCGCGGCCGATCCGGATCGGCGCCACGTCGCCCCTGACCGTCGCGTTGAACCAGACGCTTGCGCCCGGGCCGATCTCGACGTCGCCGACGACCACGGCGCCCGGCGCGAGGAACGCGTCGTCGGCGATCCGCGGCCAGACGTCACCGAAGGGGAGGACGAAGGCTCGACTCACGCGGCGGCGACGCGAAGCACGACCGCGTCGCCGCCGCCGCCGCCGGAGCAGATCGCGGCGACGCCGACGCCACCCCCACGCCGCCGGAGTTCGTGGATCAAGGTGATCACGACGCGAGCGCCGCTGGCGCCGATCGGGTGGCCGATGGCGACGGCGCCGCCGTTGGGGTTGACCTTCTCGGGGTCGATCGCGAGCCGCCGCGACGAGATCATGGCGACGCTGGCGAACGCTTCGTTGATCTCCCAGAGGTCGACGTCTGCCGCGGGGATGCCCGCCCGCTCGAGCGCCTTCTCGGCCGCCATCGCCGGGGTGTAGGCGAGGTAGGGGACGTCCCAGGCGGCGGTGCCGTGGGCCAGGATCGTCGCCACCGGCGTCAGTCCGCGCTCCCGCGCCCAGCCCTCGTCGGCGACGATCGTCGCCGCCGCGCCGTCGTTGACGCCGGGCGCGTTGCCCGCGGTGACCGTGTGCCCGGCGTCGAACACCGGCCGTAGCTTCGCTAGCGCCTCGGCGCTCGTGTCGCGGCGCGGGGACTCGTCGCGGTCGACCACGACCGTGCCCTTGCGATCCGCGATCTCGACCGGGACGATCTCCTCCGCGGTCCAGCCGGCGTCGGCGGCGGCGACTGCCTTCAGGTGGGAGTTGAGCGCCCAGGCGTCCTGCTCCTCGCGACCGACGAGTTCCTCGGCCGCGACGTTGCCGCCGTGGAGCCCCATGTGGCAGCCGGCGACGGAGCAGGTGAGCCCGTCGCTCACCATCGAGTCCTCGAAGACGCCGTCGCCCATCCGCAGCCCGCCGCGGGCGCCGCGGACGATGTACGGCGCCTGCGACATGCTCTCCATGCCGCCGGCGGCGACGACCTTGAAATCACCGGCCCGGATCAGCGAGTCGGCGAGGGAGATCGCCCGCATCCCCGAGCCGCAGACGCGGTTGATCGTCTCTGCCGGCACGGCACGGTCGAGACCGGCGAGGAGGGAGACCTGGCGGGCAGGGTTCTGTCCTGCGCCTCCCTGGAGCACCTGGCCCATGACCACGTTTTCGATGTCGGCCGGGTTGACGCCGGAACGGGCGATGGCCGCCTTCAGGGCGTGGCAGCCGAGGTCGACTGCGCGCAGTGAGGCGAGGGCGCCGTTGAGCTTGCCGAAGGGGGTGCGGGCGCCGCCGAGGATGACGGCGCGGGGGGTGGGGTCTGCCATGGGGAGGGGCCTCGCTGTCGAACACCGTTTGGCGACGGTCCGGCCGGTTCGCGGTCGCGCCGGAGCGACGGAGCCTCGAGGACGGGGCCGGGACCGCCGGCGTCACTCCGCGTTGTTTCCGCCGGGGATGTTCCCCGGACCGGGCGTCCCTTCCCTCGCCGGAGCGGGAGCGGGGCGCGGATGAGTGGCCCCCAGGGACGTTTGTCTTGATCCTTATAGTACGCCCAATCGGGTCCGGCGTCCGGATCTCGGCCGTGCGCCGTCGTCTCGGCGCAGTTGTTGGGCGGCGCGGACGAGGCGCCGTGCCCGTCAACAGTCGAACACCGACCAGCAGATCCCGTTTCGCAACCGCTGATCATCGAGGACGAGTTCGCGAATCGCATCGGGGAGCTGGTCGCGCTGCCATCGGCACTCGAGTCGGCCGGCGTGCTCGCCCTCGTGGCCGGGGGTGACCGCCCGGGCGGCCTTGATCGCGTAGGCCGCGGCGCCGAGCTCGTGTGCGGCGACATGCGCCACCGCCGCCGCCTGGCCGGCGGCGTAGGCGGCGTGCCGGGGGGCCCCGCTCAGGTCTCTTGCCGCGGCGTTGGCGGCACCGGCGGCCGCGCGGGACTGCGTCATCTTGATCTCGCCACGCGCCCATGCCCGGGTCTGCTCGATCGCCTGGCGGGGCCGCGGGTCGGAGGGCCGCACCGACTCGAAGAGGTGCAGGACGTGCTCCGCGCAGGCGGCCGCCCACGACGCCAGGAGCCGATGGTCGGAGTCGGTGAGCGTCCCCCCGCGGCGGATGGTGATGAAGCGGGGGTCGCGCTGTTTGGGGAGGATCATGGTCGGGCCCGTCCTGTCGCGTCTGCCCACTTGGGAGCGTCCCGTGGGCACGGCGGAACGCCGCGGTGGGTCTCGGGTCTGTGTTCCGACCGGAGCCACGACGGGGTCGCCGCCGATGTCGGCACGGCTTCGGCGTTCACCGCCCGCTCTTCGTGGTTTGGGCGTTTGCGGGGTGCCCGCGGGGGCCGGGCCTGGCTCGGCGACGGAAGCGGGTCGCGTCGGGGCGTGCCGGTGCAGTCGATCCGGGGCGACCCGTAAATGGTGCGGTGACGGTTTTCGGCCCGTCGGCCGCCCTCGGTCGGGGTCGGCCCGGACGCGGCGGCTCCCGGCGGTGCCACCGCGTCCGGTCGGCTCTCCGCCTCCGCTGCTCGCGTCGCGACGCCGGCGGGTTCGGGGGCTGACCCTAGTCCGCCGCCAGCGCCGGCTCCCGCTCTGCCGCCTCGGCGTAACCGGGCGCGGGCAGCTGCGGGCAGCGGAGGGGCTTGTCCTGGCGGTAGCCGAGGGCGTACTCGGCCTGGAGCAGGGTGTGGATCTCGCGGGTGCCCTCGTAGATGACGGCGCCGCGGGCGTTGCGCCAGAAGCGCTCGACCGGGTACTCGTTGGAGAAGCCGTAGGAGCCGTGGACCTGGATCGCGTCGTCGCTGGCCTGGTGGGCGGCGTCGCAGGCGTACCACTTGGCGAGCGAAGTCTCGCGGGTGTTGCGGCCCCCACGGTTCTTCAGGTCGGCCGCCTTCATGTTCAGGAGATACGAGCACTCGTAGCCAGCGGCCATCTTGGCGATCATCTGCTGGACGAGCTGGAGCTTGCCGATCGGGGCGCCGAACGCCTCCCGCTCGTTGGCGTACTTGACGCTGGCGTCGAGGCACGCCTTGATCAGCCCGACCGCGCCGGCGCCGACCGTGAAGCGCCCCTGGTCGATGCAGCTCATCGCGATCTTGAAGCCCTCGCCCTCCTCGCCGATCCGGTGCTCGTCCGAGAGGCGGACGTTGTTGAAGGCAAGCTCGCCGGTGTTGCCGGCGCGGACGCCGAGCTTGCCCTTGATGGTGGCGGTGGTGAAGCCCTCCATCCCCCGCTCGACGACGAAGGCGGTCAGGCCGGCGTGCTTGCGGGAGCGGTCGCCTGAGGCGAAGACCAGGAAGTGGTCGGCGACGTCGGCCAGGGAGATCCACATCTTGGCGCCGTTGAGGACGTAGTCGCTGCCGTCGCGGGTGTAGGTCGACTCGATCGAGCCGGCGTCGGAGCCGGCGTTCGGCTCGGTCAGGCCGAAGGTGGCTATCTTCTCGCCGGTCGCCTGAGGAACGAGCCAGCGCTGCTTCTGCGCTTCGGTCCCCCACTGGAGGAGGGCGAGGCTGTTCAGGCCGACGTGGACGCTCATGACGACGCGCATGAAGGTGTCGACGTACTCCAGCTCGGCACAGGCCAGCGCCAGGCTGACGTAGTCCATCCCGGCGCCGCCGTACTCCTCCGGGATCGGCAACCCGAGCAGGCCGAGCTCGCCCATCCGGTCGAGCACCTCCCGATGGAACTCGCCCTTGGCATCCCACTCCTGGATGTGGGGGGCAACCTCGCGGGCGGCGAACTCGCGGACCATGTCGCGGACCTGGATCTGCTCCTCGGACAGCTCGAAGTTCATGCGGGGGTCGTCCTCTCCGTGGTCGGGCCGGCGCGACCGGGCCAATGCGCCCGCTGCGGTGGGCGGCGCGAGGTTCGCGCCGGGGCGGCAAAGATGTCGGAGAGTATAGGCGGGAGGCGGAGGGGTGGGCGAACCGCGGACGAACCGCTTCTTCCCCACCTGTCGCATCTGTCGCACCTGTCGCACCTGTCGCGGGCATCGGAGATTGCGCGAGAAGCGGGCGGGATGGGGCGGCAGCCGGACGATTGCTTGGCCATGGGTGGGTCTCGGCCGCGACGGCGCGCTAGTTCGGCGTGGGTCGCGACCAGGGAGCCCGGTTCGTCCGCCCAGAACGAGGCTTCGTTCGGGGCGAGGGAGTAGCGTTCGAGGACGGCGCGGTCGCCGGCATCGTCGGAGCCGACCGCCGCGAAGTCGCGTACGTTCGTGACGAGGATTTGCTTGTAGCGGTTCCAGTAGCGCTCGACCTGCTTGGTCTTGAGGATGACGTCTCGTTTTTCGTTGGTGCCTTTGACCTCAATGACGCCGTGGGCCGGCGTCGGTCCCTGATCCAGCGGCGCGTCGCCAACTGCTTGAAGCTGGTCGGGGGTGAAGAGACCGCCGTCGGGGAGGCCGGCGCACTGTTGCGGACGTTGATGACGCAATGGACCCGGGGCTGGAGCGTCTTACCGACGGCGTTGAGGAGGATGGCCAGGGCCGGGTAGTAGGAGGTCTCCTTGACGCCGGCCCCCGTAGCACGGGTGAGGCGTAGCTCGCGGAGGTAGGTTTCGACCGCGTCCATCGGGGGATGCCTCCAAGCCACGGCGTTACGGGATCGACGTGGAAGCGGTGAGTACCCGCACATGAGGGGATCATTGGTACGTTTCTAAACGATGGGCTGCATATTCGCCAGAGCCCGTTCGGGTCGGTTTCGAGTCTCGTCCTCGATGAGCTGGACGAGGGCGGCGATGAGATGCCCTTGGCATTGCGCGGCTGCCCGATCCCTCGTCTGCTGATTGACCGTAGCAATCGGTGGCGTGCATAGTCGCCAACGGACAGTGAAGCAAGATGGAGAGCAGATGGACGAGGCGTTCGACGCGATCGTGGTCGGGGCCGGGCCGGCCGGGGTAACGGCGGCGCGGGAGCTTGCCCAGGCCGGGCTCACCGTGGTGGTGCTGGAGCGGGGTGCCTTCCCCGGTGCCAAGAACGTCTGGGGCGGCATCCTCTACCGGGAGCCGACGGAGGCGATGCTGCCCGGTTTCGAGGCCCAGGCCCCGCTGGAGCGGCCGATCGTCGAGCAGCGCTACCTGCTGCTGACCGAGGACGCGATGATGGGGGCGACCTACCGCTCCCAGCGCTTCGCGACACCTCCCTACAACGCCTACAGCGTGCTCCGCTCCCCGTTCGACCGGTGGCACGCCGAGACGGCCGAGGCGGCCGGGGCCGATGTCTACTCGGAGTTCACCGTCACCGACGTCGTCTGGGAGGACGGCGCCGTCGTCGGGGTCACGACTGGCGACCCCGACGGCGAGCTGCGCGCCCGCTGCGTCGTCCTCGCGGACGGGGCGAACTCGCTGCTGGCGCAGAAGATCGGCCTCCACGCGGAGTGGGAACCGCTCGACCAGGCGCTCGTCGCCAAGGAGTTGATCGCCCTCCCCGCCGAGAAGATCGAGGACCGCTTCGCGCTCGAATCGGGGACGGGCACGGCGCTCGAGATCTTCGGCGAGTCAACCTGGGGTCTGCTCGGCTACGGCTTCGTCTACACCAACCGGGAATCGATCTCGATCGGGACCGGGGCGCTGCTCGGCGACCTGATCGAAAGCGGCCGCAACGTCAACGACATGCTCGACCGCTTCAAGAAACACCCCTCGATCGCCCCGCTGATCCAGGGCGGCGAAACGGTCGAGTACTCGGCCCACCTGATCCCCGAGGGGGGCTACGACCGGCTGCCCCGGCTCTACGGCGACGGTGTCGTGGTCGTTGGCGACGCCGCCGGTTTCGTCAACCCGCTCAACCGGGAGGGGGTCAACCTGGCGATGCTCTCCGGCAAGCTCGCCGCCCAGGCAATCGTCGAGGCGAAGGTGGCGGACGACTTCTCGGCCGCGTCGCTGGCGCGGTACCGGGAGCTCCTCGCCGGCAGCGTTGTCTTCGCCGACCTGAAGAAGATCCGCCACGTCACCCCCTTCGCCCACGCGCGGCCCCACTTGCTGCGGGACTACCCGCAACTGCTCTCGGCGATGCTCGGCGAGTACCTCTCCGTGGACGGCACCCCCAAGGGCATCAAGCAGAAGAACATGCTCGGGATGGCCGCCCGCCTGCCGAAGAAGCGTCTCCTGGGGGATCTCCTCGGAGCCCGCAAGCTGCTCGGCTGATCGTTGGTCTCGCTCGACGACATCCGGCGGTTCGTCGACGAGTTGCTCGTGGTCGAGCGCTTCGCCGGGTTGGACGATCCCTCCGGCGTCTACCGCCCGACCAACCGCGAGATCCGCCACCTCGGGCTGACCCTCGACGGGTGGCCCGGAATCGGGTCCTGGATCGCCGACGGCGGGTACGACGGATTGGTCGTCCACCGGCCGTGGGATCTGCCGCTGGAGCGGTTCCCGGACCTCGGCGTGCTCGCCTACCACCTGCCGTTCGACGAGCGGCTGACGACCGGGTACAACCCGTGGCTCGCCGCCACCCTCGGGATGTCCCGCATCGAACCGTTCGGCTCGAAGCGGGGCCGTCCGATCGGCATGGTCGGCGACGTGCCGGAGCAGTCGGCGTCGTCGTTCGTAGGTCGATTGGAGACGGAGTTCGGTCCGCTGGAGGGGTACCGACCCGGCGAGCGACCGACCGTGGCTCGGGTCGCGGTCGCGGGTGCTCTCTGGCCGGAACTCGTGGCCGAAGCGAGCCGCCGCGGAACCGATCTCTACGTCACCGGGTCGTGGCGGCCGCGGGCGGCGGGAGCGGTCGAGGAGACCGGGCTCGCGGTCGCACTCGTCGGCCATCGGCCGCCCGAGGCGTGGGGGATGCGGACCCTGAGCCGGTTGATCGGGGAGCGGTGGCCAGAGGTGGCCGTCGATATCGCACCAACGGGCTGAGCTTCGCGGATCGGCCGTCGACCGGGGAAGCGCATCCCCTGAAGTCCAGGTCGCTGACGGGATGTGTACCATTCCGGCGTTTCGTGACCGATGACCCATCGGTCGCGGTCCCGGTCGGCGGCAGCAAGCGTGCGATACTTCCGGGTGTACGGACCGTGCCCGGCGGGTTAGTCGGGTCAACCGAGTCGCCGTGACCGGTGGAAGGGGTACGGGCTGACGTGGGACCGATTGTCCACTGGGCCGTGGCGGCCCTGCTCGTCGCGCAGGGGTTCGGATCGAGCGCGGGGGCGATGGCCGACGACGCCGTGTCGTTGCGCCCGGCCCTTGCCGCGGTCGGCACCCAGCCCTTGGCCCAGTCGGCCGATGCCCTTGACGACGAACCCCTCGATGCCGAAGTCGCCGAGCCGCCGGTCGAGGAGGAGCCCGTCCCGGTCGACCTGGAGACGTTGGACGAGCCGGCGCCGGAGGTGGACGCCGAGCCGCTCGACGAGGGTCCCGCTCCCGCCTCTGCCCCGACGCCGGACGACGAAGCCGACGTGGAGCCACTTGACGAGGGCGGGCCGCCTGCCGCGGGGGGCATCACGAGCGGTGATCCGGCCCCGGTGGCAACGGCGCCGCCGCCGGCCAGCGCTCCCGCGGCCGCGGCCCCAGCCGCCGACGCACTCGCTGCCGCGCCGGCGGCGAAGCCGGCCTACCAACCGGACACGACCTACTACCCGGAGCCCATCTACGACGCGAAGCCCGTCTACCACCCGAAGCCGGTGTATTACCCGGCCACGGTATGGCCGTTCGACGACGGCGGCGTCTTCGTCAACGCCGGCTTCGCGCCGGATGTCGAGTTCCCGTTCAGCAGCGGGTTCGACACCTGCGAGGGGCAGATCGAGCTCGGCCGCGCCTACGTCGGCGTTGGCTGCGACGGGGCGGACGTGACCGTCGGCCACCTGGCCGTGCCGAGGCAGGCGGAGGATAGCGGACCGTCCGTTTTCCGGGTGCCGTCGTCGTCCGGGTTCTTCTCGACGGCCGCGGCGTCCATCCCGGCGGGCTTCGTGTCGGCCAAGCCGGTCACGACCCGCCCCGCTCCGGAGCCAGAGCCGGAGCGGGTGACGTCCCGGCGGGAGACGGCGCCGGCGCCT
>CADCWF010000028.1:10804-11192 GCA_902806345.1 uncultured Thermomicrobiales bacterium
TCCGAGTTCTTCTCGTCGGCCGCAGCGTCCATCCCTGCTGGCTTCCTGGCGGCCCGGCCAGTCACCACCACCTCTCCAGCGCCGCGGCCGGAGCCAGAGCGGGAGACGTCCCGCCGGGAGTCGTCGCCGGCTCCTTCCCGAGACCAGGAGGAGCCGCGGACCCGCGTCTTCCGGGGCGAGAGCCGGACGACCACGACGACGACCGTCAGCAACGCCGACGGCGTCGACGAGGTCGATGTTGCCCAGGGCGCCGACAACGAGACACGAGGCGGGCGGGGTACCGGGAGCGGCGGCGGTGGCGGCGACAGGAATAGGCGGCAGGAGAGCACGCAAGCCGCGCAAGAGAACCGGGACGACGTGAAGCAATCGGCGGACGATGGGCGCGAGG
>CADCWF010000029.1:0-8371 GCA_902806345.1 uncultured Thermomicrobiales bacterium
GGCCACCCGCTGTTCCTCGGCATGCACTCCAAGCTGATGCAGACGATGAACCACGTCCCGTTCACCTTCCAAAAGCGGATCAGCGCCGCCGAGGACGCCCAGAACCAGCGGCACCGGGGGACGCTCTCCTCAAGTCCGCTGCTGCTGGCTCACCAGCGGCGGCGGCCGGACGTGATTGTGCCGTGGGCGATCCGCCAGAACCCGGCCGCGCTCGCCGAATACGAGGCGACGATCGGCGCGATGTGGACGGCGAAGAACGCGCTGCTCGACCGGGGCATGCCGGCCGAGGCCGCGCTCTACCTGCTGCCGAACGCCCACCGGGTCCGCTTCTACGAGAGCGGCACCTTGCTGGCCTACTACTGGAAGTGGGTCAAGCGGCTCTGCTACGACGCCCAGCGCGAGATCTTCGACACCGCGGTCGAGGAGGTCGCCCAGGTCCGCGAGCGGTTCCCCCGGATCGGCGCCCTCGTCGACGGTCCCCCCTGCGTCGTCCGCTCGCGGGCCGGTGCCACCCCGATCTGCCCCGAGGGGGAGCGCTTCTGCGGCGTCCCCGTCTGGCGTGGCTACGCCTTCGAGACGCTGGCCGAGCGGCGGGTGCTGTAGGAACGCCAAGTTGGGGGATCGTAGCCCTTACCCCTCGCCCTGGGTCTAATCTGCGATCCGCTTCGCAAAGATCACTTTGCTGTCCCCGTCCGCGTAGAAGTCCGGGATGCGGGCGACCTTGGTGTATCCGTGTTTACCGTAGAACGCGTGGGTCGCGGCGAACCTCGGCAAGGAACTCGTCTCGATGAGCAGCATCCGACCTCCGGCCTCCCGGATATGTGCCTCGGTGAACCGGATCAACTCGCCGCCGATGCCTTGGCCCTGGCGGTCCGGGGCAACCGAGATCCAGATGAGATCCCACGTCCGGTCGCCCATGGCGTTCGGGCCGAAGAAGACGACCCCGGCCGGCTGGGCGGGGGGGTCGTCGGCCCAGATCTGGACCCGGTGATCGGCGCCCGCCCGCCCGGCGTGGAAATCGGCCAGCATTCCCCCGAGGAACGCGGCCTCCTCCGGGAGGAACAGCTCCGTGGCTATCGCGAGGTCGATCAGGGCGGGCGTGTCGTCCGTCCGGGCTGGGCGGAGCATTGACAGAATCTCCGGTTCGGAGCGGCGTGCTGACGTGGAACGATCTTGTCCTCATCGAACAACGGCCGAGCGGGAGCCTACCTGGCCGGTTCGCCACGCGCGATGATCCGGGCGGTCCCGGCGGCGTCGACGAATGGCGGCCTCAGCCCCCAGGCCGCAACAGCCGATCCGCGCCGCAGCCGGACGTTACCCGATCTCCAGCGGCGAGCCCAGGACGACTCCGTGGTTTCCGCCGAACGGTGATCTGGCCGGCGTCGGTGATCGAAGGCACCTCGTCAAGGCGCAACCCCACGTCGTTCGGCTGGCGCAGCATCCCGTCGTTGGTTCACGGTACTCAACCTGGATGTTCGCGTTACTGATGCGCCACGTCCCCACTCTGCCCCGAAGAGCAGCCGGTTGCACCGGCGTGCCGTGGCATCATCCGATCACGAGTGAGGAACCGGAGGAGCGCCTCAATGGAGACGATCTTGGTGGTCGACCCTGCCTGGCGGGAGGCATCTGCAGGCGCCAGCTTTGGCTTGCTGGCGCTGCGCGGCGTGCGGAACCCGGCCGCCGACGCCGCGATGGCGGCCGAGGCGGAGCGGCTCGAGCGAGAGGTTCGGGAGCGATTCGGTGCCCTCGACCAGGCCACCCTCCGGGCCACCCCGCCCCTGCCGGCCTACGCCGCCTGGTACAAGCGGTTCGGCCAGCGCTACCACGTCATGATGCAGCTCGAATCCGTCGCCATGAAGGGCAAGCCAGTCCCGCGGGGGGCGGCGCTGGTCGAGGCGATGTTCGTCGCCGAGTTGCGGACGCTGGTCCTCACCGCCGGCCACGACCTCGAGGTGATCGCTCTGCCGGTCGTGCTCGGGCTCGGCAGCGGTGAGGAGCGGTTCACGACCCCCGGCGGCAAGGAGGGCATCGTCAAAGCGGGCGACATGTTCGCCCGCGACGGCGGCGGAGTGCTCTCGGCGGTCGTCACCGGCCCCTCGGACCGAGCCCGCATCGGCCCCGGCACGACCGCCGCCCTCTTCGTCGCCTACGCGCCGCCGGGTGTGCCCGCCGATCTCCTGGCGGCGCACCTGGACGAGATCGAGCGGCTGACCCGGCTGGTGGCACCGGCGGCGGAACGGGTCGCCCGGGAAGTGGTCTCGGCGTAAGGGATCGGGGGGTGGGTTGACTTACTGGCACGATCCGTGCGATTGTACGTACGAACGGTTGGCCGGCCCTCCCCTTCCCTCCGCCGGTCTTCCGGACTCCCCTTCCGAACCCCCGGCCATCCTCCGGGGGTTCGGTGCGTCTCCGTCCTCCATATCCCCGGCTGGCTGCTCTCGCGCCCCTGCCCCCGTCCTCGGCACCGGACGCCGCGGCTCCTCGATCCGACGTGCCGTCGCCCCCGCCCTCGCACCCGCGCCACGGCGGTGTCCAGGACACATCGTCGAGCGGTGACCCCGCCGTCTCCCCCAACCGATGCCCAAGCGGTACCATCCCATCGACCCGGGTCCGGCGAGATCACCCGTGGAGGGTTCGTGATGCGACGAACGCGGCATGGACTGGTCGTCGCGGCGGCGCTCGCGGCGGCGATGGTGGCCCGACCGGTCGCCGCCCAGGAGACGACACCCGCGGCGGCCGGCTGCGAGGTCGTGCCGCGAACCGTGGCCGAGATCGTCGCCGCGGGCGACGCCGCGACGCCGGTCGCCGTCTTCGATCTGCCAGGGGCCGCCACCCCAGCCTCGCAGCCGGTGCCGGCGGCAGAACCGGCCGGACCCGGGACGCCGCTGGAGATCGAGCTGCCGGAGGGTGAACCGGTGCCGGCCGAAACCGTGGCCGGGATGCGGGCGACGATGGAGGCGTTCCTGGCCTGCGCCAACGCCGGCGACGTGCTGCGGACACTGGCGCTCGTCACCGACGACTACATCGTCGACAGCTTCGGTCGCGGCGCGTTGACGGCGGAGAACATCGCCGACTACGCCGCCGAGCCAAGGCCAGTGCCGACGGCGCAGCAGCGGGCGGTGGCCGCGGTGCGGGAGGCACGGGTGCTCCCGGGGGGACGGGTGGCGGCGCTGGTCGACCTGGCGGCGACGGGTGGCCCGGTGCCCGGCGAGGTCCGTACCGACTTCATCGTCTTCGTCCCGACCGCCGACGGCTACGCCATCGATTCGATCCAGGCGGGGTTGCCCCCGGAAACGTTCGGTCCGAACGCGGAGCCCGTGGGATAGGCACTCCGCTTGCGCAGCAGCAGGGATGGTCCGGTTAGCGCTGGCGGACGGCGAGCACCTGGGCAACGGCAAAGAGCATGGCGACCGCACCGCCAGCCAGGATCGCGGCCCGCCCGGCGCCCGACAGCCCGGACGGACCGATGGCGGCGACGGCGATGCTGGCGTCGAACCAGAGGCTGTTGAGCAGCGCGACCATCAGGGTGAGACCGCGACCGACCGGGCGGAACGCCGAAACGGCCAGCAAGCCGATGCCGTAGGCCAGCAGCACGACGCCGAGCACGGTCAACGTCCCCCCCGAGGGCCAGCCGATCGTCGGCTGGAGCGGGGCGCCGAACACCAGCAGCGCCACCCCGGCGAGGGCCACGACCAGGCCATCGGCGCGGAGGAGGTTCCGGCGGGTGGCCTGGCGGCGGTCGGTCGCGGGCCGGGCGGCGAGGCGCGGCATCGGGAGGCTCCGGGGTGACGGGCGGAAGGCCAGCGGTTGCCGTGCAGCGTCGCCGGCCGGGACGCCGGCCGTCAATCGTGGCGCCGGGCACGGCCGACCGATAACGCGCTGGCGGGGATCTTGCCACGCGTGCCTATCGCCGCCGGGGCGCCCCCTCGGCCTGTGACCCCGCCGATCCGGGGATGAACGAGGATGGTCATCATGGACTACCCGGCGCTGGCGGCCGAGTCGCTGACCAGGATCGGCGAGACCAAGCCGCTCGTCCACCAGATCACCAACGTGGTCGTCACCAACGACTCGGCCAACCTGACGCTCGGCTTCGGCGCCCTGCCGGTGATGGCCTACGCGCCGGAGGAGGTCGCCGAGATGGCGGCGCTCTCCCAGGCGCTGGTGCTCAACATCGGCACCCTCTCGGCCGGGGAGATCGAGGCGATGCTGTTGGCGGGCCGCGCCGCCGGCGACAAGGGCGTGCCGATCGTGCTCGACCCCGTCGGTGCCGGCGCCACCCGGTTCCGGACCGAGAGCGCGCTGCGGCTGCTGGCGGAGCTGCCGATCGCCGTGCTGCGCGGCAACCGGGGCGAGATCGGCGCCCTCGTCGGTTCCGGCGCGGTGCGCGGCGTCGAGGCGGTCGGGAGCGAGGACCCACGGGCGGTCGCCGAGGCGGCGCGGGCGCGATTCGGAACGGTCGTCGCAGTGACCGGGGCGGTCGATACGGTCGTCGGCCCCGGCGGCACCCTGCTCGTTTCCAACGGCCACCCCCTGTTGGGGAGGATCACCGGTTCCGGCTGCATGGCGACCGCCGCGATCGGCATCTTCAACGCCGTCGGCGACGACCCCACCCTCCAGACCGCGCTGGCCCTGGGGACCTACGGCCTCGCCGCCGAGCGCGCGGCGGAGGGCAACCCAGGTCCCGGCACCTTCCGCGCCCGTCTGCTCGACGAGGTGGCGGCGCTGGCCGACGCGGGCGTGGCGGGGGTGCGGGTCGCGGCGGGCTGAGCGGTGCGCCGACAAGAATCGGCGCAGGGGACAAGCGGCCGAGGACGACCCCTTCGGAGAGGTTGCCCCCGCGCTGCTCGGCGGCCCGCCGTCGAGCCGGAGACCCGCAACCGCGCCCAGGGGCGTCGTTGGCGGTGCTCCCCAGAGCCCGGGGGGCGTCGCCCCTACGCCGGTCGGGAATCGGACCCGATGCGGCCTCTGCCGCTCGACTGCACGACGACCACCGTCCGAACCGGTGCTACGCTCTGATGGCGTTGTCGCCCCGAAGGATGGCCAGCCATGACCACCTACGAAGCGTTCACCCTGGCCGCCGTTCAAGCGGCGCCCGTCTACTTCGACCGTGACGCCTCGACCGACAAGGCTTGCCGGCTGATCGAGGAGGCCGGCCAAGCCGGAGCCGATCTCGCCGCCTTCGGCGAGACCTGGCTGCCGGGCTACCCGTTCTTCGCCTGGAAGGGGCCGCCGACGCCGCTCTGGTGGCGGGCCGCCGCCGAGTACCTGGCCAATGCCGTCGAGATCCCGAGCCCGACGACCGACCGCCTCTGCGCGGCCGCCCGCCGCGCCGGGATCGACGTCGCGATCGGCGTCGCCGAGCTCGATCCGCGGTCCCGAGGCACCGTCTACTGCACCCTGCTGTTCATCGGCCGCGAGGGGCGCATCCTCGGCCGCCACCGCAAGCTGAAGCCGACCCACATAGAACGCGCCGTCTGGGGTGAGGGCGACGCCGTCGGCCTCGTCGTCCACCAGCGGCCCTACGGGCGGCTCAGCGGGCTGAACTGCTGGGAGCACAACATCGTCCTCCCCGGCTACGCGCTGATGGCCCAGGGCACCCAGATCCACGTTGCCGCCTGGCCGGGGCGGGAGCCGGACGCGGCACCGCCGGCCCCGGTCTCGATCTGGGCCCGCCAGCTCCTGCTCTCGCGGGCGTTCGCCTCGCAAGCCGGCTGCTACGTCATCGTCGCCGGCGGCCTCGGACGGTTGGAGGACGTGCCGGAGCGCTTCCGCGACCTCTTTTACGTCCCCTACACCGGAGACAGCTGCATCGTCGACCCCCGGGGTGAGGTGATCGCCGGCCCGGTCCGGGGCGAGACGATCCTGACCGCGACCGTCACGCTCGAGGCCGTCTACGCCGCGAAGCAGGGCTGTGATGTTGGCGGCCACTACTCCCGCCCCGACGTCTTGCAACTGCTCGTCAACCGGCAGCCGCTCGAACGGCTGGTGGAGCGGAGCAGCGCGGCAGCCGGAACCGGACCCGACGCGGCCGACGGCCGGCCGGGTGAACGGCGCCGCCAGGGGGGACGGTCGGCGAGGCGCCCGCCGGGCGGATCCGGAGGGAGGCGACGCCGCGCCGATCGGCCCCGGAGTCCGGATGCTCTAAGTGTGACCGGGGACAGCACCTCGGGCCGACGGCCGGCTGACCGGAAGCCTTGAGGGCACGTTAGGCGCGACAGACATCTGCCGCGCACGTAAGATGCCCGGCTCAGGCGAGACCGGGGCGGCGTCCGCGCCGGGGCCGACCTCGTCCCGAGCCGGCAGGGCATCCGGCGGGCATCCGGCCTCGACAGGCCGGCCGCTGCCGTCCGGAGAGGAGGCCGTACCCGCCATGGACGAAGGCACCGGCAACCACGGCCCGGACGGCGCCCCGCTCGCCGCGGTCGGGATCGCAACCGCGGCGGCGGTTCACTGGAACCTGACCCCTCCCCTGCTCTACGAGCACGCCCTTCGCCGGGGCGAGGGGGTGCTCGCCGCGACCGGTCCGCTGACCGTGGAGACGGGCGCGCACACCGGACGTTCGCCGCGCGACAAGTTCGTCGTCCGCGAGCCGGCCTCGGCTGATGTCTGGTGGGGGGAGGTCAATCACCCGCTGGCGCCCGAGGCGTTCGATGAGCTGCACCGCCGGCTGGCCCACCACCTCGGCGGCCAGGAACTCTTCGTCCAGGATCTCTACGCCGGCGCCGACCCCGCCCATCGGCTGCGCGTCCGGGTCGTCTCGGAGACCGCCTGGTCCGTCCTCTTCGCCCACAACCTGTTCATCGTACCGACCGTCGAGGAGCGGATCGACGACCGCGCGCAGGGGCGGGAGCCGGACGTCACGGTGCTCCATGCGCCCCGCTTCGCGGCGGATCCGGCGGCGGAGGGGACCCGCTCGGAGACGGCCATCGTGACCAGCTTCTCCCGCGGTCTCGTCCTGATCGCCGGCACCGGCTACGCGGGCGAGATCAAGAAGGCCATCTTCGCCATCCTCCAGTACCTGCTGCCGAAGCGGGGCGTGGCGACGATGCACTGCTCGGCCAACGTCGGCGCCGACGGCGAGGCGGCGATCTTCTTCGGCCTCTCCGGGACCGGCAAAACCACCCTCTCGACCGACCCGACACGGACCCTCGTCGGCGACGACGAGCACGGCTGGGACGACCGCGGCGTCTTCAACTTCGAGGGCGGCTCCTACGCCAAGGCGATCCACCTCTCGCCGGTGGCGGAGCCCGACATCCACCGAGCGGTCCTCCGCTTCGGGACGGTCCTCGAGAACGTGGTCCTCGATCCGGAGACGCGGGAGCCCCGGCTCGACGACGACTCGCTGACGGAGAACACGCGGGCCGCCTTCCCGCTGGCGTTCATCAAGAACGCGACGATCGCCGGCATGGCCGGTCATCCCCGCCACGTCGTGTTCCTGACCGCGGACGCCTTCGGGGTACTGCCGCCGGTCGCCCGTCTCGGACTCGACCAGGCGCTCTATTGGTTCCTCTCCGGCTACACCTCGAAGCTGGCGGGGACCGAGCGCGGGGTGGCCGAGCCGGAGGCAACCTTTTCTCCCTGCTTCGGCGCCCCGTTCCTGCCGCTGCCACCGACGCGATACGCCGCGCTCCTCGGGGAGCGGCTCCGCCGCCACGAACCGGCGTGCTGGCTGGTCAACACCGGCTGGAGCGGCGGCCCCTACGGGGTGGGCGCCCGGATCGGCATCGGCCACACCCGCGCCATCGTCCGCGCGATCGTCGGCGGCGCCCTGGCCGCCGTGGCCACCGCCCTCGAACCCGCATTCGGCCTCCGCGTCCCCGAGACCTGCCCGGGCGTGCCGTCGGAGATCCTCCAACCTCGATCCACTTGGGCGGACCCGGCAGCCTACGACGAGGCGGCGGGCCGGCTCGCCCGGGCGTTTGCCGACAACGCCCGGCGGTTTGCGGCCGATGTCTCGCCGGCAGTGGCCGCGGCGGGTCCGCCGGCGTAGGTCTCGGCGCATCGGTTGACGGGGGGCGCAGTCGCGGGAACGCGGCCGATTGTCGTGGCACCCCACCTCGTCATCCCGATCCGGAGGCGAAGGACCTCCCGCCAAAGCGGCGTGGTTTCGTTCGTGGTCGTCTAGAGAGGAGAGGGATTCTTCGCCTGCGGGCTCAGAATGATGGGGAGGGCGCGCGTGCTCCGTTTGGGGGCTGTGCTCTCCCGGTTTCTGAGTCAGCCCGCGCGCGTCGGCGACGCCGCGCTGTCGATCACCGCCTCGGGCTTCTCGTCCTCGTCCGGCGGCCGACCGAGGTAGCCCTCGTCGAGGCCGGTGGTCCGGAGCTGGTTGGCGCCGATGTTGCGGGCCAGCGTCGCCAGCCCGGCCAGGTGG
>CADCWF010000029.1:8381-11102 GCA_902806345.1 uncultured Thermomicrobiales bacterium
GTTGGCGGGGGGCGCAGTCGCGGGAACGCGGCCGAGCGCCTCGGCAACCCGCCTCGCCCTCCCGATCCCGCAGGCGAAGGACCTCCCGCCAAAGCGGCGTGGTTCCGTTCGTGGTTGACCGGAGAGGGGAGGCATTCTTCGCCTGCGGACTCAGAACGACAGTGCCCCGTTTCGGGGTAGGGTTCTCCCGGTTTCCGAATCAGCCCGCCCGCGCCGGCAACGCCGCGCCGTCGATCACCGCCTCGGGCTTCTCGTCCTCGTCCGGCGGCCGACCGAGGTAGCCCTCGTCGAGGCCGGTGGTCCGGAGTTGGTCGGCGCCGATGTTGCGGGCCAGCGTCGCCAGCCCGGCCAGGTGGGCCTGGAGGCCGCCGGTGCTGGCGCAGCAGTCGACCAGGACGACGGGGGTGATCCCGAGGTCGAAGACATCCATCGCCACCTTCAGCACGCACATGTCGGTGTCGATGCCGACGACGATGACCTCCTCCGGCGCCTCCTCCCGGAGGCGAGCGGCGAGGTCGTCCGGGATGCCGGTGAAGCCCGGTTTGGTGTAGGCGCAGCCCGGCCGGACGAGGTCGGCCAGTTCCGGCGCGATGTCGGTTTCGGGCGGCTCGGCGCAGGCGTGCCAGGCGAGGATCCGGCGGTAGGGGCTCTCGGGGGTGTTGACGAAGCAGGTGAAGAGGACC
Source organism: uncultured Thermomicrobiales bacterium (assembly GCA_902806345.1). GTDB lineage: Bacteria > Chloroflexota > Chloroflexia > Thermomicrobiales > UBA6265 > CADCWF01. The sequence goes on from CADCWF010000029.1 coordinate 9,065, forward strand.
TCGTCGAACCGGCCGCGCTCGATCAGCGTCCGGATGCGACGGGGGATCGTGTCGGTGTACCCGTTGACGAACCCGTTCTGGACATCGACGACGAGCAGGATCCGGTTCATGCGCTTGCCCTCAGTCGTCTGGCTGCCGTGGCTTGCAGAGTGCCATCGATCGGAGATGCCGGACCTCGTGTCATTGCGGCCACCGGTGGCTGGGAGGCCCGGGCCTCCCAGGTGCCCAAGGAGCGAACCTTGGACTCCATGGCGGTGGCTCCACCCTACCCCGCGCGCCTGCCGGTGTCGCAGGCGACAGGCCAAGACCACGAACGCGGGCGCAACCGGCGACCGGAGGTTGGTCCCACCCGGCAAGATGTCGCGATTTGAGACGCCCGCCGTTGGCCCCGCTCACGAGGGCGCGCGTATACTCGCCCAACCCCATCGGCCCGGACCCGAACCGGGTGTTGCGTTCCCTCCCCCCAGCGCCGCCGGAGCCCGTCATGCGCGAGCGTTTGCCAGGCGTCCCCATCCCCGACCCCGCCGCCCCCAGTGGTTCGGCTCGGGCGTGGCTGGGTGCGCTGGTGGGCGTGTTGCTCCTGGTCGTGCTTTGGAGGCCGATCGCGGCGGCGCAGGCGCTGCCGGCGGAGCCGCCCTACCTCGGGCCGCCGGACGGCTTTGCCGCCGCCGAAACCGACCATTTCCGGCTCTTTGCCGAGGAGGGCGGACCGATGACGGCGGACGCTTTCGCCGTCGCCTACGGCCCCCGGCTGGAGGCAGCCTACGCCGAGCTGGACGCCCTCCTCCCCGAGTTGAACCGCACGATCGAGCTCTACCTCTACCGTGACGACGCGGCCTACGCCACGGCGATCGCCGGTCGGCCCTGGCAGGAGCTCCGCCCCGGCCCGGTCACCGCCGCGTCCGGGCGCGGGGACGTGGCGCTCTCCGTGCCCGCGTTGCTCTCCCGCTCGCCGCTGGAACTGGAGGGGGCGCTCCGCCGCGCGCTGGCCCTGGTGGCGGTCCGCGAGGTGGGCGGCGGCGGGGTGCCGCGCGGCTTCGCCGAGGGGTTCGCCGGCTACGTCGAGCGGCCCGCCGCCGCCGGCCTCGCCCGCGCCGCCGCCCTCGTCGAGATCGCCCGCGGCCGCGACCGCCTGCTGACGTGGTCCGATCTGAACCGGCCGCAGCTTCCGGAGGGCGACCCCGCCGTCTTCTCGGCCCACGCCTACAGCGTCGTCGCGTTCCTGATCGACCGCTACGGGTTGAAGCAGTTCGGCGCCTTCGTCGCGGCGCTGGCCGACGAGCCCGACTGGCGAGCCGCCCTGCGCGAGGTCTACAAGCGCTCGCCGGCGGAGCTGGAGACCCAGTGGCGGGAGAATCTACCGCGCTGGGCCGCCGGGGGCTGGCGGGAGAACGCATTCGCCGCCTTCGACCTCGCCCCGGCCCAGGAGCTTCTGGCGAAGGGCCACTACGCCTCCGCCCAGCGCGAGCTCGAGCGGTCACTCCGCCTCTTCACCGACCTCGCGCTGGTCGACCGCCAAGCGGCCGTCGAGCCGCTGCTGCGGGCCAGCGAAACGGGCCTCCAGGCCGAGGCGCTGATGGAACAGATCGAGCAGGCGCTCGGTCGCCACGCCTACGACCGGGCCGCGATCCTGCTCTCCCAGGCCCGGACTCAGTACGCCATCCTGCCCGAGCCCCAGCGCCCGACCCCGCTCCTCGACCGCTACGACGAGCTGGCGCAGACCGGCCTCGGCGCGACGGCCGACCTCGAAGTGGCGGCGGAGCAGGCGAACTCCTGGCGCGACTACCCCGAGGCGCGAGGCGCCGCGCTCGCGGCCGGCGCGGCCTTCGCCAGCCTGGGCGACCAGGCGATGTACGACCGGGCGACGGCGACCCGGCGCGACCTCGACGACCGCCAAAAACGGCTGACGCTGCTGCTGGCGACGCTGGCGATCCTCGCCGCCGCCTGGCTGGCGCTCTGGCTTTGGGCGCGGGGCCGCCCGGCGCTCGACTGGGGCCGCTAGGAATCGTTCCCGGAACCGGCCGGGCTTAACAGGATA